>JALLOG010000100.1 GCA_027717645.1 Desulfobacterota bacterium AH_259_B03_O07
ATTTAATAAATCCTAATTTTTTGACAGCCCTTGATTTTTGTTACTTTGTATCAAGGCAAAGTAAAATAATTTAAGATTTACAAATTCTTTCCCCAAATTACGTAACATCTACAATTGCAAGCGCTAGCGAAGCAATCTCACATTCTGTGATTCCCAAATGTAGTAATCGGTAATCCGGTATTTCAAAAAGTGATGCGTCACACGTGTCATTGTTATATTGATAATGTATTATTAATGAAGAAAAGCGGGGTTAAAGGAAGTTCAACGGTAGGTGAGATTAGTTATGTGTGACATATCGATAATTACTGCTATTCTCGAAGAAATGGGAGAAATTGATTCCGGCAAAGAAAAGAAGGATGAATAGAAAGAGCACAAAAAAGACGAAGACTGACATATAAGATTAAAAAGGGGTTCATCCTTTTTCTTTGAGTCCAATTCTAATAGGAGGCTTTGATTATGGCTATATGGGAGCAGGAACCGATACCTGAATATAGGCAGTTTATGGAGAAGTTTCCAGAATTATCCGACAAGTTTGGAGCAGTAATCAGTGATATCATGGAGCGCCCCAGGCTGGATAAAAAAACAAAAGAGCTTGTCATAATAAGCCTTCTGGGAGCTCAAAAGTTCGAGAGCGGATTTAAATTTCATGTAAAAGAGGCAATGAATAAAGGTGCTACCAAGGAAGAGATAATAGAAGTCCTTTTATTACTGCTTATTTACTGTGAGGTCTCATCTTTTCTTAACGCTCTTTGGTGGGCGAGGGACTTAGGGATTGTTTGATTCGGACAAACATTTACCTTATGAACATGGATCATGGATCCTGAATCGTCCACTTGCCTTTTAATGCTTTTTAAGCGACTTTGTGATATTTCCTAACATCCAGCTCGCTGGCAAGCAAATCAGGAAATTTACTCAATGCATTTTGTATATGGTCAGTTTCGAAATGTGTAAGCAGTCGTGACTCGTCCGTCCATTCTTCTACGAATGTAAACTCGGCTGGATCTTCTATGTTTTCGAGCATCTCGTAAGATCTACATCCCTGTTCTTTGTGTGTCGGTTCAATCAGTCCGATGAGCAAAGAACGAAGCTCATTTTCCTTTCCTGGCTTGGCATACAGCCTCGCCACCACTCTAAGGGTATTATTTGACAATGTATTCCTCCTTTATCATGAATCTATTATCATGCATCCTGCATCATGAATCATGCATAGTACACGTAATGCTTTCATTAACGAAGCATTATACCATTTTATCCGTAGGCCAATTATAAGGAGTGAAGAATGAGAGAGGTTTTAATACGGTTAAGAAGTATCCCGACACACAAAGGTTCTATAGTCCGAAAAACAAGAGGGAATCCCATGCGGCAGCTGCAAAGGTTTTCCTCAAACGCAGAAAACGATGAATGAATATTACCAGCACTATAGATTGTTTGATCGCACAGACAGCTTTGGAAAACAACCTTTTATTACTTCACAATGATTCCGATTTTGACCAAATGCAGATTATTGTCAGTGTAAAAGTATTCAAACTGCAAATGTGGAGACACGACCCCGTTGTTCAATTTTACAATTATTCAATTACTCAAGCCTGACTTTAGCTTTTTCGGAGGGGATAAATGCGGTCAAATTGATATCCCAAGTTGTACGATAATGGGCTTTTCAACATTTCGCATTTCTGAAGTTGATATCTTTCCAACTAAATTAACGAATCTTGATTTACTTACTGTGGTAAGTTGATCTGCCATAGCCTTATTTTGGTTGATATTTAATGTCACGTAGGCTTCCCTTGGATAAAGACGATCAATATTGCTGCTGAGAAGGACTGCTTGAATTCTGTTCAAATATTTATTTGAAACGTCATTGCTTAAGATTGTTGCTGGCCTTTTCTTTTTGATTTCTCCACCTACAGATGGATCGAAATTAATCCACCATACCTCACCTCGGTTCATCGCTAACGTCCCCGATTGTGGCTTCTGACCACTCATATGCCTCGGTTTCACGACACTCATCTTCTGCCATCTGTTTATATGCTGATTCTAATTCTTTATCGATTACGTGGGGTCGAACTAAATGTTCTATGAATTGACTGATAGAGCCCTTGCCAATGACTTTATGCAATGCTTCATATACTTTTTCGTCTATAGAAATTGTTAGTTTTCTTTGCGTGTGATTATAATACGTATAATATACGTATAGTATATCAACTTTGAGTGGATATCGTAAAAGATCATCTTAAAAATATGGTAGTGTCCCGGATAATATAGCAAGGAACATAGGATATCCATCAAATCGTATGCAAGGAATGTTTTTTCCCTATTGACAGGGACTGGCTAATGGGTGACCCCTTATCCCTAATTAACCTAAAAGAGAATGGTAAAATGAGAGATTTTCCATTATTAACCTTAGTAGCAGTATCAAACAGTTTCATATATATACAAAATTAGCAGGCTACGCAGAATGATGCAGATAATGACTATCACGGGAAAGGAGATGGTTCTGGACGAAGCTACACTGAAGGGGTTCAGGGATTCCATTCGGGGCGTAGTGCTGAGCCAGGGCGACAAGGGTTACGAGGAAGCCCGGGTAGTTTTCAACGGCATGATCGACAAGCGCCCGGCGCTGATCGTTAGATGTTCAGGCGTAGCCGATGTTATTGACGCTGTGAACTTTGCCCGCGAACACAGCCTCCTGGTGGCGGTTCGGGGTGGCGGGCACAGCGTGGCGGGGAGCTCTACCTGCGACGGCGGCATCATGATCGACCTTAAGCTTATGAGAGGCGTACTGGTAGACCCTGCAGGGCGGACTGCCCGCGTGGAGGGCGGGGCTACCCTGGGTGACCTAGACAGGGAGACGCAGGCCTTTGGTCTTGCTACCCCTGCCGGAATCATATCCCAAACCGGGATTGCCGGGCTCACTCTGGGCGGAGGATTCGGCTGGATAAGAGGCAAGTACGGCCTCAGCATAGACAATCTTCTTTCAGTCGGTGTTATCACTGCCGACGGGCAATTCCACCGTGCTAGCGAGACCGAAAATACAGATCTTTTCTGGGCGGTTCGCGGCGGCGGCGGTAATTTTGGCATAGTTACCACCTTTGAGTTTCGACTACACCCTGTCGGTCCTATGTTGATGTTTTGCGGGCCGATGTATCCGGCCGAGCAGGCTAGTCGTATTTTGCAGAGCTGGCGTGACTTCATGGAATCAGCGCCTGACGATTTTACCTCACAGTTTGTCATGTTTAACATTCCACCCCTCCCTTCTTTCCCTTCCGAGCTGCATGGGAAAGCGGTTGCTATCCCGGCTGGCGTTTACTCAGGTCCCGTAGAAGAGGGAGAGCGATTTGTGAAACCCCTAAGAGCGCTAGGTACACCGCTACTCGATAATAGCGGCCCGATGCCCTACACGACAATCCAGAGCATGTTCGATGCGCTCTGGCCTGAAGGAACACTGCTTTGTTACTTCAGATCACTCTACCTGGATTCATTCAGTGACGACGTCATCGAAACGCTGGTAGCCACGTTTAAAGGACGCCCCGAAAGGGGAATAATGTTTGTTGTTCATGATCTTCGCGGCGCGAGCAGCCGTGTGGCTGCGGATCAGACAGCCTTCGGTGATAGGGGCGCGCCCTACATGCTGGAGCTTAATTCGGGGTGGATAGACCCTCGTGATTCCGAGCGAAACGTAGCCTGGACGCGTGAAAGATGGGCGGACTTCAAACGCTTTTCCTCCGGAGGGGTCTACCTCAACCACGCGGGATTTCATGAAGAGGGTGAGAGCCAGGTGCGTATTACCTTCGGTCCCAACTATGATCGGTTACGGGAGATAAAAAAGAAGTACGATCCGACTAACCTGTTTCGCTTAAACCACAACATTTCCCCGGCTGAATAGGCGAATGGTATAGAATTTACCCCTTTTTCTCAACTGACCTGACCCCCGATATTAGGGCCCTATGTAATTTTAGAATTAGGCTTATAGGGCTTCAGGGGAAAGGAGATCATTAGAATCGCAAAAAACCCTCACGTACTTCATTGGTTCATTCTAAATTGAGCTCGACAAAAGGGAGCGGTACTTTTTTTCAATTTTAAAAAGTTGATCAAAAGATAGCACCTTTAAATCATGTGCCGTATTGTGAATTGCAGACTTGAGCGGTTTGATTTTTCAGTAAAAATAGGATGTTATTCACTAAAGTCTCATGTCAAGCCCCGACACCAATTCTTACAATAAAATTATAGTTTTAAATTAAAAACTTTTTTGGTTTCAAATTTTTCGGCTGGTAAAGTGGATGGGCCGGTTGTCCGGTTTTATTAATTTTTAAGCAATACATTTCTTCAAAAATATTAATTACCGCTTTTCCTCTTAATAATAATTCACCATGATTTCCCCACGCGCCTACAATTATGTCAGCTTTTTCTGATAAAGATTTTAACCATTTATCATTTTCATCACCCATCGGATCTTTCACGTTTTTTAGATCTCCAGGATTTGTTGTCCGAAAAGCAAAGAGGTTGGAAATGATAACTCCACCATAACCCCAAAGTTTAGAATAAGATATACAGCGTATTAAAGTTGGATCATCTTGCTCTTCATCAGCAGTAGAAGGATTTAAGCAAATAAACATAACCACGGGCTTTTCTTCGTTCCAAATCCTCCAAAGCGCATAACGATATCTTCTATCTTTCGATAGAACTGCGTCTTTTATCATGCCTGATCTTTTAACAACTAACGTGTTCATTTCTACAAATACTTTATTATTTTGAGGATCACCGAAGCAATCTAATATTGTCATCCCTGAATGATTTTATCGGGAATCCATTTTGTATTTTACCTAATTCCTAAACTCGCAATTCTAGAATATAATTAATACATTCCCATGTGTGATCCAGAACTAATAGCCGCGATCCTTGAAGAATTAGGATACCTGGACGAAAAGAAGAAAGAGGATATTCAGGAAGAGGAAAACATCAAAGAGGGTACTAGAAACAGCGAGGAAGAAGAGCAAAAATAGAATTAAAAAGGGGTGCGTTGTAGATGCTCAATAATTAGGTAACTCTTTTGCTATAATTAGTTAGACAAGGGAGGCCTAATGAAATATCAAGATATTGTTATTGTAAAGCGATGGATTCCCATTCTTAATGAATACGAGAGAACAAGAGCCAAAGTAACGCCAAGACCATTTAAATTCGTAAAAAATCTATGTGAAGCTCACCATATATCAAAAAAAGAGCTACGTCGTTATTACTGTAAATGGGTAGAAGGTGGACGAAAGCCAGAGTCACTTCTACCTCACAAACGGGGTGCAAAGCCAGGGAGTCGTAGAACACCTAAAGAGGTAGAACGAAATATCATAAAAGCTTACAGGCGCTTTGGATCCAATCGATATGAGTTAGTTCTTTTATTTAAACCATATTACTTAGATAAAACACCATCACCGGCTACTATGGATAGAATAAAGGCACGTTATCCTTTGAACGGAGCTGCCAAGAAGATTATTAAGCGTTATGAGAAGCAAGCTCCAGGGGAATTAGCTCACATTGATTTAAGTAAGGTACCCAAAGACATACGATACTCTCTTAAGATAAAAGAGCTTTATATTGCAGCTCTTTGTGATGACTGTACACGCATTAGTTATGCTGAGATACTTAAGGATAAGAAAGCATCAACATTGACCTATTTCACGGCTCGTTCCCTGTCATGGTTTAAACAGATCTATAACTTTGAGTTTGAGTCAATAATGTCAGATAATGGACCTGAATTTAGGGGCAAGCTAAGATATGAACATCCTTTTGAAGTAATGTGTCAACAGTTAGGGATAAAGCATATATATACAAGAACGAATAGGCCGCAAACAAATGGGAAGATAGAAGCATTTTTCAAGATAGTGAAGAAGGAGTTCTTTTATCCGAATAAATTTGACTCTGAAAAAGATGTTATCCTGAATCTAGGGAATTTTCTTTTTGAATATAATCATCTTAGAAGACACGGTGGATTAAATTATGAAACACCATTTGATAAATTACAAAAAGTTACCGAATTAGTGAGCTAGTACATGCGTCCCCTTTATTTGGAAATTAGTGGCTGTCACCATTTATTTTTCATTCTCTCTTCTTGACCTAAAATCAGGTTTTTTGTATTCTAGATCTTAGTTAGATTAGGCAATGATTTGCAGAATAGCATCTCTTTTTGGTTATTATCCTGCATTTTTGCTGTCTAATTCGTAGTTACAGGGATTGAGAAGAAATGCAGGAATGACATGAGTGTAACAGAATATCTGCTTATCGATTTTGAAAATGTTCGGCCTGCTGGAATCCCTGCGATTCATGAAAATCAAAATGTGTTTATTTTCGCGGGAGATAACCAGAATAAAATTGATTATGACCTGGTTAGAGCGACCCAGCCCTATGGAAATCGGGTTCAATGGATCAAAATTAAGGGAAGTGGGAGAAATGCCCTTGATTTTCATATTTCCTTTTATCTTGGAAAGTTATCTGCTATTCATAGGCAAGCATCGTTTTTCATTTTATCCAAAGATAAAGGTTTTGATCCGCTCGTGAGGTATTTGGAAAATTCCGGAATACAATGTAAGAGAATAACTCAATTACAGGATTTTATAACCGGCAAGGAAGTGGATGACGACAGTATATTTGCAAAGACACTTAGGATGCTGCTTAAAATTGATCTGGCAAGAAGGCCAAAAAGAATTCGAACATTGAAGGCATTTGTCGCATCAAGGAATGAAATGGATAGTGTTAAAATCGATAAAATTATAAAAAGATTGGCCGACGAGAAAATAATCATTTTGAATGAAGAAAAAGTGTCTTACCCGGCCGGCCAAAAATGAACGCGTACAACAAGCGAATCGGTCTGACAAAATTTTGCTCGTCATGTTGCTTGCTTATGCAAACGCCGCGCTATAAAAGAGAACGCACCCCTTTTAATGTTGAAAGTTAGTTTCTAATCAGCCCCGGGAACAAGCGCTTTATCATCCAGCGGAACAAAAGAAAACCGCCAATGATTATGAAGATCCAGGCAACAACTGTTACAAAAGTTGATCTTGGGACTGTATTTGTTTCTGAGTAGTTTTCTTACATACTTTAAAAATAGAGATAGTTCCTGTTTATATAAAAGGATTGCGTCCCCATTTTCTTTACTACAAAGTCAAGCAATGACCCCACCCATGTTTCAGTCCAAAGACTAGAATCTCTGTAACATTTCTTTTATTTCTGGACACTCTTCGACAAGCTGCTCTATTGAAACTTCTTCTCCAGTAATCCTGAATGCTCTTTTTCCCGCTGGGGAAACTATTATGAAAGCAACTGGTTCTTTAAATCCATAAACCGTAGCAAAATTATTAAACAGCAAATGGTCCAGGGATACGGCTACTACCGGGATTATCGTTAGTCCGTCAATGAATACTGCATTGTCAATTGTTGCTTCTTTCTTTACCATTTCGTCAAAGCAAGTACCTTCAAAGCCTTAATTGTGGGCAACGAGAAGACAAATATTACGAAAGGTGGAATCAGTTGGATAGGACGTAATCTTAAAGTCCCATGGAAATAGCCTTTGATGACAGTTTCATCTTCAAAAGACGGCGTTACCCTTATAGGATGACGGCAAGCTAAATTCAAAAATAAGATAGCAGGTCCAATAAGGGCAAAAAGCATTCCGGTGTCAGCGGGATCATCGAATCCTATTCTGAAGTTTGCCCGGAGTTCCTTAATTTTCAGACAACCAACAGTATTTCTTAGTAAACGCTTCAATTGTGTTAGCAGGCCTTTGGTTCCTAGGATTTTCAGAAAAGTCTTTGGTTGTAATCCTTTCTTTTTTCGCTTTGGCATTCTTTCAGCCAATTTACTTTTCCCTTGCGGCTTCTCTCTCTTCCCTAGTTCCTTACTAACGAGACCAAAGAACAACAACAGACTCATCCTGAACTTTGGGCTTCTATCGGTTTCAATATGAAACGACATATAAACAGGAATGCAAAAAACTAAGAAGATGAGTACGGTAAGACTAATTATAGTAGCGATGGCCCACAATTGATTCTATCCTTCCTTTTTTCGTTCCTCCCTTTTTTTCATAAACATTTCCGCCATCCGGGGTATTGCCTCACCCATCTTTTCCACCGCAAAGGACATACCGGCCATGATCGGCTCTATCCTCACCCCTTCCTTGTCGATGATAATAACAGCTTTAGGCCTAACCCAGGCACCTCCTCCAGCGCCACTCCCAGCGCCTTCGCCCCTGGATTTGGACTCACCCTTACCTTCAGCACCACCGGCGCCAAAAGCAAAGCCGACACTTATCACTGGAATGAGAGTGATATCCTCTATAGTTATTGGGTCTCCAACCACTGTTCTTGCGGTAAGCACCTTCTCAATTTCTCCTAGAGATGTTTTTACTAGGTTTTCAACGATTTCCATGTGTAATTGCCTCCTTTAGGATTATTATATTAATTAGTATGACACAATAAATCTACTTCCTATAATCATCCAATACATAAACATTCCCTGAGTCAGAGTGCAAAATAGGCTTATAGTCCCATGTATTTTTCCTTAGAGAAGAATAGGGACGTCCATAAAAAAGTAAATAACCTATACGGTGAAGCTGTAATCCATCTTTTTGCAAGTTATTCGCCACGGCCGATCGCGTAACTAATCCAGAGCTGCAATAGGTTTGAGAGAGAAATGTCAGGGAATAACGAATCATATAAAATGATTAAAGAAATTGGGGAAGTTTTACGATAATTTGTCAATTGTAGACTTCCCCGACCGTAACCGGTATAAGGTTAAGACCCCGGAGCTGCAATGTTTCTCAAATGAGATAATATTACAATGGATTACGAAGGCATCACAATATATCAAAGGAGGTCAAAATGAAGTGTTTCAAAATTGCCTTGAGTGTGATCTTGGTTCTAGTTCTAGGCGTTGCATTTGGTTGTGATAACGACAAGAAAAGCAAAGCTCAGGAGTTAACTATTCCTTTCACAAACGCTTTTGAAGGTTCATTGGAGTTTAGCCCGATAGACACGAATCAGGACAGTGTTGGTTCTTTGGCGACAATAAAGCTGGGTAAGAGTCCCGAACTGGGCAATAATACCAATCATGCCATCGGTGAGACGGTTAAATCTGATCCTGTGGTTACTTGTACTACTCCATTGGGCAATCCTGGTACTATAGCCAACATAATTAGTGGTGCCGAAGTATTGATTACGGATACAGGCTCTTTACAGTCTATACGTTCTGGTGGGACCGTATGTCGTGGTGATCCACCAGATGACTCATTCAGTTTTATTTTCACAAGTAATATAGTGGTAGGTACGGGAGAGTTTGAAGGTGCAAGTGGCAATTATACTGCCAGTGGGGAAGGTCGCGTTCTTTTAGTTGATCCCTCTTCTCGATCCTTTGGGTTTATAGAAGGAATGACTACTGGAGCAATTGAAATAAGTCAATGATTCCACAGAAGTTATAAAATACTGGAAAAAAGGGGAGATACCTTCTCTTTATTATTGCAGTAGGTTTGACAGAGAAATATCGGGGAATAAAAGGGTATTTCGAGCTATCATTTACACAGTTTTTCCCACTCCTGTAGCAAATTGTTAAATTTGGCGAGTCTCGGGGGTGGAGGCGAAGGGATGGCTTCTCCATGAAACAGGATTTCACTAGGAGTTAGCCTTTCTTCATAAGCTTTGTACGTTTTTGCGCCATCGTAGACAAATTTACTACTGCTTAGATCGTAACCTTCTATCTGGCCATCTTTAAGCTTTGAGTACGTAATGAAGGCCTTTAGATTTTTGTCATGATGTTCTAACCCTATGTTACCTTTAGCTGTCCTATCGGGACTAAGTTTCATTTCTACTGTCAATAAAGAATTCACGCCATCCTCAGTCATAACCAATGTAACAAGTCCACCTTCAGCCTCATAATAGGACTTAATATCGGTTATCTTATAAAAAATGGGTGGTCCAAGTCCTTTAGAAGCTTGTTTATGACAACTGAGTAGCCCCTCTCCTTCGTACTCTTTTCTGGTTTCATCGACCCTTATTGATGGTATTACAACATAGCATTTTGCATTGCAGATTAAATTACGAGGTATCGATTTTCGGGGATTAACTTTCGATTCATTTGTTATTTCCTTTAAAAACCTTGAAGAATCGTCAGAAATCTTATCAACAGCGGTCTTGGTATAAAAATCGTCCTTTGCATAAGAACTATCCATGAATATTAAACTGAGAAATAAAATTGGTACCAAAAAAGTAATAGGCCTTATTCTACTTTTCATTATTCTCTCGTATTCAATCAGCTTAAGTATATAAAACCAATTTGATTAAGGAAATGCGTAATTTTAGGAATTTATGAACATAAGCATAGGGTATGCCTGAAAGAAAAAAATATTAATTAAACAGAGTAATGAAATAACCGAAGCCTGCCCCCAGGCCTTAGCACAAGGGAGGCCAAAGCAGAGGATTGGTGATTAAAAGGGGTGCGTTCCCTTTGTCTCGCTTTATTGCATTGTATCCCATTTGTGCTACAATGTATTATTATAATCTTACAGGTGATAATCCATGGGAAAAACGTCTACGGTAAGGGCTCGTATAGAGCCTGAGTTAAAGAACCGAGCAGAAAACCTTTTTGAACAATTGGGTATTACGACAACTCAGGCGATAACTCTATTCTACAAGCAGGTGATATTACGTAAAGGTCTACCATTTGAAGTTGTCATACCAAAATCAACTACTTTAAGAACGTTTGAAGACACTGATGCTGGTAGAAACCTAATCGTTGCTAAGGACGCTGACGATATGTTCAAAAAATTAGGCATTTAATGTATAAGCCTTTATACACAAAACAATTTGAAAAAGATATCAAAAGGGCAAAAAGAAGAAAAAAAAACTTAGAAAAGCTGAAGATCATTGTTAGAGCGCGATTAGAGGGGAAAAAATTGGATGCAATTCATCGAGACCATAAATTGATAGGGGATTATAAAGGTAGAAGAGAATGCCATATAGAATCTGACTGGTTGCTAATTTATAAGGTGGAAAAAAGAATTATTATTTTTGAAAGGACCGGTACTCACTCCGATTTATTCGAATAAACCAATTTATTAAAAGAATCAAATCTCCACAATACTCATAATAATCAATTAGGCTAATCCTGACACTCTCAAATAAAGCCCTGCGGCGATCTTGTCCTCTAAATAAAGTGTTGCGTCCCCTTTAAAAATATATTGGCTAGTTCCGAAATTCTTAATTCTGTAATATAATAGGTATATTCCCATGTGTGACGAAGAACTAATAGCCGCGATCCTTGAAGAACGAGGATACGTGGACGAAAAGAAGAAAGAGGACAAAAAAGAGGAAATTCATAATGAGGGAAGTGACAAAGATAATTGAGAAGATCGCGGGGAGCAAGAAAAGTAATTCAATAGTATTGTCAATTGTAGACTTGACCCCTTGCTTATGTACTCTTGAGGATCATCTATTCTTCTCTGGAGTTAGAGTCCAAGAGCTTACCAACATTAAGATGTCTAATGTCTACTTAGAAGAAAACAAAATGTTTATAGAGAAAGGTAAAGGCTCCAAAGACATCAAAATTCATGCCTGGCACCGAGTTGTAAAAGGACGATGTTCATGAAGAGGAAAACATCAAAGAGGATACTAGAAACGCCGAGGAAGGAGAGCAAA
>JALLOG010000101.1 GCA_027717645.1 Desulfobacterota bacterium AH_259_B03_O07
GTCCGTTGATCCAATCTTTTGAATTATAATCTCTGACGTAAATAGCGAGAATTTCGTCTCCCTTGTTGTTCTCCTCAAACATGTAGTGGATCATACATCCAATATCATCGAATTTCTTTTCTTTTCCCCTCAGCAAAATATATTGAGCTGAATAATCCTTTTCGCTTATTATCATCTTGCATCTTTCGCAAATATCCTGCCCATAAAAAATCTCTATTGGTTTCGTTTCAGAATCGTTTTTACAAGAAATAATTAAAAATAGTAACAACAGTATAGTTAGTATACTTTTCATAATTCTTCTCTTCTTAAAACACTAAAGGAAAGAAAGGCGTATCCCAAAGGAATTAATATCCACAAGGCCATAACGGAAAGAAGCAGATAGAATAATCCTTCTCTTCCAAATGTCTTAAACGCATAAATACCTACTGGTCCGAGGACTTCGAATCTGGGACTCAATGTTAATACGGAGGCTATCTTAAACACCTCAGTGGGATTAAAGAGGGCTAAGATAAATACTTGCTTGATCCCTAAATCCATTGCTACAGTTGATCCCATAATTCCTAAGTCTCCTATGACTATGAATACGAGCCAGAGAAAAACGGCAATGCCTGTGGCCTTTGCTGCCTTTTTCGAAAAAACCGAGATGAGAAATCCTACGCTGAGTAGAGATGCTGCAAGAATAGCGGAAAGAACAGCGGTCATAAGAAATTTTGAAATATCCCCCCCTCCGCCTCTTATTGAAATCGCGATTCCTGCCAGACCAAAACCAAGCGATATTGAAAACCAAATGGATAACAGTAGTCCAATGAATTTCCCAGTAAAGATCTCCGATTTCGTGATTGGATGAGAAAGAAGATACGAAAGTGTGCCGTTCTCCCTTTCATTTGATATGCTGATTGCTCCTGTCACAAGCGCTATGAGCGGAATAAATAGTAATACAAGATTTATTAAACTGGCTGCAGTTCGACCGAATCCCGAGAAACCTGCAATTTCACTTCTTGAAGATGCGAGGAATAAAAGAAGTAGAGCAAGGGCTGAAAAACAAATTGTATAGAGAACAAACCACCAATTTTTTACGGAATCCCTCGCTTCTTTTCTAATCAGGATATATACATTCCTAAAGTCCATTTTGTTGAACCTCTTCCATTATGCTTTCCATAGATGGTTCTTCTACATTAAAATCTTCGACAGGTATTTCTGCCAGCAAAAGTTTCCTTAGTGCAAGTATTCTTTCCTTATGGGATAGTTCGATAGACAATTTGTTTCCGTTTAACGAAATGTTGTTAAAACCGTTTTCATTCAAGACATCAAGAGCCGTTTTAATGCTGGATTGAGGTAATTTGATGTGTAGTTTCGATTTGAGTCCTAGCACCTCTCCTAGCTTATGTGGTGTACTTTCTAATATTATTTTCCCTGACTTCATAACGAGCGCTCTGTCGGCCAAGAATTCTACCTCATCGAGTCTGTGAGAAGAAAACAGGACAGTTTTCCCCTCAGTTTTAAATTTCTTGATGAGCCTAAGTAAATCTGCTCTTGCGTATGCGTCCAGGTTTGATGTGGGTTCATCGAGGATCAGAACTGGGGAATCCGATAAAAGGGCTATCCCAAATGAAAGTCTTTGCCTCATACCCCCGGATAGAGCGGAAGTGGATTTAAAAACGTGCTCTTTAAGACCCACTAAATGTAATACCCTTTCAATTCTCTCTTTATTAACCCGTCTAATTGAACCAAAAAAGTTTAGGACCTCTATAGTCGTCATATCGTAGAATTGAGGCTCTTGGGGAACATAGCCAATTAATGCTTTGGCTTCCTTTCTATTTTCTTTTATGTCGAGGTTGTTTAGCCTAATTTCACCCTCAAAGTCCAAGGTGCCCAGTATGCATCTAATGAGGGTACTTTTTCCCGCTCCGTTGGGTCCCAATATTGCAAATGCTTCTCCAGCTTTTACACTGAACGAGACCTTATCTACGGCTTTGAAATCTCCGAAGTTTTTAGTTGCTTCTCTTATATCAATCACTTACTTTTCCTTTAGTTTTTTTAACAAGATAAAAGTACAGTACAAGAGGTATGAAAACCATAAGAGTGGAAATAATTAAAAAGCCCATTGAAAATTTTTTCTTAAAGCCTTTAAATTTCTCCGGGATATAAGAGTTTATCATTGGGTACTCGTCAGTTACTTTTGGTTCGGGTTTAAATATCGGGAAAGCATGCGATGCCAATTCGATGGCTTGAGATACCGGGCTAAAAATAAATATTCTTAGGTTGGGGTACCTGTCTACAAGGCTTTCAAACAGGCTTTCGGCTAAATATGGAATTTCTCCTATTCCATCATTGTTTTCATCATAGCCCTTATAATCACTCCAGAAATTCCCCTCGTTTTCTTTAAACCACTTATTTCCAGAGAGAGTGCCACCTCCCCTTACTTCAATTTGTTCTGCATTGTCTATAAAGCTATTTGAAACAATGATATTTCTTTCGATAGATGGCATAAAGGAAGCACCGATATCGTTAAATGCTATAACGTTTTTCTCTATTTTGTTCCAGGAGTCTATAAGGTGAGGCGAATTATCGAGGTAAAGACCTATGCGATTATCAATGAAGAGATTTTCTTCGGCAACTACATCATCAAGATCCTTAAATCCTACCCCGTATCCTGTTGCCAGCCCCTGGTTACGAGCAAATATGTTATGATAAAATCTTATCCCGCTGCTATACATGAGGAAACCACCTACAAAGTTATCAATGAATAGATTGTCCTCAAAAACATTGTCGTTGCTATACATATAGTGGAGTCCATACCTTCCTTTTTCTATTTTATTCCCCTTTATCAGTGTATTTCCTGACCACCACATAACAAGATCCCTCGTTTGGGTGGTGTGGTTATATAGAATATGAGTTTCTGGGCTATACCATAGGCGGATTCCGTCTCCTCTTTGTGGAAGGGGGAGATCTTTGCCTATTATGACGTTATTTTTTATAAGGCTTCTACGCGAGTTTTTTAGATAAATGCCAAATAGTACGTCTTCTAGTTTATTGTCTTCGATAATAGAGTCAGGGGCCGAGTCGAGGACTATCCCCGCGTCCTCTATGGTTAAGCTTTCTCCACTCCCTATTACCAGGAATCCCTTAAATGTACACTTTGGGGCTTTTATTAAGACAACAGTTCCCTTTCCTTGTCCATCGATAGAAGGTTTATCTATGCCTATGAGCTTGATAGATTTATCAACAACGATCCGTCCCTTATAAGCTCCTTTTTCAACTTCTACTGTATCCCCATCTTTCGATAACCCAATAGCCTTTGAGATGGAATTAATCGAACCGGTAGGGGAAACGGTATAAGTCTCTGCAACAGATTTTGTTGTTGATGCGACCACGCCGGCCACAACGATGAGTGCTAATATATAATGCATTTCCTAGTTTCCCCTCTTTTCGGCTTTGCTCTCTCATTTGAATTTGGCTTCCATTATTGGTTTATATGCCTTACGGTGAAAATAAAGTCCGACTATGATAATAATAGATGCCGCAATAGACAAGTACAGACCAACTTCCCAGGTAGCAACAGTTTTAAACTGCGCAATTTGACCCTCACCGAGAAGCGGGGGGACAAACGGTTCAATGGCCCCGCTCAGGGGTGCCCTCTTATCCAAATTCATTCCAAAATTCCGCATCCAAAAATAGAGGTCTCCTAAAAAGAAGAGCGGGTATAAGATGGCTGGAATGCTAAGAAATAGGGCAATTGGACTATGAACGTAAATGGCGCCTATACTGAGTAAGATTATTCCCACTATGATTACTATACTCAGCGAGCGCTCCAGGAGAGCAGCTTCCCCCAAGGGTTTCATTCCAATGTAATGATTGAGTATATCGATTTCCTGAACATCACCACTTACCTGGTTTACATAAAGCTTTGCCTTTAAGCCTCCTGGATACTGAGGTGCAAAGAGTGTTAGCTTCCAGTAAGGGCAGAAGATAGAAGTTAATAACAGAAGCACCCCTATAACGAGAAGGATTGACGGAATCAAAAACCTCATCCTCTCTTTGTGCCACAGTTCTTTGGGTATACGCGGTCCTAGTATTAACTCATTTTCCTTCATTTCTCACACTCCATTCATATAAATATCAATTTTTCTGACCCAATCCTGTCACATCATAGAGAATAACCTGGAAAGTCTCGATTTTTTTTCTTTTCAGTAACCCAAATTCTCTTTTTTTAATAGTAGTTCTCTTTCCTTGCCCATAGATAGAAGGTTTATCTATGCCTATGAGCTTGATAGATTTATCAACAACGATCCGTCCCTTATAAGCTCCTTTTTCAACTTCTACTGTATCCCCATCTTTCGATAACCCAATAGCCTTTGAGATGGAATTAATTGAACCGCTAGGGGAAACGGTATAAGTCTCTGCTACTGATTCTGTCGTTGATGCTCTCGTGGCGGCCACAAAAATAAGTGTGGACAAACAAGTGAACATCTTTCTCTGTATGGACATGCGTTACATACCGTGAACCTTAATATTAAGGCAGTCAAGACTAAAATAAAAGACGCGATGACTAAATAGAATCCTATTCCAAAGGTCCCAACTGTAGAAAATTGACCTATTATTCCTTCCCCTACCAGCTTCGGTGTAAATGGGGTGAACTTGATTGGTGCGTGAGGATCAAGATTATGACCAAAGTTGTAAAGCCAGTAGAATAAGTCAGCAATAAAGGCAATGGGAAAAATCAGAGCAGGCAGCGCAAAAAGGCTCATTGTTTTCCTTCCTGAGAAGACAAAAAGTAATGCAAAGAGAGATACAAACGCAATTCCATAAATTGCAATATTGCGTTCAAACTTGGCGGCTTCTTCCAATTTCCTCATACCAATGTAGTGATTTAGAATGTCAACTTCGAATGTGTCACCCTCTACTTTATTGAGAAAGATTGAAACATGTAGTCCCTGAGGGTATTGAGGAGCGTTAAGCGTTACCTTCCAGTAGGGAAATTTAATTGAAGCTAAAAGAAGTACGACAGCTGCTACTGATAGTAGTGCTACTACAATCCTTCTGGTTGTATGCAGCATAGGGCCAGGAATCCAGGAAGTTGTAACACTTTCTGTTTTATGTGGAGAAACTATAGCGCCTGTGATTGGATTTATTTAACCTCCATTTCAATATCTGAATATCCCGCAGCTTTCAGGCGTCAGAATGATTCATGTATTAGTAAGAAAGTCCTTTCTCAAAATTAAAGGTTTCCAATTACCCTGAATTTGTTGGAAATAGGTATTTTAGGGAATTGGCTAACCTGATTATTGTCCCGTAAGAATTCTCTTGGCATTCAAGCCCGCTGTTGCGGCCTTGACGTAATACTGCCACGCCATATTGTAACCATAATTAGCGTTTTCCCATTCTTTCTTTTTCATGGCTTTATCGCCTTTGGCAAGCTCTTTGTCTCCTTTTTCTAACTGTATTTTAGTATCCTCGATTAAGCCCCTAGCATCAGGGTTTCCCTTGTCACCGATCTTTTCAAGCTCTTCCGCAACACTGACTACAGTTGCTCTTATAGAAGTTGCCTGTTGCTGCCAAGACTTGGCGGTTTCTTCATTCTCGGCCCCTTTTGCAATACTTCCGATTGCAAATACCATAATAAATCCAAAAAGTATATATATTTTTTTCATATTTAATACCTCCTTAATGCTAGGATTATCTTTTGTTTTAGCTGCCTTACCCTCAATGGATGAGGCAGCTTTTTTCTAACCCTTATTCCTTTGGTTCTACAAGTAAGTACCCTGCCATTTCAAGATGAAGGGCTGAACAGAACTCTGTGCAATAGAAGGGATAGACACCGGGTTTGTCCGCTACGAATTCCACGGTGTTGCTTTCCCCCGGCTCAAGGCTCAGGTTTATGTTGTATCCATCAATTCCAAATCCGTGAGTTGCATCCCTTGCGCGCTCTATATTGGTTATGTTCAGCTTTACCTTATCACCCTCTTTTACCTTTATGTGCTCAGGATTGAAGTGGCTCCTAATAGCCGTCATCCAAACCTCAACTGTATCTCCTTTCCTCTCTATTCTTTCTTTTCCAGCAAGTGCTGCTTTAGGGTTTTTAGTCATGGTAGCTGGGTTGAAACCAGTCTCAGGATAAACCAGCCATGGATCAAACTTGTCAGTCTTTGCTATCTGGCATAAGTGGGGTTCTCCAATTCCTATTGGCATGTCATAGAGTAGTTGCATTTTGTCACCTGAGACGTCTATTAGCTGAAAGTTTTGAGGGTGAAGCGGACCGACTGGTGTAAATCTGTCTATAGACCACTTATTAAGGGCAACACAGTACTTGCCATCTGGAGAAACTGTATCCCCCTCTGCACAAACGAGGTGTCCTATGTTGTAGTGAACTGGAATTTTTTCAACTAGTGTCCAAGCTTGATCACCAGAGTTATATGGTTCTCCAAGCTTCCACTTTGCAAGCGTACTTTCTATAAAAACACTTGTATAGGCATTGCCCTCATTGTCAAACTGTGTGTGAAGAGGCCCCAAACCAATTTCCAACTGAGCTACAAGTACGTCTTTAAAGTTAAGAATTGGTACTCCATAGGGGTCTTTTCCTTCATAGTTCTCTTCTGCTATAGCTTTTTGTATTTTATCAAAACTGAAGATAGTTGTATGTGTGTCGAGTTTTCCTGAAATTACTATATAGTCTCCACGAGGGGCAACGTCTACTCCATGTGGGCTTTTCGGTTCAGGAATGAAGTAAAGGATTCCTTCAGCAATCGCAGTTTCAAGCGGAATGACTTTCGCGCCCGAAATTTCTTTTACTTTTCCTGCCTTGACTACCTCTTCGGCCTTTTTCCAGTTTATGACGTGGAGGTAATCCATATCCCTTTGTGAGGCTCCTGCTTCAAGAGGAGGCTTACCCTGCTCGATACCACCTGTTGCCATCTCAGTGTTAAATGTATTACAAAATACCCAACCATCGCTCTCTTTCTTTCCGGCATCGCAGAGATCCTGTCCATATGGGGGAAGCTCTATCTGGAAAGAATTCGATTCGTCTATCCTCCCTTTTTCCCTATCGAATTTGTGAAAGGTAATTAGACCTCTATACTTTTCTTGATACTGTTCAATGGGTGCATAGTTATAGAAAGGAAGAGGAGTTGAGTACTGAGAACCTTCAATTACGTATTCAGTGTTTGGTGTAACATATGTAGTTCCATGGTTTGAAATGATGTTTGGAGTTTTTATGATTTGTTTTGTTTCAAAGTCACGAAGATCAATGACCGCTACCCTTGCGTTTGCTTTGTCGTTTATAAAAAGGAACTGACCATCGTAGTCACCGTTAGTCTCAGTGAGTGCCGGATGATGTGTATCTCCCCAGCTAAGTTTTCTGTCCTTTCCGACTGGCATATAGCCAGCCTTTAAAATATCTGAAGACTCATTAGATCCATATCCAAATCCCTGCCAAGGCTCTGGTGTAAAAACGGCTATTAATTTAAGAAGTCTCATAGAGGGGAGTCCTATCACAAGAACCTGACCAGAATGCCCACCAGAACAAAACATTAAGTAATCATCATATTTTCCTGTGGGGACATATGTTTTAAGAGCAGCTTCTATATCTTGTGGAGTAAGATCACGAGCTTTTGCGATCTCTTCAACCCCTTCTGGTGATTTCCCCTTTTTCTGACTGCTTGTTTTAAGGGGACTTGTGAAAAGGAAAAGGAAGACGAAACTAACTACTAAAACAATCCCCAGACCGCCAGTACTAAAAATACTAAGTATTTTCCAGCTTTTCATAACTAACTACCTCCTTTCTTTATTTCTTTATTTCTTTATTTCAATCCTTTTCTTCCACTTCTTTTTGATTTGAATCTTCATACTTGAAATAAGTTATAAAAACTTCTATGTCTTCATCTGTTAGGCCCTGATTTGGCATTGGCACAAAATATTCTTTAAGAAGCTCTTTCGCTATGGGATCGCTGAAGATCATGGTATCTGGATTCTTTAACCAGTTCCTAAGCCATTCTTCTTCCCTCCTTTCGGTGACTCCAAGTAGATCTGGTCCGGTAAGTTTTCCTTTACCAATTGTGTGACAAGCCACGCATCCTTTAGATTGAAACAGCTCTTCTCCATTTTCGTGAAGTTCTTCTTTATCATTGGATTTGTCTTCACTACCAAGAGTTGAATTTGGAATGGCTAATACGAGTGTTATTAACAATGCTTTGGTTATGAGACTAAGTTTGAATCTTGTCTTCATTTTGTCTCCTTTTAAGGATAAAAAAGATCTTCTAACGATTATTTTCTTTTTCTATTTTATTAATTTAATGCAATCACCATGCCAATCAGTATAGCATATAATTGCTGGATTTTGTTCTTCACTGTGGTGTCAGATGTCAGAATATCGTACAAAATTTTGTGAGTACTCACTCATAATATTTCTAAAAAGGTAATACAATATATTGGATCAGTAGTTCTTTTCTAAAACTCTTAAAGCAGCATTTACGGTTTCTGAAACTAACTTGTCGTAGTCCGAATCAAGAAGTCCGTTGTTAAAAGAGAGGATCGCTCTATTTATCATCCCTATTATTAACGCTGATCCAAGGTTTTCATCTATTTTTCTAAATACTCTTTTCTTTATGCCATCATGAATTACTTCCACAAAAATATCCTTAAATTTATTTTTTTCCTTTGTCATCTTATTGAGTTCTGTATAGTGGTCAATAACTATGTAGGAGCAAGCGTTTGGTTCATCTTTTGCAAAATCAAAGAAGGCATGAATTATAGCTCTTAGTTTGAATGTGGGATTAGTACAGTTTTTAGAACTCTCTAAAAGCCTTTCTCTAAATACACCCATATAGTTTGTAAAAAGCGTGAAAGCAATAGCATCTTTAGTACTGAAATGTATGTAAATAGTTCCCTCGGCAATGCCTGCTTTTTTAGCTATTTCTCTTGTAGTCGTACCTTTTATTCCTTTTTTAATGAAAAGGTTAAGGGCTGCTTTGTATATTTTGTTTTTAGAGTCCAGTGTGGTTCTATTCATTGTTGATGAGTCCCATAACTTTTCAAGGACTTAATTCAAGTAGTAGCATTCCAAGCTCACCAACGGCATACTAACTCGTATCGGTATTAAACGGTCCAGTGTGAATACTAACAATAACCGCGAAGCCTCCTCCGAACGGCTTATCTTCGGCTTGCATTACTAACGTCATAAAAAAAAAGAGTAAGGACGAAAGCAAAGGCGTAGCCACCTATTGGTTTAACCTGGCCGTATCATCTTATCTCCTATATAGTGTTATATTTGAATAGAAAGCAATCTCTATGCCATATAAAAAGTCATGTGTTTAGAAGGAATTATGAAAACTCAGATATCAAAAAATGTGTAAGAATTTTTGACATCTGACACATAAATTGAAGCGAGGACTCATTTTAATTAATGTAGGATGAATAAGAAGAGTATTTGTATACGGAGGAAAATATTCAGCAGTTTTTATATCTTGTATTTATGGTGTATTGCTTTTTCAATTAACTCTCATATCAGTGATTTTAACTACAGTTCGTTGATGAAATATAAATGAATTTTCTCTACACGAGTTTCAAAAATAGACCTTTGTAAATCAACAAACATTACTTCTGGCAAGGAAATTGCTGAGATAAGCTATAGATAAGTAACAATAATCATTCAAAAAAGAAAATGTTCAAAAAAGCTTATGAATAAGAAGATAAAGCAGATTGATTTTTCTATGTCACCATTCATTGTAATTTGGGAAGTAACCCAGGCATGCGATCTCGCTTGTGTCCACTGCAGAGCAGAGGCAAGACCTAAGAGAGACCCAAATGCGCTTACAACAAATGAGGGGTTTCAGCTTATAGATGATATAAAAGAATTTGGTTATCCTCTATTCGTCCTCACCGGAGGTGATCCCATAAAGCGTGAGGATATTTATGAACTTGTACGATACAGCGTCGGTAAAGGGCTCAGAACTGCGGTGTCACCGAGTGCTACTCCCCTTCTAACCAGAGATGCTATTCGAAAGTTCAAGGAATCGGGAGTTTCGAGAATTGCAATCAGTATTGATGGATCTTGTAATGAAATTCATGATTCATTTAGAGGTGTAAAAGGAAGTTTCGCTTGGACATTGAGAGCAATTAATCATTGTTTGCTAGAGGAAATCCCATTACAAATAAACACAACAGTAACAAAACATAATGTTGAAGATTTAACTAATATTGCATGTCTAATAGAGAATTTTAATAATGTCGTTCTCTGGAGTGTTTTCTTCCTTGTGCCTGTCGGAAGGGGGAAGGAAGAAGATGAAATTTCTCCAGAGGAATACGAGACTGTATTTGATAAGATGTATGATCTATCAAAGACTATGCCTTACGATATAAAATCCACGGAAGCGCCACATTATAGGAGAGTGGTCATTCAAAGAACCCTTTCTGAATCGAGGAAAAACAGGCAATCCGTTATTAAAGGCCGTGTAAAGATAAAATGGCCCGATCCGATAGGTAGATGGGCAAGGGGGATAAATGACGGAAATGGATTTGTTTTCATATCTCATACCGGAGAAGTTTTTCCAAGCGGTTTCTTACCGATTTCTTCTGGGAATGTGAAGCGAAACAACATCGTAGATATTTATAGAAACTCTCCTATTTTTAAGGAGCTTAGAGACGACACAAGGCTCAAGGGTAAGTGTGGTGTTTGTGAGTTTAAACAGATTTGTGGTGGATCCAGAGCAAGAGCATTTGCCGTAACAGGTGACTATATGGAATCTGAACCTAATTGTATATATATACCCAAGAATTATAATGCCTAGTTAACAAACGAAATTTCATTAGTTTTGTTTTACAGGATTTCCTGAGACAATCCATTGAGCAATTCCGCCTTCTATAAAATACGCCTTTTTAAAACCCATATCACGAAGTATTAGTGCCGCTCGTTGTGAGCGGGGACCCCCGGCAGAGCAATAAATATAGACTTCTTCGTTCTTATTTAATTTCGATAATACTATACTCGTGTCCTTCGACGACTCTAAATCTTGAACAGGAAGGATTAGGGCTCCAGGTATATGACCGCTTTTATATTCATCCAGGGTTCTTGTATCTACTATCTGTAATTGTTGGGTCTCATTATATTTTTCACTGAACGACTCGAAATCAATGCCGAGGGATTCCTTATTGGACTGCTGATTCTCCTGAAAGCTCTTGCAATGATTCATAAAAAGGGGAAATGTTAGGAACGTTAACGTAAATAAAAGGAACACTAGTTTAAAAATTTTCTTCATGTCTTATGCCTGATTTCTTGCGATCATATTGTAATAAATTATTTGATATGCAAAAAGGGTGCCAGCAAATTGGTTTTAAATTCGAGGGACTGAGCTCTAATTGGATGTCAAGTGTCAGAATATCTGCCAGTTTTTTAACCTTCCCTTCTTAAAATCGTATTGAATTCAATTAAATGATATATGGCAAGCAAATTGCAGTTAAGAATTTCTCATATCATGTGAAGAGTTGCAAATACAAATACTTCTAATGGAGGATATAACTATGAATTGGGCACACGTTCATTTGATTCTAAACCATATTCCATTGATTGGAATAGGATTCGTGATTCTACTCCTAATAATTTCTATTTTGCGTAGAAGTAATGAACCCAAATTATGCATTAAGAACAAAGCGAGGATTGAAATATATTCGCTTTTTCCTT
>JALLOG010000102.1 GCA_027717645.1 Desulfobacterota bacterium AH_259_B03_O07
CCATTTGATCCAGATTATTGTGTAAAAACATCTTGACTTTTAAGACGGTATCTGAGCCCTGAGCTGCATCGAAGGGTCGAAGGGTTGTTTCCCGTTTCATGCTGAGTTTATCGAAGTATGTATCAAGACAAAGAAAATAAAATATTAAACGATGGATCCCCGATTAAGCCTGTCCTCGAAGTTTTAATCGGGGAACATTCGAGCATGACGGATGAGTAAAGTTCGAGAAAATTTATTACTTTTTTGGATTCCGTCCTCGAATTACTTGACATCTACAATTACGAGGAGCCCTGAGCAAGGTCGAATGGGTCATAACCAAACTCTATTAGATTCCTCACTAAGTTCGGAATGACACTTTGTGTCAGATTGCTTCACGGAGTTTATACTGAACGGAGTGAATGTATTCGCAATGACAGGCGAGAGGAAACTCTGTAGCAACCTACAGGGAATTCGCTAGTTTAAATTTCTATTAACAATTTGCAAAAATATGACCTCTTACTCAAAAATTTCCTTCTCAAAATCAGAAGAGATATACCAATTTTTATCTCTTAAGACCCATTTGTCTTCAAGAATAACAGTCTCCTCGGATACAGATGGATATTTATAGTATTTAACATTAATTTTTACAACACTCTCAGTACCATCTTCACTGAAAACTACTTCTTTAACCTCATACGCAGTTATATTCAGATTATCCTCATTTCGAGAAACGAAATCTTCGTATTGATTCCTCTTCTCAACATCTACTAAGGCTGCCGCTTTATCAAAATATTTCCACTTTAGCAGTTTATAGTACAACTCTGCTGATTCTGCTGGTGACTTTCTATCCGGTCCAGGCAAGCCAGGACCGGATAAGAATTCACCAATCGAACAACTTGATAAAAACAATATTGAGAAAACAAGAAATAATGAACTTTTCATCAAATTGGAACTAATTTATGATAGGACACTATAAGCTCTTGAGTTGGTTTTTTGAGTAAAAATTAAATAAGTTAAGTGAGAGAGCAAATAGACTTTACTCCCCCACCTTAAATCAAATCTTTTTATTGCTATATTTTAGACTGAAGGATAAATGTTATAGCCAAGGCATATATAACAAGTGACTCAATGAGTGCAAGGCCAATAATCATAGGTGTTAGTATCTTTGATGCAGCACCAGGATTTCTCGCAATTCCAGTCAAGGCTGCTGCAGTTGCTAGACCCTGGCCTATTCCTGCAATCCCTGCGGCAATGCCAATCCCTAAGCCGCTTCCAATAGCAAGACCTGCCTTTGCAAATGTCCATAATCCCTCTCCGGCTCCTGCCGCTTCTTCAGCCGACACCTCTGGTACAAAGGCGGCCAATATCACTACGCCCAACAGCGAAACCATCGATAAAACCTTTTTCATTTGAAAACCTCCTTCTTTTTGAGTGATTTAATATTTTTTAGTCAACATCATCCAATACTATTTTCTCATACTTCAACTTCTTCGTGTGAAGTGGAAAGGGAAATATATATTGCAGATAGAATCATAAAAATGAACGCTTGTAGAAAAGAAATAAATATCCCAAGACCGATAAAAATTGAAGGAAGAACATATGGTATAAGATCTGTAAAGATCCCTAAAACGAGGTGATCTCCCGTCATATTCCAAAAAAGCCTCAACGATAAAGATAAAGGGCGAACAAGGTGGCTTATAACTTCTATTACGATCATTAAAGGCGCGAGATAAATCATGGGACCCATAAAATGTTTCAGATATCCTAGGCCGTTTTCCTTAAATCCATAATAGTTATACATGATAAACACAACCAGAGAACAAGCCGCAGTGGTATTGATATTTCCCGTAGGTGCAAGAAACCCGGGAATCAGGCCTAAAAGGTTTGCAAAAAGAATAAAAAAGAAAGCTGTTCCAAGGAGAGGAAAATATTTCTTAGCTTTATCCCGAGATCCAATTACAGCAGTAAGAAGATCAAGAAGAAAATCTATAGTAAGAATCTCAAAAATATTTCTAATTGATAATTTCGCATCTGGAAGTATAGAATCCTTTTTTGAAAGATTCCTTTTTATTTTTATTGCAGCAGCAACTAAAAAGAGTATTACCAATAATGCACCGAAAACTGAGTCATATTGACCCAATCCAATTAATGTAAACCAACTAAAATGATCCATCACTATTACCCCTAAGGCTTTCTCCTATGATTACTATAACTACCCCGGTAACCCCAATAAAAAAACCATAGATATTTACTTTTGTAAACAAAAATAGGGAAGCTACAAATGCAATTAAAACAAAGGTCTTAACCAAGACGATAAAAATGCCGAAAACTTTTGTGTATGCCTTGCCAATTAGAGCACCCGCCAATAACCTAATAACTAGAAAATTTACTATAACCAACAACCCACCTACCGCTACTCCCAATGCGAGTGCTTGAGAACCTACGAGACCATTTATAGCAACAAGAATTGCAGTAACAACCAGTCCCCCTTTTTCCACTCTCCCTAGCCCAAAAGACTTTGTTAAACTCATTGATTTTGATATCATTTCTTTTTTTTAGTCATCCTATATAGAATGCTGAATCCCGCAATCATTCCCAATGTAATTCCCAACATTGTGAACCATGGAGTCTTAGTACCTATCCATCTATCAATATAGTGGCCTAAAATGATCCCGGCTATAACAGAAAATGCCAGTTCAACTCCTAATGCAAAGTATGTTATCCATACGAGGTTTTTTCGCTCTTTAACCTTATCGTTCCCCCCTGGTATCAAATTGACTTGACCGCATTTGAGAAGACATTTAATGTCTTAGCTATATCTTTCTCTGTATGAGCAAGTGAAACAAAAACAGCTTCAAACTGAGAAGGTGGAAACATGATGCCTGCGTCTAGCAGTTTGTTAAAGAAACGTGAATAAATCTTCGTGTCAGATTTAAGTGCGCTTGAATAATCAATCACTTCTAAATCCGTAAAAAATATTGTAAACATTGACCCTCTAGAGTTAATTGTTGCTTTTATATTTTGTTTTTTCAGTATCTCCTTGATCCCATCTACAAGTAGTCCGGCTTTTGAATCAAGCTTTTTGTAAACTCCCTTTTCACGTAGTTTTTTTATGGTTGCTATCCCTGCTGCCATTGCCAATGGATTCCCCGATAGTGTACCGGCTTGATAGACTGGACCAACAGGAGCTATTAAACCCATTATATTCCTTTTTCCCCCATATGCACCTACAGGTAGACCGCCACCTATTATTTTCCCAAGACACGTTATGTCTGGTAAGACACCATACTTCTTTTGTGCTCCACCAATACCCAATCTAAACCCGGTTATGACTTCATCAAAAACCAGGAGTGAACCATTTCTTTTTGTAATTTGCCTTAGTGATTTCAAGAAATCTTTTTCTGGAGGAATTACACCCATGTTTGCAGCAATAGGTTCAATGATCACACATGCTATCTTATTTTTGTACCTTCGAAAGAGTCTTTCGACTGAACAAATGTCATTAAACCTGGCAAGTAGCGTACTTTGTGTAAATCCCTTTGGTACACCTGGGCTAGATGGAGTTCCAAATGTGGTAGCTCCCGATCCGGCCTTAACCAGTAGGTAATCCGCGTGTCCGTGATAGCATCCTTCAAATTTAACAATCATATCGCGTCCTGTATAGGCCCTGGCAAGTCGAATCGCACTCATTGTCGCCTCGGTGCCTGAATTTGTCATCCGAACCATTTCTACTGAAGGAACTGACTTCACTATGAGATTTGAGAGTTCTATCTCATATTCACAGGGGGCTCCATAACTTGTTCCCCTTTCGGTTGCCTTCTTTACAGCTTTAACCACGTCTGTCTGCGCATGTCCCAAAATAAGTGGTCCCCATGAGGCCATATAATCGATGTACTTATGTCCATCTTCGTCATAAACATATGCACCTTTGGCCTTAGAAATAAATCTCGGTGTGCCCCCAACAGCCGTATATGAACGAACTGGGCTATTCACCCCGCCAGGCATAAGGCGTTGTGCAACTCTATACAATCTTTTTGAATTACTTATGCCAGTCTCCATTTACTGTTATTAAGGGAGGAATGTAAAAAAATCGGGAAAAGTTAACACGGAAAAGACAAAACTGTCAAGAATGCATCTTTCAGGGTAGTAAATTTACCCTAAATCAAGCACAGAATGGGGAGAGAAGTAAGATCTCTTCTCTCCCCAATACATATTTTCTTTTCCAAATTTATCCAATATAAATTGTGGATAAATTACTTCGATTGAAAACAGGTTTACTAACTAACTTTATTCATAAATGTAGTAAATCCTGGCTCCTACTCCAGCTTTAGCCATAGGCTGCATAACAATAAAGTGCGCCCTTCTGTTTAACTGATAGGCTTCTTCAGTCGTACCGGCTGCAAACTGTTCTGTTTCACCACCACTTGAGGTGTCAACCCTTGAGGGATCGATTCCTAACTGAACAAGATATGCCTTAGTTGAGTCAGCTCTTCTTTGTGCCAACCTTAAGTTATATGCAGGCGTACCTCTGATATCTGCATATCCCTCAATCATAACTCTCATATTCATGTCACCAGCTAGAATCTGTGCATCCTCTTCAAGAACAGCAGCCGCATCTGGTCTTATATTGTACTTATCAAAGTCAAAGAATATATCCTTAAGATCAGGTGCTGGGGGCGGGGGCGGGGGCGGGGGCGGTGTCATGCACTTAAACTTAGCCTCATCGGCCTTCGCTTTTGCATCTACAAGCATCCTACGGGCTTCTAATTCACTGCAAAACTCACTTGCAAGTGCTCTTCCCTTTGCCAGCGCACTCTCTGCCGCGGCAAAGTCCTCTGCGGCACATTCCGGGGCTCCAGCTGCCTTTGCTTCGGCAACAGCTGATTCAGCAGCAGCAAGCTCCTTTGTTGGGGGGGGAGTTGCACAGCTTACAAGATAAAGCAATGCAACAATTAGTAAGGGAAAACCAATCAAAATAAGCTGTTTATCCCTCTTCATTTTACTGCACCTCCTTTAAGAGTATTTATTTCCTATAAATCTTTACTCTATAATAATACGATTATTACTAAACTGCAAGTTCATTTAATTTTTCCTTAGCTATTTTTGCCTCATCAGATTTCGGATATTTATCAATCAATGTCTGAAGAAAAAGTTTAGCCTCTTCCTTTCTTCCAATATTAACAAGCGAAAGTCCCTGTTTTAAATAGGCGAGTGGGACCCGTGAATCTTTAGGATACGTATCTATAAATCTTTGAAATTCAAGTATAGACTGTTCAAATTTACCTTCTCGATAATAGGATTCAGCAATCCAATATATTGCATCGGAAGCCTCCGGAGAAGTCGGATTTGTATCAAGAAACGATAGAAACTGCTCCCTTGCTTTTTTGTACTTACCTTCACTAAGGTTTCTATAACCTTCATTAAAAATAGGACCTGCCGATTGCGATGAACTGGTCCTATCATCAGTTATAAAATTTTCCAATTGCGAACTATAGTCGCCAGTTCTGGTTATTTCATTGAACCTGCTTTCAAGCTCTGCATTAGCTCTTTCCATATCATTTATCTTCTTCTCTAAATACACAAGCTGGTCCAAAATATTTTCATTATTGGACCCTATTGGTTTTCTTTTCAAAGCTTCTACTTCTTCAGACAACTTTTCTGTTTTGGCCTCCAGCCTGTTTTGTCTAAGATACATCCCCCTTAGATCATCATGTGTAGCAACGCATCCCAGTGACATACCCAATACTCCTAAAACAGCAAAGATAATAAACCTTTGTCTCATTAAGTATTACCTTAAAGCCTGAGGAGACATCAATAACGGTACAAAATGAGCTCTCCTGTTTTGCTGATAGTCATATTCTGTAAAACCTGGAGCCCACATTTCAGTTTCACCTTTGCTTACAGCCTCTAATTTAGAAGGTGAAACACCTAGTCCCACAAGAAAGGACTTAGTAGCTTCAGCTCTTCTTTGTCCTAATGCTAGATTATATTCCTCCGTTCCACGTATGTCACAATACCCCTCTATTATTACTACTCTCAAAATACCAAATTTATCCTTAACAATCCTTGCATTGGTTTGAAGTGCAGGCCTTGCATCAGGTCTTATATTAGCTTCATCATAATCAAAAAATATATCCATTAGACCCATACTCCCGGCGCCCATACCCCTAAGCATTGAAAGCTCTTCCTCTGTTGCCTCAATTTCTATATCGCCCATGCCTCCCCTGGCTGCCACACTTTCTGCCTTTCCTTTAGCTTCTATGGCTTTATATCTAGCATCTACCAACAACTCGCGAGCCTCTTTATGCATGCCAGCTGCCATCATTTCCTTTGCTCTATTAATCAATTCCTGAGCAGTCTCGTATTCGGCAGGCGCTAGCTCGGCCGCTCCAGCATCTCTAGCAGCTTGAAGGGCAGCTTCAGCATCAGCAAGTTCTCTATTGCTGCTCGCACAACCAATAATATAAATAGAGAAAATCAAAGTTAATAATACTAACAGAGATAAGCCCTTGTTATTCATCAATGACCTCCGAAGTTGATCTCATCCTCTCTCCAGGTCCGTTCGCTCAACAATTTATACATTCAGATTCTTACATTATTTTAAAGGATAAGTCAAGAGATTTTTATAAAATTCCTCAATAAACTCGGGTTTTAAATACCTATAATAATATAACAATCTAGCAAGATAACAACATAGTATTATATAAAATTTGCAATTGTGTTATTCTTAGAAAAATTGACTTCAAAATTAGTCTGTATGAGTAGGTCGGAAATTATTATTTATGTAAATGGTTTGTTAAGTTTAAATATTCTCTGATGGGTACTTTATATGAGTAAGGAAGAGGGAAGAACGGTTGCAGGAACCTTTTGGACATTGTCTCCTGTAGTCGCGATCACAAGCTCCTGGCAAGATAAAGTAAACGCTCAAATTGCTGTGACAGTTATTACTGCGTCGATAGTTCACACAGTTCCAAGACTTGTTGTTGGTATCTGGAAAGGCAACTATACTCACGAATTTATAATAAATAGCAAATCCCTAACTATTCACCTGTTAAGGAAGGATCAGCTCGATTTAGTAAGAAACTTTGGATTCTACACGGGGAGGGATAGAAAAAAATTGGACAACATCCCTTTTAAAATTGGGGTCACAGGCAGTCCGATTCTCGATGACGTTCATTCTTATGTAGAATGTCAAGTAATAAATACGATGGACGCTGGGGATATGACAGCATTCTTAGTTGATGTAGTTGATGGAGGAATAATCGGCGGAGGAGAATGGATGACCCTTGACTACTTTTACTATGCTGCCCCTCAAGAATGGATCGCCGAATATGGGGAGAAGCTAACTCGATCAGTGGCATTATCCCTGGATACGATACATAATATTAGTTATAAACCTTGGAACCCATAATTTCTTTTCTCAATTTTTATCACGAAGTGCATAGACCCCTGGGGGAAAAATCACTCCTCAGCGTGCCCACCTCCACCTATCATATTAAATGCATGAAATACCCATGGGAATAAAGCATCAATTGATTCCCTAACGCCTCTCAGTCCTCCTGGAAGATTTATGATCAACGATTTACCCCTAATTCCGCTAATTCCTCTGGAGAGCATAGCATAAGGGGTTCTTTGAGCTCCATAAATTCTAGATGCCTCTGAGATACCAGGTGTCTCCCGTTGAATCACAGATTTGGTTGCCTCTACTGTCAAGTCCCTCGTGCTAAGGCCCGTACCCCCTGAAGTTATTATTAAATCCAATCCCACATTGTCTGTGAGTCTAATAAGCTCTTCTTTAATTACCTCAAAATCATCCGGTAACACCAGGTATTCAATAACTTCAAATTTTTGATTCTCGAGCTCCTTAATTATAGCTTTGCCAGATTTATCCTCTCTCTTGCCTTTTGCAACCGAGTCAGAAGCTACGATAACCCCTGACCTTAAGGGTTTTTCAAACTCTTGTATCCACTCTGTCTTTCCTCCTCGTTTCTCAATTAATTTTATAGATGTAATCTCAAGCACTTCATCGATTGGCTTCAACATATCGTAAATTGTTAAAGCCGCTATGCTTGCAGCCGTAAGGGCTTCCATTTCCACACCCGTCCTCCAAATAGCCTTAGCTTGAGTCTTTATCAAGATTTTTTGTTCAGACAACTCAAAATCTACGTCGACCAAATCCAGCGGTACCTGGTGGCAAAAAGGTATGAGATCTGAAGTCTTTTTGGCGGCAAGAATAGCCGCACTACGCGCAATCTCAAATACATTCCCTTTTGGAACTTTGTTCCTCTTTATCAATTCAATTGTTTTGTTGCCAACCCTAAGAGATGCGATTGCAAATGCATGCCTTAAGCTATCTATTTTCGAACTAACATCTTTCATGACCATGTTTACCTATAAATTTTACAATTTCTCAAAGTAATGAATTTTACTATAATAATTTAGTATTTAAATAATAAATGGAGAATAATTTAGTTTTTAAATAACAAATGAAGCTCCGTGCAGCAAGCTAGAGTGAATTCTCAACTCAATTACCAAATATCTAATGAAGTCATTTCTTTCACCTGTTGACAAATGATTTAAAGAGTACTTTAATATTTATACCAACTCTTAATTCGAGATTTATACGGATGAGCCAATTAATAGATAGATTCGGTAGGGTAGTAACAAAACTCAGACTCTCTGTAACTGACCAATGTAATATGCGTTGTATTTATTGCATGCCATCCCAGGGCGTAGAATGGATTGCAAGTGAAGAGAGACTAACGTTCGATGAGATGAAGAGAATTGTAAATATAATGACAATGTTGGGTGTTAGAAAGATCAGAATTACTGGTGGTGAACCGCTTTTAAGGCCAGGAGTTGAGCAATTAATTTCTTCCATTTCCAAATTAAATGGTGTTGATTCAGTTTCAATGACAACAAACGGTTATTTTCTTTATCAATATGCTAAAAAACTTTATGATGCAGGTCTTAGGGGTATAAACGTTAGTCTCGATTCCCTAAATCCTGGTAAGTTCCACAAAATGACCAGACGCAAATATTTTGAAAGAGTTGTTGAGGGAATAGAGGAAGCAGAAAAAACGAATATCTCACCTATAAAGATAAACGTCGTCGTAATCAAAGGTTACAATGACGATGAAATAGAGGATCTGGCAAAACTTTCGCGCTATAAGCCGTATAAGATTAGATTTATAGAATTTATGCCTCTTGATGGTGGGAACAGATGGAAAAAGAATCTTGTAGTAACTAAGTCTGAGATTCTGGAGAAAGTAAGCAAGGTAGCAGAGATAGAACACACCAGTAATGACCCATCCGACCCTGCTAGGATTTATAAGTTTAAAGATGGTAGTGGAGAAATTGGAATAATAGCATCCGTTTCAGAACCCTTTTGCGCCGATTGCAATAGAATAAGACTCACAGCAGATGGAAAGATTATGACTTGCCTCTTTGCACTCGATGAACATGACTTAAAGAGTTACTTGAGAGGAGACTCCACTGATGAAGACATAATGGCTTTTCTCATAAGAACTATAAAAACAAAATGGGCCGGACATTCAATAAACAATCCTCATTTTGTAAAGCCCAAGAGGAATATGTCAGCAATTGGGGGATAAAGATAAATATATTTGGGATTTTAGTTTAGATTTGTTATAATAAATCGTTGGACTTTTTATGTTTTTAAAAAAAATTATTGAAAGTTTATTCGGCAATCCAATTTAGGAAGATAAAGCTGTTTATAAAGCTAATCAGTTGGTGCGGTATATTTATTATAAAAATTAATCATCCCAAAAATTATATTTCGATCTCATCATTAAAACCGCTCAAGATAAATAAAATCTCTATTTAATTAAGTAATAATTGGAGGACTATATACAAAGGATGCAAGATTCGTTTAAAATCGAAAAGGAAATCAGCCGGGAAATAGATTTTGAAGATAATGATATTGTTAAGCAACTCTATGGTGAACTCAACGGCAACTTAAAAGAAATCGAAAATATATTTGGACTAAACATCTACTCTAGGGGCGGTAAAGTAAGTCTCAGAGGTGACCCCAAGGATGTTGAATCGGTAGAAAGGTTTCTAAATGAAATTTATAGAATAATTTCAAAGGGTTATAAACTTGAACCAGGGGATATTGAGGCCGCTGCAAGGATAGTAATTGAAGACGAGATGCCTCTTGAAGAGGTATTTTTAGATACAGTCTGTATATCTACAAGAAAAAGAATCATCGCTCCTAAAAGCATTACTCAAAAAATCTATATTGAAGCCATCCGTAAACACGATATTGTACTTGGTATCGGACCTGCGGGAACGGGAAAAACATATCTCGCAATGGCAATGGCAGTTACAGCATTCATAAATCGCCAGGTAAATAGGATAATACTAACCAGACCGGCAGTCGAGGCAGGAGAAAAGCTGGGTTTTCTACCAGGTGATCTCAACCAAAAAGTTGATCCTTATTTAAGACCATTATTCGATGCTCTATTCGATATGATGGATTTTGATAAGGCATCGAGATTGCTAGACAAGGGAGCGATCGAAATAGCTCCACTAGCCTTTATGAGAGGTAGGACACTTAATGATGCTTTTGTTATTCTCGACGAAGCACAAAATACTACCTCGCTCCAGATGAAAATGTTTCTAACCAGACTAGGCTTCAGTTCAAAGGCCGTTATAACCGGCGATATTACCCAGGTTGATCTTGGTGAAAATGACAAATCAGGACTGCTAGAAGTTGCACAACTTCTTAAGGATATCGAAGGTATATCATTTGTTTACTTTTCCAAAACAGATGTTGTAAGGCATCCACTAGTTAGGAGAATTATAGAGGCATATGAGAAAGAATAATTGCTTTGAAATTTATATTTTTTATTACAGTCAATAAAATATTTGGGAGAATTACATGAATAGAAATATGTTATTAATGTTGACTCCCGTACTTATGATGATACTTTCGTCATGTTCTAAATGGCAAAATCCAAACACAGCATTGCCATCAAAGGAACTAACCATTGCGAATATCTTGATAACACCCCATGCATATGATGGTGCTGGTGTAATTGTTGAAGGAATGGTCTGGGACTTAGATTATGATATACTTGTAGATGAAGAAATGGAAGTCCCTTTTACAACATTTAAAATTGCTGATACTGATGGGAATTATATTAACGTCTTTGCAGAGGGGAATTTCCCTCTAATTGAAGGTGAACAGACAAGAGTTACAGGTTTATACAGAAGGGATTACGTTACTAAATATAGAAATTATACCAATGAAATCGAAGCAAAAACTATAACACTTGAAACTACTTCAACGATATACAAAATCTATAGGTACCTCAAATAAATCAAAATGAACAACCCTGCAGTATGTTGCAGGGCACCCAAAGATAAAAGGTTATTCCTGACGGTCATTGCTGTAGATCTCGCGTAATTCATGGACAAAATTTTTATAATTACAATATTATTTTCTTTTTCATTAATCCTTTTCGAAACGAAAAGGATTAAATTGGCATTCCAAAAATTGCGTTAAGAAAATCAGAAACGAAGACGTTAATAAAAATTTGCGGGTCGGGGTTGTATTCAAATTTTTTAGTCGGAGTGTATGATTTTTAGCTAAATTTTTGGGCAGCCTTGTCCTTGTATATTAAGAAGACTAACAAAATCAATATAGAATAAACATT
>JALLOG010000103.1 GCA_027717645.1 Desulfobacterota bacterium AH_259_B03_O07
TGTATAAAGAACTACTTGATTGATTTAAACAAAATCTGTTTGAGCAACAGCCCGTGGAGATACAACCCCAAAGACTTTTTCCATGGAAATCGGTGGTTATAGGGGAAAGTTTTGTTAAAAAAAGTTTTTATTGTGAAATACTAGCAACATAATAGGTTTATGCATAAAATGGGTGCTGCAGAACACAACACATTTATTAGAGAATAATTTTTTATGAACAATAAATTTACAGAACATGAGCAAAAGTGGGTTTTTGGACTCGCATTTGCAGTAATTATATTAAGTTGGATGTCTATTAAGATTTCTATGCCTGCATTACCAAAGCTATCGGAGGTTTTTCATAGCACCCCAGGTGGTGTGAAACTATCAGTTACGATCTTCTTTATTTTCTTTGCCCTTTCTCAACCAATTTGGGGTGGAATTGCGCAAAAAATAGGGTGCAGACCGACGTTGCTCATCGGCATACTAGTCAGTATAGCTGGTTCTTTGATAGCCATGCTTGCTTTTGATCTGCCAACTTATATAATCGGACGAACCTTAGAAGGACTGGGAATGGGAAGTGCTTCTCCGGTTGCTAGAACTCTACTGACAGATGTTTTTGATCGAAAGGATCTAGCACGATCGATGGGTACAATTAGTGGCACTGCATCCACCATGCCAGCTTTGGCTCCAATTGTTGGAGGTTATTTACTAACTTGGATTGATTGGCGTGCAATTTTCGGTTTTTTTTTGATACTATCGGTCCTGTATCTTGTATTAGCTTTTCGAGACCTACCTGAAACCCGATTTCATTCGGATAAAGATCCACGGCCAACAACGTATCAATTGTTAGGTTATTACCTTTCAATTTTGAAAGACACCAAATTCTGGGGATATGCTCTTTGTTATGCTGTAATGACTGGCGGGATGCTTGGCTACTATTCAGCTGCGCCCTATTGGTTTGTTTCTCAACTAGGTATTGCGGCCAATCACTACGCCTTTCTGACAATCCCCACAGTTGTAATGTATATATTTGGTCTTTTTGTAAATCGCATGCTATTGAAAAGATACGATTTAGAAAAACTTCTCTTTCTAGGTATATCATTGGCGGTTTTAACAGCAATCGTAACTCTTGGTCTTGCTTTTATAAATGTTTCAGGTTTGATCGTTATTATAGTTTTACTTAGCTTGTTTGGATTTAGCACTGGGTTAGTAATGCCAGCAGTTAACGCTGGGGCAATGGCTGAATTTAAGAAGGTTGCTGGACCTGCTTCCGCTCTATTGGTAATGACTGTATTTGGCACGTCCTCAATAACTGCAAGCTGGGCGATGAGAATTAATATAGGCACTCTGTGGCCAATTGCATTATATTTGGGGGTTTTGTCATTGATTGGGTTGTTTGCTAATTTCTTTTGGGTATGGCTTCCATACAAAAACAAAGTTAGAGAAAAAATAAATTGATTACTGGTATATTGTTAACGGGCTGTTTTCCAAATCCTCTAGAATAATATCGAACGGGATATAATGGGGTAAACTTGCTTACAAGGGTTGCTTCCGCTTTTTTATTTTGATAGGAATTGAGTTAAGTCAATATGCAAGCCAGGCCCCAAATAGTTCGCACTGTAAAGGATCTTGTAGCCGGCTCCGGCATCGCTTTTCAGGACTATGGAACTCACGAACTCAAGGGTGTTCCTGACATGTGGCAGCTGTTCCGGGCCAGTGGCTAACGCACGTTGGTCTGCCTGAGACTCAGGAAAGCGATAAGGATCACATCTTCACAAGTTATTGCCCAAATCCTCTTAAAAAGATATTAAACGCGATACAATGGGATAAACTTGAATAAAAAAGGTTTCTTCCGCTTTTTGATTTTGATAGAAATTGAGTTAAGCCAATATGGATGCCCGATCCCAAACTTTTCTTAGAGAAGGTAGAAGTGCTTAAGTCTCATGTCAAGGCCTGAGACATCTAACTTTTCGAAACCTAATGGTTTCCGCCTAATCATTTTTTTTGACGAATGGCGCTTGAAATTTTCAAAAGCATTGTAAATCGGGTGATATAATAATAAAATAAATATAAAGGAGATCCTAAAATGCCTCAGATAAAAGATATGTCAATCGATGACCTTGAGCACTTTATCGAGCAAAAACTTCTTGAGGTTCTAGGGGATCCTGAAGCAGGTCTTCAATTAACAGATGAATTCAAAAAAAAATTAGAGGAAAGACTTAGAGCACCTTCAAAAAGAATTCCCCACGAAGAGGTTTTAAACAGATTTGCTTAAGGTAGAATGGACTAAAGATGCAGTCGAAGACTTGCAAGACCTTGATAAACCGATAGCAAAACGCATCCTAAATAAAATCTCCTGGCTTTTACATCACTTTGATAATATAACTCCAGAACACTTATCAGGTGAGTTGGTTGGAACTTATAAGATAAGGGTAGGTGATTGGAGAGTCGTATATACAATTGAGTTAGATGTTATTGTAATTCAAGCGGTAGGTCATAGGAAAGAAATATACAAGTAGAAACACCTTTTTTCTGACGAACATAATAGGGGTCCCATTTCCGCGGATAGTTACCCAAATGCTCTTAATATAATATCAAAACAAAATGGGTAAACTTGCATAAAAAGCCTTGCTTCCGCTTTTTTGTTTTGATAGAAATTGAGAATGTGTTTTGATTATTTGTCAATTGTGGAGATACGCCCCCAAAGAGATTCTTGAAGGGCTTTTAGGACGGCCAGTCTCACAGATAGACAACGAGTATGTTACAAATTAACCTATTAAATAGGGAGGCTTCAATGTCCAAAAACTCTAGTTTTTCAAGACGGAAGTTCATACAAATAGCTGGATTAAGTACACTAGGGGCGGGTTTTCTGGATTTGGGAGACGGCTTATTGTCAATAACTAAAGTTGCAGCGAGCACGACAAATCCGGTAATAAATGGCGAAGAAGCACTGAAAAAACTTATGGAGGGAAACAGGACCTATGTTCAAGGGCTTAAAACAGGTGAGTTAAGGAGAACTGAAGAGCGTCGTAGGGAAGTGGCCCCGGGACAAAATCCCTTTGCAGTGATCCTAGCATGTGCCGATTCCAGAGTAGCCCCCGAGATTATTTTCAACCAGGGAATAGGAGATCTGTTTGTTGTAAGAGTCGCCGGAAACATAGTAAATCCTACAAACTATGGGATCCTGGGTAGTATAGAGTTTGGTGTTAAGGCATTAGGGGCGCCCTTGATAATGGTGCTCGGTCATGATAGTTGCGGTGCTGTTGCGGGGGCCATTCAAGCATTAGAAACTGGAGTGAAATTTCCTGGTTCGATACAGAATATTGTCACTACAATACAACCCGCTGTGGTAAAGGCAAAAAACCAACCTGGTGATTTGCTCCATAATTCAATAATATCAAATGTGAAATTGGGTGTTAATAAGTTCAACAATTCTCAACCGATTATAGCTAATATGGTAAAAGAGGGAAAAGTAAAAGTAGTTGGTGGAAACTATGATTTGAAGACCGGGGTTGTGGAGATAGTGGCATAGATTGATTTCGGTGGAATTTACGTTAAACATTTTTTGACAATCCCCCGTTTTTAGGTCCACTTTTAAAGTTTAGGGTTTTCACTCTTAAATCCTCTAGAGTAATGTCATGGGGTCGTATCTCAAAAGTCTGTTGCCCAAATCCTCTTAAAAAGATATTAAACGCGATACAATGGGATAAACTTGAATAAAAAAGGTTTCTTCCGCGTTTTTATTTTGATAGAAATTGAGTTAAGCTGATATACAAGCCAGACTCCAAACTTTTTAACTAGTAAAAGTAAATTGGTATGAATCAAATTAGATGCAAAGAATTTCTTTTGCCTATTGACAGGGACTGGCTAATGGGTGACCCTTAGATTTTTGGTTTAGTATATTGAAAAGAAATTATCTACTAAAATTACTAATAAAATAATAAAATTATATTCACTTCTACACCACCAATAAATTTCGAAAAGTGATTAAATCTGACAATAGTAAGATAAACATCCTTCATATTATGAATGATTTGCAAGTGGGAGGAACGCAAATTTTGACATTGGAAATTTTAAAAAGGCTTGACCGGAATCATTTTAATCCAATTCTTGTGTGTCTTGAGGACTTAGGTCCTTTAATTACTGAACTTCCGTCTGATATCATTTTTTATACATTAAGAGGTAAGAAGGCAAAAGATTATTTTTCAAAAATCGATTTATTTGGAATAATAAAGTTACAAAGACTGATAAGAAAACATAGGATAAGAATTGTACAAACACACTTACGTCCGGCATCTTTAGTCGGGTCAGTTTCAGCTATACTTGGACGTGTTCCAATATTGATAGACACCTACCATGATATGTATGAACCTACATCATCTAGATATTTAAGGTTTGTCGACAAGCTTCTTTTACAATTTATAAACCAAATTGTATGCGTCTCCTTTGCAGTTAAGGATTCTGTTTTAAGTGCTCCGCATATACCATCTGAAAAAATAACGATTATTTACAATGGTATCGATCTACAAAGATTCCAACCAATTAAGCCAGTTTTACAAGTTAAGGATAAGTTAGAAATTAAAAGGGATGACAAAGTTGTTGGATTAGTGGGTCGACTAGTTCCAGAAAAAGGGATAGAGGATCTTCTATATATAGCTCCGAAAGTTATAGCAGCCGTACCAGGGGTTAAGTTCGTAATTGTCGGAGATGGGCCTTTAAAAATGAAATTAGAATATATGGCAAGTAAGTTTGGTTTAGCGAGCTATTTTCGCTTCATTGGGACCCGAAGAGATATGCCTGCATTATATTCTAATTTCGATATCTATCTTCATCTTGCTTCTAAGGAAGGATTTGGCATTTCGTTAGTTGAGGCAATGGCTATGGGGTGTCCAGTAATTGCTACACGTGTTGGTTCCATACCTGAAATAACAGGCAATGGTAATAATTGCGTTCTAGTACATTTAGGTGATACTGATTCTCTCATTCGGCAGATTGTTCGCCTATTGACTATGCCATCTCTCGCATATCAATTGCGAAAGGCAGCTACAAATCGAGCGAAGATTTTCGATATCAAAAATACAATAAACGGTTTACAGAATCTTTATTTAAGTTTGCTCCGAGAACAATAACAGATTGGTAAATGAAATTATTTTTTAATAGCCATAAAAAAATAGTGAGGAAATATTATAATCGAATTGCTGATATGTACGAAAGACTTATATACACTGATCCCACAGAACCGAAAGCTATATTGAAGAGATACGAGAAGATGTTTCATAGTTTAGAACTAAAAGATGCAAGGAATTTAATAGAGCTGGGTGCTGGAAACGGCGTATTCACTATCCCAATCGCTTTGAAAGCTCCATGGGTAAAAATATATGCTTTAGATATTTCAGATCGCATGATTATAAAGTTAAGAAAAAAGATTATAAAAAAAAATATTATTAATTGCTATGTAACAGTAGGAGATTATGATTTTCCACCGTTTAAAAACAACCTGTTCGACAGAGTATTATTTTCTTTTTCTATTGAGGATTCACTTGAGCCAAAAAATAGTATAAATGAGTCCAAGAAGTTACTTAAGCAAGGGGGAAAATTGGTGATATTGGGCATTGGTGGAGGTAAGCAAAGCATCGACTCGAGTAACCTGGACGAATTCGTTAGGCAAAAGAATACAGGTCATGGGTATTACTTGGATCAGGAAGATACCGAAAGGATTTTAAAGGAGTTTGGATTCAAAAATATAAATGGTAACCTGGTATATATGGACAAATGGATAGTTGAAAATAAGAAAATTAAGGTACCTCTTTATGTAGTAAGCGGTTACAAAATTTAGATTTAACATTTGTTGATACCAGGAAACACAATTGAGGGGATAAGCGGTGGCCAAGGTAAATTATTTTACTTTCTTCAAGGTACAAACTGGTAAGTATCATGATGTTGACGAACGTGTTCGCGATTTTGAAAATGTATTAGAAATATATTCATTAATGGGAGAATATGATCTTGTTGCAGTAATTCAAAAAGATTATGAAGTCAAAGTTCCCTCTACACTAGTAGAATTTTCAGAAATAGAGGGAGTAATTCAAACAATTACCGCAGAAGTCATTGATATCGTTAAAGACTCTGACAAGCCAAATAAAGTGATTCTATGGCCGAAAAGGAAAGATACTGCAGTTTTTAGTAGAAAGTTAAATCTTTATATTAGCCGAAACCTATACACACTGCTCATTTTAGTTTTTTCAATCACCTCATTATTTTACTATTTTTTTAATGTTATTTCTTTTCAGGATGTCAAAGATAATTTTTTAATTCAGTTTGCCAAAGAGCATTCAATCATAACTAATTTACCTTTGTTTCTATGGGTTCCTCTGTTTATGCTTTTTATTTTGTTTATTGATTGTATTCGTAGGTTTATACAAGGAGAACCTAAAATCAACCTAAGAGCCGAGCCAGGCTCTACAAATTATGCCTTCAGCCTAATAAATCTGAATTACGATCGATATGATCAGGTTAAAAAAGAGTTGTCAGGTTTTGAGGAAGTTTTAGAAGGTTATTTAGTTACTGGGATTTGCGATATCATTATCAAATGGGAATTTAGCAATCTAGAAAGTTTTCAAAGGTTCTTGACTGAAAAATTAAACAAAATCTTAGACATAACGAAAATTCACACGTTGAAGTTGGCTGGACGTATAAAAGAAATAGATCAGAGTGAAGTTAAATCAGATCCAGAATTTTGGAATCCTAGTAGTAATGAAATTAAAATTTTGAATAAAAGTAAAAACATTTTTCTAAGTAGTAAAATGTTTTACTTTATATTGTTCAGTTCTGCAATAATCACAACTATAATAGGTTTCATTGCTAACTCGAAAAATTTAGAAAAAGTAAATTTGTTCATTGGATGTATTTTGTTTATCGTTCTACCAATTTTATACATACTATATTTTCATAAAGTAAGACCCTTCAAAATTAGAACTCCTGTTGCATGGACTATAACGGGATTAACTATAGCATTGATTACAGTGTTACCTTCGGTCTTTCCCCCTTTACTATCTATCTTAAAATTTCCGATCCAAAAGATTGAAAGCTTATCAAATGTTCAGAAAATAATATCCAACAAAAAGGCTTTAGTTAAAGTACCTAATGCAAATATTAGAAATGGTCCAGGGACAAATTATGGCATTATTACTCAGTTAAAACAATTCGATCAAGTGGAGGTAATTGATTTACAAAATAAATGGTACTACGTAAACTTGAAAGAATCAGCGATCAAAAATGGATGGATTTACAGGGACTTAGTTGATCTAATTGAGTAATAAAAATTTATGGGGTCTTATCTCAAAAATTCATTAATAACTGTAGTGATTTTTACTATGATTTCATGGCAAGGGCTTTAAGACTGCCATTTGATGGCGCCTGTTATCATATAACCTCCAGGGGAAACAGAAGAGCAGATATTTTTTATACTCATATAGATAAATCTGTATTGTTAGAAAAACTGAATCATACTTTTTAAAAAATAATCTTGGGGTCGCATCTCAACGGGCTGTTGCTCAAATCCTCTTAAAATGATATCAAGAGTGATATAATGGGATAAACTTGCATAAGAAGTGGTGCTTTCACTTTTTTGTTTTGATAGAAATTGAGTTAAGTCAATATGCAATCCAGACCCCAAACTCATATAATTAGTCAACAAAAGATTTGCCCCGTTCTTTTTTTCAATAATGAATATATTTTATCCAATAAATGGCGCCCGGCATTTAAGACCATATCTAATTCTGTATCTTTTTATTAAATTTTTTAATTACTCTTTTCAAAACAACTTTTTCATCATCAGAAAAATTTTCGCTTTCCAAATCATTTAATAAAGTTTTTAGTAGATTTCTGTCATGCTTAGGGATATTTTCTAGTTGTTCCAACACCTGTATAGCATAATATTGTTCTTCTTTTTCATTGCTTGCTAATAATCGTTTTAGTTTGTTATCAATCAACTTCCCAACATGTTTCTCAGACAAACTAAACCCTTTATTTAAATCATTAACAATCTCTGCTAACCTATTATCCTCAGTCTTTAAGATTATAGTATCAATTGCATGAGATAGTAAATCATCGTCTCCGATCTTGCTTAAAATATCTAAGATCTTCTTTAATCTTGAAATTTCTTCAATAGATTCGAAGTTTTTAATCATAATTTCTTTAACAAAGTCATTTTCTTTGACCTCGCTGAGCCAACCTTTAATTGCGTTTTCATATTGTTCATTAGAGAACATAATATCCACGTAGTTATCAATTACAGAGTTAACTTCCTCTTCAATTAGCCCATTATCTGCGTCAGATTTTTTTAGCATTGAGTTAATGGTGTTGGCTATTTCTTTTTTATGATCCCAGTTTGATATCGTGTTTAATCGATTAATTGTATTTTGTGCAAAGGGCCAATGATAAGCATTAAAAAAGTCAATTATCTCCTGATAAATCCCATTTACGTGACGGTAGACATCAGGAGCTTCATTTCTTTCAAAAAAACTGTTTAACCACGTAACTAATTGATCATCTTTATCGTTCTCAGAGTCTGTCGCAAAATATAATTCTTTTACCAGATCAATAAATCCTGTGTAACAACTTAAATTTAAGTCTGATTTATTATTTTGGGTGTATGAATTAAAAAGGAAATTATATTTTTGACCAAGTGTAGTAAAAAAGGAGTTTATAATATTTTCATTATCTGCCTTTTGTATAAAACCTTTTAATGCTTCGAACCAATATTTGATATGATTCCAATCATTGGTATTCAAATAGGGTATTATTATTTCTAAATAATTCTCAATAAAATTACTAGATAACACTTCTACTTCATTCAATTTTATGATCAAATCAATACTTTCTTTAGATTTCTTTTCTTCAAAATTCTGTTTAATAGATTCATTTAAGGTTAATAATATTTCTTCGTTAATTAGTTTCTTGGGATGGGGAGAATTCAGAATTGTATTTTTTAGTTCTTCGTCACCTGGTCTGTTGACAATTATTTTTGAGAAATTGTCATTTATTCGTTCTAAATAATTAGGGTAATCATTAAATGTATCTACAAAACCCAAAATGAGGTTTCTTAACCTATCCTGAGCATCTATATTTGAATCCACACCGTACATTTTGTCTATTTCGGCATTATTAATTACATTTATTATTCTATCAACTAATTCATTTGAACCCTTGGAAGTTAACCATTTTGCACCCCTACACAAATCTTCAGGATCAAAAACAGTGATTAAGTCATTAATTTGTCCCACATTAAGAACAGACTTTATATTATCAAATGTTCTACTCGAGTAAGTTTTATTAAGCTCAGCTAAATAATCACTATCTGATGCAATTTTGAAGATTAATGACAAAATATTAAATCCAGACGTTTTAAACAATCCTCTTTTTATTACATCTTGGTCTAATTTTTTAGAAATAAAATCAATAAGCTTGTCAAAAGTAATTTGTCTATCAACAATTAATTTTTTTAGCTGGATCCAATCTTGACTTTCAACTAACTTTTTAACCTCATCAGGAATACCCTCCAACATATCTTTGTTAATGAAAAAAGGTTCTACGTCATCAACTTCAAACTGTTGCGTTCGCATTAAAAATCTATAAAGATCTTCATCTAAATCCAACTTAATATCTTCATCTTTTAACACCTGAATTTTTTTATCTCTATCTAATTCATATTTATCATCTCTGAAAGCATTATTAATCTTTTTCAGTAATGAGTGATTGTCTTGCAATTTGTAGTATAAATCAGGCCATTCTTCTTTAATTATTAAAAGTTTAGTTAATACCGGTAGATTTGCAGTTACGGAGCCCTTTGTTAATAAATTGCTTTCTTCTTGCATTTCAACTAATACTATCTCAGTTTGAAGTGTATTTAGAAACTGAATTATTCTTCTTGGATTTTTTGAGAATTCTTGACATATAATTGATAACACTTCATTTGGCAAATCTAAGTTGTATTTATTCTTCAGTTTAGTAGCAAAATCATACAATTCGCTATCTGAAAAGCTTTTTACACGAAGACTAGTATTAAATAATTTTCTGAGAAATTCATTAGCGTCTTTTTTCGGGCCAATTAGAAACTTTTTAATGCTTTCTTCATCAATTGGGATCACAAAAATTACATTTTCTATCTCAAGAAAATTTTTTACTGTTTGTAGTAATTCAATGGCTATTTTTTGATCACATCTATCAATATTATCTATTACTATTACAATTTTATTCGCCTTTGAGCCACCTTCGCCAATTAAATCACCTATCCATTTGAATGTTCCATTTTTAGACAATGTTAATTTATTAATTATTTCTCTAAAAATTTCTTCAAATTGTTCAGGAGCAAACAATCTCGGTCTACTCAGAGAAATCTTATATTGAGCATAGGCAGAGTTAATAAAAGAGATTAAAGCTGCGAAGAATAAAGAAATGATAAAGGTTGTATATTCAAATTTTTTGTCGAGAAAGAAAGATTTAAAATTTATAAATATAATTGGAAGTAAAAAAAATATTAGGTATTTCCACCAACCTTTTGTCAATCCAATCTTACTAATTATTTCCTCTTGCTTATCCTGGTAAAAATTATCGAATTCTTCAGACGATTCTAACGAGAAGAAATTTTTTAGTTCGAGAAGAAATGTTCTTCTAAAAGAATCGTTCGAATATTTCCAAGCATCATAAATAAATACTTTAATTTTATTAGCTTCGTCCTTATAGAAGTGATTTTCGAGGGTTTTTATTATAGATGATTTCCCCGTTCCCCAACCTCCCAATAATCCTATAGTAAACGGAGTATCGCAATTTTTGATTATTTCAACGAGGGTATTAACATAAGGTATAGTTCCTAAGAGATCTTCATGGCTATATAAATCAATTTCTTTATCAGGAATATAGGCAAATTTCATTTTTAATATTGATAACCTACTTTTCGTTACATAATCATCATAAATAAAATTTCAATAGGCACCAAGTGAAAATTTTAAAATAAGGATATATAAACAAAAAGTTGGGCTCGCAGCTCAACGGGCTGTTAACCAAACCGTCTAAAAAAATGATAAAAACTGACATATTATTCGGGTCACCCATTATAAATAGCAATATCGTTTATTCATCTCTTACTTTCATATCAAAGACTTGTGTATTTGGCCTATAATAAGCGGCAGAAGGCTCATCACTATTCTAAGAATCCATCCCTCTTTGCCTGGGAGCGATATTTTATTCGTACCAAATTTCTTATTTTCCAATTTAAAGGACAACTCTAAATTTTGGCTTTCCATTAAACATTTTTTCAACTGACGCGTTCTAGAATAGCACGTTCTGACAGTGCTTCGCTAGTGGTTACTATGACCCATCGGTAATTCTTTAATCACCTACTAGCAATTTTCAATTGGGTAAAAATCAGAGATAGTGTAAAATTAAAAAAAGTTTTCTTAAATGATTTTAGAAAAAAGAACGATTAGATATGATTTCGAAAAGGAGTATAACTATGAAAGTAAATGAAATTGTATTTATGGTAGAAGAAGACCCAGAGGGCGGATTTACAGCCAAAGCCCTTGGACATTCTATTTTTACTGAGGGTGAGACATTAGAGGAAATTAAAG
>JALLOG010000104.1 GCA_027717645.1 Desulfobacterota bacterium AH_259_B03_O07
CGTCTTAGCACCGGTACAAACAATTACAAAATCAGCGAGCCTTCCCTCATTTATTGTTGTCATTCCAGATCCTGATCGACATCAGGACAGGGCGGACGAATTGCTCGGATTGGCGAAAAACAGAAGCAGATTGCTTCGTTTGCACTAGCAATGACGGACAAGACGAGACATCATATGGTAAATATAGGGGTAAAACATGAACAAAGATTCAGGTTTCAGTGGTTTTAGTAAGGAAACATTTAAATTTCTTAAGGATCTCGAGAAGAATAACGATAGGCATTGGTTTGAGCGTAATCGAGATGTTTTCGACAAATACCTCATGGAGCCTGCTGAGAAATTTGTAGTAGAAATGGGAGATAGATTGAAATCCATCGCCCCAAAGATCGTGGCTGATCCAAGAAGAGACAGGTCAATTTTTCGAATGAATCGTGACACACGATTCAGTAATGACAAAACCCCATATAAAACGCATGTTGGTATTTTTCTTTGGGAAGGGCCACGCAAGAAGATGGAGAATTCAGGATTTTATTTACATTTCAATAAGTCAAAGATGTTTGTAGGTGTAGGACTTCATATATTTCCGAAACCATTACTTGAGGCTTATAGGGAATCCGTTGTTCATCCAAAATATGGAACTCAAATGCTTACGGCAATAAAAAAAGCTTCGAAAAATTCCTCATATAAAATTGGTTGGAAGCACTTTAAAAAGGTACCTAGAGGATACGATCGCCATCATCCAAATGCTGATTGGTTGCTCTATGACGGCCTTGGTCTTTACTATGAAAGCTCATTGCCAAAGGAGATTTATTCAACAGGCTTCATCAATCATTGCTTTAAGTTATTTAATGATATGTTGCCTGTCCATAAATGGCTAACGGGGTTGAATCTAAGGGTTGGTAACTAAATCAAAAGCCATTGAGGAGGTTAAAATGATTGAATTAAATGAATTTGCAGTAAGGTTAGCTAAAGAAGGAAAGAATTTTGCCTCGGTTGCGACCCTCATGCCCGATGGGTCTCCTCAGGTTAGTCTAGTTTGGGTGGATTCTGATGAAAAACATCTGATCATTAATACTGCTGAGGGGAGGGTTAAGACAAATAATCTTCGTAGAGATCCAAGAATTGCGGTAACAATCGCAAACTCGGAAAACCCTTATCAGCAGGTTATGGTTCGTGGTCGTGTTGCCGAAATGACACAAGAAGGAGCCGATGCCCATATTGACGAATTGGCTAAGAAATACCTGGGTGTAGATCAATATCCACACCGGGCTCCCGGTGAAAAAAGGGTTAAGGTCAGAATCGTTCCTGAAAAAATATTATCTATTGGCGATGAATGATTGTTATTGTTATCTATATTTAAAATACTAACAATGCCAATCAGTATAATTCTCCCAAATTTATAGGTTTTCTTCTATAACATCAGCTCATTTCAGAATAAGTTTTATTGATCGTACAACTGAAACCGTTTAGACTCTCCAATGGAAATGAATGAAGCCGTCCAAGTTGCTATACCTATTCCAAATGAGGACATCTTTTCATACTCAATACCCCGTCAGCTCAGCGAGGGGGTTGAAATCGGGAAACGGGTATTAATTCCTTTTAAGAACCGAAAAGTCCTAGGTTTCGTAATCAAATTCGGTGAACCACCTAAGGGTATACCACTAAAGGATGTCATAGATGTAGTTGATGAACAGCCTCTTTTTGATGGAAAAAGGCTTGAGTTTTTGAGGTGGGTATCAAGGTATTATATGACTTCTTTAGGGATTGTCCTTAAAGCCGCTCACCCAAGAGGACTTGGAATAAGCCTGAGAAGGGTCATTAAGTTAAGTGATAGAGGAGCGAATGCACTTGGAAAAGGTAAAGTAGGTAACCAAGAAAAACTTGTTCTAAAAACTTTAGATCAGACACCTCACCTAGCAATTGGTAGGCTTTTTAACATTCTTGACGGCTTAACACATGAGGTTCTGAATGCTCTTAGGAGAAAAGATCTTATAGAATTTGATTATGAACTTCACTCCAATACGAGGGTTAAGACTGAAAAGATTATATCTACTTCAAAAGATCTAAATATAGATGATGAATTTAGAAAGAAAAGTCCGGTTAAAGCACAGATCCTAGACTTTATACAGTCACACAACAGGGTCCCTTACACAAGCTTAAAAGAGATGTTTGGTGATGTTAGCCGACATATCAGAGAATTGGAAAAGAAGAGATTAATAACTATAGAAAGAGAAGAAGTGTTAAGAGATCCATTTTCTGTGATTCCTGTTACTGATGAAAAACCTCCTAAGCTTAATCCTGATCAAGAAATTGCATTTAAGAAAATTAGCGAATCTATAAGTAGGGGTAAATTTTCTCCTTTTCTACTCCATGGTGTTACAGGGAGCGGAAAGACAGAGGTTTATCTTCGTGCGATAGAACAGGTCATGGCTAAAGGAAAAGAGGCAATTGTTCTTGTGCCCGAGATTTCACTTACGCCTCAACTTGTGAAAAGATTTAGAGGGAGGTTTGGAAAAAGGGTTGCGGTTATACATAGCGCACTTAGCGAAGGAGATAGATTCGATGCGTGGAGAATGGCAAGTCGTGGACTCGTTAAGGTAATTATAGGCGCAAGATCTGCTATATTCGCTCCATTTAAGGACCTTGGAATAATCGTGGTTGACGAAGAGCATGAGACCTCTTTTAAACAAGAAGAAAACCCTTGTTACCATGCCAGAGACTTGTCTCTGGTACTTGGAAAGATGACCAATTCCGTTGTTTTGCTCGGTTCTGCGACACCGTCTGTCGAAACGTATGCAAACGCTCTTAGAGAGAAGTTCACATATCTATCACTACCATTAAGAGTCGAAGATAGGGCTCTACCGGAGCTGGAAGTTGTTGATATGAAAAAAGAGAGGGGCAAGATATTTTCTAATAGGCTTAGGAAAGCTATTGTGCAAAATTTTAACAATAAGAAACAAACTATTCTTTTCCTTAACAGAAGGGGATTTTCCAGTCTGATTGTCTGTCAAGCTTGTGGAGATATCCTTTCATGTCCAAACTGTAGCATTTCTTTGACATATCATTCTGAAGGTGATTCGATTAGGTGTCATTACTGTGGATTATTCGAGCGCTTAATGGATCATTGTCAAAAATGTGGAGCTGATCTAAAAGGCTTAGGGATGGGAACTCAAAGAATAGAAGCGGAACTGAAAAGAATGTTACCCAAAGCTAGCGTTTCCCGAATGGATAGGGATGAAATAGCGGGGAAAAATAGGCTTCTAAAGCTTTATAGCAGGTTAGAAAGGGGAGAAGTTGATGTTCTGATTGGTACCCAAATGGTTGCAAAAGGTCATGACCTTCCTGGTGTAACTCTGGTAGGGGTTATATCGGCAGACATATCGCTTGGTATTCCAGACTTCCGTGCTGGTGAGAGGACATTTCAATTAGTTACACAAGTAGCAGGACGGGCGGGGCGTGGTGATGAACCTGGAAGGGGTATTGTTCAAACCTATAATCCAGAGCATCCTAGTATTAAATTTGCGATTGAACAAGATAGTGTTGGTTTTTTGAGTAAAGAACTCAAGCTCCGAGAAGACCTTCAATACCCTCCATACGCCAAACTTGTAAATTTTAGATTTCAGGGCAGAGTTGAATCTCATACAAAAAATACAGCTAAAAGAGCAGGCGAGGTAGCAAAAAACATGGTGACAAAGCTCCCAATTGGTGCTTTAACGGTCCTGGGACCTTCCCCGGCTCCAATTACTAAGATTCGAAATCAGTACAGGTATCAAATGTTATTGAAATCTTCAAAAATCAACATAGTTCATAGTTTTTCAAAAAAGCTCTTTCGTATTCTAAAAGAAAATTTAAGGAATGGTAATGTTAAAATTGCAATCGACGTTGACCCCATTAACTTTAACTGAATGTTTCAATTACTTTCTGTTTAAAGATATCAACTATGAGATGTCATTAAACAAACACTTTTATGTTAGAATTCTTGTTAATTACAATCTAACTAAATTTAAACTAACAAATTTAGTATGATTCAATGAACGTGTTAAGGGATAAAAGGATATGGCGAAAAAGAAAAAGAATGAGGATGAATTAAAAAAGGCCGGTGAGCATCTCATCAGAGCCACTGCTGAAGGAATAATAGGTGCTGGACTTGCTGTTAAAGGTCTTAAGAGTCTGATGAAAGAGTCCGAAGGCAGAAAACTCATTATTGATCTTAGTGGTAAATTTATAGGATTGGGTCTGGGATTTATGATGAGCTTGCCTGAAGTAATTAAGGAAGTTAGAGAAGCCAAGTCAAAAAGAACCAAGACCTCTCGAAAAAAGTCCAGGAAGATTAAAATTGATTAAGTCTTTTCCCGACCCTGGTTACGCTCAAAATACCTTAGTAAGGTTTAACGAGGTTAACAGGAAACTGACCTCGGATGAAGAAGGGATACTTTATTTGCTTTCTTCACATAGTCATTTTCTAGGAAGGGCGACAATAAAGGATCCACAAATATTGGAATCTTTGGTGAAGTCTCAGTCTTTGGAGAGGAAAAAAGCCTATGACGAGTTTGTCGAAGATGCGAATAATATCCAGGAAAATGCAAACTCAGAAGAAGGATTAATGTCAGATTTGAGGAGATATAAGTATCGGGAACTATCCAGAATAGTTTACAGAGATATCACTAAATTGTCATCGTTTCTGGATATAATGGAGGAGCTGTCAGATTTGGGGAGTTCTATTTTGGAAGCGGTTTTCAGATTTTACAGAAGCGATCATCTACGAGACTCGAATGGCAAATTCGTCATAATTGGCATGGGAAAGCTTGGGGGTAGGGAGTTAAATTTAAGTTCCGATATAGATTTAATTTATCTATATGAAGACTCATCGGATCCCACTCCTTATTTTAAACTTGCCGAGAGAATTACCAGGGCTCTCAGTGCCGCAACCGAAGATGGATTTTTATACAGGGTTGATCTGGGTCTTCGTCCTGGTGGTGGAAAAAGCACAATTACACTTTCTTTGGAGGGTGCGTTAGAGCATTACTTTTACTGGGGTGACACATGGGAGAGGGCCGCTCTCATAAAAGCTAGGCCTGTTGCAGGTGATTTTTCATTTGGGGATAAATTCATTAAACAGATTGAGCCATTCGTTTATAAGAAATTTCTTGATTATGCATCAGTTGAAGATCTAAAGGATATGAAAACTAAACTTGATGGACTTCATAAGAAGAGGGACGTAAAGCTCGGAAAGGGCGGTATAAGAGAAATTGAGTTCTTCATACAGGCGCATCAGCTCATAAATGGCGGGGAAATTAAGGAAATCAGAGAAAGGAATACTGTTCGTGCAATTGAAAAGTTGTTAAAAAGAAGAATTATTAACAAGCGGCTAGGTGATATTCTTACCAATTCTTATATTTTTTTGAGAAGGGTCGAGCATGCAATTCAGCTGGTAGATGAGCTTCAAACACATAGATTGCCTGAAGAATCAATTAATCTTGAATCGATTGCAGTAAGCCTTGGCTTCATGAATAAAGAAGAATTTGAAAAGAAATATAGCCTATCAACGTCTCATGTATCTAAAGTTTATCAGAAACTTTTTTACGAACCATCAAAGAGAATTGAAGAGAGTGGAAAAGAGTTTTGGGAACTTGCGGATTTCCTTACTGAAGGTAATATCGCCGAAGAGGAGGCCTTGGATAGCTTAAAAAAGTTAGGTTTTAACGAACCAGGTATTGCAATGGAAATCATGACTGTTCTTCTTGATCCAAAAAGGGGTGGACTAACTCAAAGAGGCAGAATGCTTTCGAGAAGGGTAATATCCGCATTCTTACACAGTATTATTAACTCTTCGGAGCCGGACTCCGCCCTGAGAAATCTTGAGAGATTCGCAACTGGTATTGGCTGGCGCACTTCAGTATTCTCGATTCTAGCCGAAAACCCTCAGATACTAGAATTGCTGTCGAGATTGTTTACTACAAGCGGATTCCTATCAAATTATTTGATAAGACACCCTGAATATCTCGATGTGCTTACCCTTAAAGATGTTAGGAAAGAGTTTAATACAGAAGAAGAAATGGTTCGGGAGCTTACCGGGATTATAAATGAAGAGTCTGAATATGAGGATAAACTTGATGCTATCAGAAAGTTTAAAAATGTTGAGACATTAAAGCTTTGCCTTAGGGATTTGAATCATGAGGTGGACTCGGTTTATGTAGCCAAATACCTTTCTATAATTGCTAGTGCTTGTTTAGAAGTTGCCCTAGAACTTGCTGGTAGAGTAATTGACGAAGAGTATGGAAAGTATGGGTCTGCCTCTAATATGGTTATACTAGGGATGGGTAAACTAGGTGGAATGGAGATGAGCTACAATTCGGACCTTGATATTATTTTTATTTACGACGGGGATGATCAAGATATATACTCAAAACTTGGCCGGAAAATTATATCGATCCTTACAATACCGACAGGTGAAGGTTTTGCATATAAGATCGATATGGGTTTGAGACCATCTGGAAAGGTTGGAGCATTAGTCTCGTCATACGAGTCTTTCAGCAAGTATCATCAGGGAAGTGCAAAACTGTGGGAGAGACAAGCACTTATTAAGGCAAGGCCTGCAGCTGGCAATATTGAATTAGGCTTAAGGGTGATGGAAACCATTAATAGTTTTGTTTATGAAAAGCCACTTCCGCATAGCTTTTATAAGGAGATACACCACTTGCGTGACAGAATGGAGAAGGAGATTGCAAAAGAAAGTATTAAAAAGTTAAATCTTAAAACAGGGCGGGGAGGACTTGCAGATATAGAATTTCTAGTACAGATGCTGCAACTTAAATACAGCGTCGGACATGAAGAGGTCAGGAAACAGAATACGCTGGAAGCACTTAAGGCGTTAAAATTCTGTGGATTAATTGAGGCAAATCATTATCAAATTTTAAAAGAAGGATATATTTTCTTAATAAAGATAGAGAATTTACTTAGACTTCTACATGACAGATCGATAAGCGAGATTATTGAAAGTGATTTCCACAAACTATCGTTAGAAACACAGACGAAAGGAAATGGGAAAAAATTGAAAGAAATATATATTAATGAGACTGAAGAAATAAGACATATATATGAGCACTATTTTGCATTATAATGTTGAATTTTTGTAGGAGTATAAATGAAGAAATATAAAAGTTGCGTTTTTATTATGGCAGACGGAGCGAGGGCAGATGTATTTCAAGAGCTATTAAAGAAAGGTGATTTGCCAAATATATCAAAGTTCATAATAGAGAAGGGAACATATACGAATGCGGTGTCTGTATTTCCTTCGACTACTGGTCCCGCATACGCTCCATTCATACTGGGTAAGTATCCTGGCAGGTGTAATTTGCCAGGCATAAGATGGTTTGATAGAGAACTCTACAGCACAAAGTTGTTTAACCTACATCGTTTTAGGAGCTATGTTGGAATAGAAACATTTCTTATGAACGGTGATATTTCGAAGGACACGAATACACTTTTTGAGATTTTTCCTAACTCAATTAGCATCTTAAATGAACTTAACAGAGGAATAGGATTTGCGAGAGATAAAACAAGGTTTAGAAAAATATACTATAAAGTTAAAGGCCATTTTACCAAACGTTCAGATGAAGTCGACTTAGCTGCGAGAAGGATACTCCTCAATTCATTAGACAATCATCCCCAGTTTACATATGTTGTATTTTTGGGTATCGATACATATTCTCATTCAAGCCATCCATTTCATAAAGACGTAATTGATTCATATTTAAGGATAGATGAAACCATAGGGTTACTTTGCCAAGATTTAGAACTAAAAGGCAGGCTGGAGGAAACTCTGATAATAATTGCAAGTGATCATGGACTATCACCTACGCACTCACATTTTGATTCTGTAGAATTCATGAATCAATTGGGTTTTAAAACGTTGCATTATCCCAAAGTTTATAAGTTTTTCAGGGATGCTGATGCTGCTATTATGATTTCTGGAAATTCAATGACCCATATATATGTGAAGAGTCCCAGAGGGTGGGAAAAGAGAAGCACATTTGAAGAACTAACAAAGGTCGCGGACCGGCTAATCGAGAGAAACGAAGTTGATATAGTGGCTGGAATTGATGAAAGGGGAATGGCAAGGATTAAAAGCCATAGAGGTGAGGCCGCAGCATCGTTGGATCATAATGGTTGTATTGAATATAAAAGGATTCACGAAGATCCATTTGGATATAATGGGCTACCCGAGAAGATGAGTCATGACGAAGTTCTTGAATACACGTTCCACACAGACTATCCGGATGCGATTGTTCAGATACTTCAGCTCCTAGAATCGCCACGTTCGGGTGATTTAGTAGTAAGTGCGAGCCGTGGTTATGATCTAAGAGCAAAGTATGAAAAGCCCGAACACTGTTCTTCTCATGGATCTCTAGTTAAAGAGCATATGCTTGTACCAACAGCAATAAACACCAGAATTAACAGAAGGTTTTTAAGAACCGTTGATTTCTACCCAACGATACTTAGCCTTTTGGGATATGATATACCCAATAATATTGATGGAGTTAACCTAGTTAATGAGACATGAAAAAATTATTGACCCAAGACTCTAAAAATCGACTCTGATGTAAATAAAATTATTGTAGCCCATAGGAAGTAACGCCATATCTCTTTAAAAACCTTGACGTAACTAGAAACAGATAATTCTTCGGAATGAGGAACTTCTAATGAGATCTTTTCCAAATTAGATTCTTTTGTATCAACGTTTACAGCAATGCTATAAAGTATCCGGCCTTCATTTTCAACAGTATATAGTCCAGGAATTAGAGTATTTGTGAATTCTGGATTTATCCTACCGATTTTAAATTTTTCTCCTGAAGGATTGGTGACTGTAACCTCAACCATATCATTAGTAAAATCTAATGTCGTTTTTTCGCCAACCCTGAGGTTTCTGTTTACAGATTTTTTTGCAGTTGATAGATCGAATATGGTTTTAATGGTTGGTAAGAAAACTGGCGAGATCGGGAGGTTGTTCCAGTTTAAGTCGGCAGTTGAGGCAAAAAGGAAAATTGCTCCCCTTCCATAGTCTTTTCTTAAGAGAAACGATGAGCCGTCGGAAGCGTATAATAGAGTAGAAGAGTCATCATTAGGAATAAGGTTATAGAGTTTATTTACCTTTACCTTTTTGAACTTTTCATTGTTTTTACCTAAATAGTTGTCTGACTCACCAGTCTTTAGCGTGTAGTCTCCTTCGGATATAGTTGAGAGCTCGGCTGGAAGTATTTTTTTGAAGAGTCTGTTGTAAACATTACTTCTTACTCTGTTTCCTACAAATATTACAATTACTCCTCCAGTCTCAATAAATTTTTCAATTTCCATTGATTTTTCAGGTGTTACGTCTCCAACATTTGCCAAAAAGATTAAATTGAACTTTTCTAAATTCTCGATTAGAAAGGCGTCGTTGTCCTTTACTGAAATGTTAAGACCCAGGAGATCGGATAGAGTTTCGAGTGCTCGAGAGATGTAATATGTCTCGCCAAGTCTAGAAATCTCTCTGGGATCACCGTCAACAATTAGTACTCTAAGTTCTTGGTCCTTTGGGAATACAAAGTATCTATGATTATCGACAATAAGTTCGTCCGGAGATATCTCAATGTCGCCAATGATTTCACCCTGAGTAAGCTGCTCTTTATTGAAAATGAATTCTTTAATCTCGCTCCCTTCCGGTTGGATGTCGAACAGGCCGTTAAGCTTTTTGTTGTCAGCATCGACTGTCGCGAGAATTTTTGTGGTAGGAATCTTTGAGAAATTTGTAACTTTTAAATCGATCCGAATTGAATCTCCGACCTCCTTGAAATTAGTTTCAGTTATTGCGAGGTTTCCTAAGTTTTCTCCCTTTGTGATGTCTATGGGGACAAGCCAATTTCTGATGAATTTATCGGAATTCCAGCCATTTTTCTGAAAGTCGGTAATAAAAACTACTTCTTTAATTTCATTTGGGCTTGCTTGCAATAGACCGAAAACCTCTTCTATTCTTCTCTCATTATCTACATATGTGTTGGAGAGTTTTATCTTTCTCAATTCCTGTTTCATCACATTTTTATCCTGAGTCAACGAGGGCTGGGTATTATCAAATTGAACAAGGGGAATTACTGTGCCGAAGCTTCCATCTGCGAGTGATTCTATTTGCTCCTTAGTATATCTCTTAGCCTTATCGAAATTATCTTTGTAGCCCATGCTAAATGAATTATCGATGACGAAAACAACTGACTTTGTATAGTGGCTATCCGCGTGTGAAATGGACAAGACTGCTGGTTTAGCAAAAACTAGCACTAAAAGGACCAGTATTAGTGATCTAAGTAACAATAATATTAAATCTTTAAATTTTGATAATCTTGCTGATTCTCCCTTAGAAGCTAGAAGAAAATTCATCGCTGCGAATCTTTTTTCAATTCCTGCAGTTTTTGATATGAGGTGAGCTATAACCGGTATAGCGATTGCTCCGAGACCGATTAAGAAGTAGGGATTTAGTAAGGAGAAGTTCAATTGCTCCTCCTATCTGTTGGCAATTTGAATGAGAACGTCCTCAATGGGTGAGGATGTTGGAGAAAAGACATATTTAGATTGGTTTTCATAGCATACTACTTCTAATTCTCTTAAAAACTCTGTTAAATTTTTTTTATAACTTTTCCTTATGTTTCTTGCATCAACAAGTATTTTCTTTTCTCCTTCCATACCTTTAAACTCAATGGATCCACTGAAGTTAAACTCAATTTCATCTCTATCGAGAACATGAAATAATATTACCTCTTTTTTTGAAGAGCGAAGTAGCTTCAGCGAATTTTTAATGGAGTTTAAGTCGATGAGAAAATCCGATACTATTACAATCACAGTATCCACCTTTATTTTTTCTATAGCTATACTAATAGGTTCTTCGAAGATTGTTTTACCATATGGCATCAAAGAACCTAGTTTTGATAAAATTTCAGTCAGTGCACGATTTCCAGAACGTGGTGGCAAAAGTTGGATATTTTTATCCCAAAAATCTCCAATACCCACTGCATCTCCTTGTTTAAGAATAAGATAGGCTAAAGTGGCTGAGAGCTTTTTTGCGAAATCCAGCTTGCTTACGCCATTAGATCCGTATTCCATAGACGCACTTCTATCTATGAGGATGCACCAGTTCAGGCTAACCTCCTCTTCATACTTCTTAATATAGAGTCGATCGAGCCTTCCATAGATTCGCCAATCGATGTGTTTCAGATCGTCGCCCTGAGAATATTCTTTGTATTCTAGAAAGTCTGGACTTATCCCCTTATGGACGCTTTTGTGAATTCCAGTCTTAACACCTTTAGTTTTAGGGGTTATTCGAAAAGAAAACGCTCTTAGTCTTGAAGTCGCCTGTAAATCAATTAGATCTTCAGACATAATTCATGGGATTTGGAAGCGAGTTAACAAGCTCTAGCTAAGCATTGAGTAATTTCTCAATTTCACCTGCAACGAAG
>JALLOG010000105.1 GCA_027717645.1 Desulfobacterota bacterium AH_259_B03_O07
ATCCAGAAATAATAGCCGCGATTCTTGAAGAATTAGGATACGTGGACGAAAAGAAAGAAGAGGATAAGAAAAAGGAAGTCAAGAAAAGGAAGGTAGTGCAAATAACTCAGAAAACAGCGGGGAAGAATAAGCAAAACCGACTAAGATTTGTCAAATGTTGAGATACGACCCCCGACACTTCTTATTCATAATGAGGGAAGTGACAAAGATAATTCAGAAGATCGCGGGGAGCAAGAAAAGTAATTCAAAAGTATTGTCAATTGTAGACTTGACCCCTTCGCTTTTATTTTAAGTTGTTCGTGGTGTGATAATTGCTTTCGAGGACGATATTAAAATCCGCCGTGCGCTCCTAGTAGCTCCAAATATCGATTTTTATACTTACAAAATTCAGTTTAAGCTCGAAAAAAAGTAATTATGGAAGAACCAACATTACGAGAAACAGTAAAAGGCTATCAGCAAACTGATGTTGGCGCAATCCCTAAGGAGTGATGAGTAAAACGTTTAGGATAGTTATTATCTTTTGAATAAAATGGGGGCACAGACCTTTGATTAATAACAACAATTCTCAAATAACTAGGATACTTTGACGAAAAAAAAGAAAAGGACAAGAAGGGAGAAGGTCGTGATGAGGGAAGTAGCAAAGACCGTTCAGAAAACAGCAAGGAAGAAGATCAAAAATAACTCATTTATTAATGCCTGACCACGGAGATACTCCTGCTCAAGCTGCCTCATTTATAGAACTCAAGACGATACATTCGATTTTCTTCCCCGAATTTGCCATAGAATAAGGTCAAGTATTTTGGTATCTGTAATGTTAATATTAGAATATTTCTTCCTGAAAGATTCTATCAGATACTTACCCCTACCGGTTTTCAAATATTTAGTATAAATTGTCTTTAGATCCTTATGAAGTTTGTTAATTTTAAGAATTCGTTCCCCAGTAGAAAGATTAGGAGATGGTAGTTTTAATCCTAAATTTTTTAAGACGACACTGTCAATCACGGGCAGGTTAGGATTTATTGTTGCCACAAGTTTACTGACAAAAGACGCTTCTACACGGCCGGTTTCCTTATAGAATGCCTCAAGCATATTTTTGAAGGTCACCCTTTTATCTTTTGATTTCTCTAAGAATTTATAGAAGGTTTTTCGCCATGCCTGATTTCGACGAATTCGATAGAAGCCATTAAATTTCCTTTGAAATTCCTCATTTTCTCTAATGTCTTGCAAGTGAACATGCTCTTGAATCCATCGATATTTCTCAAGGCCTCTTTTAAATTCCTTTTTGCTTAGGGCTAAATAGATTTGTTTATTGGTGATGTGTATCTCGTTGAGTTTATGCGCCACAGTTATTTTACCGAACATATCTTCGCACATTTAGCAAACCACAGCTAGATTTACTGAATGCCTGTGCTTTCCACTATTTAGCTTGTACTAGAGTATACAACTTTAAGATCGGTCTTATCAATCCTACCTGCAAGGCTAAACTCCGCTGTATTTTGCCTACAATACCTCAAAGGCGTTGCTGTGCCCATTGAAGAACTAGTATACTTTGACGAAAAGAAGAAAAAGGACAAGAAAGAGGAAATTCATGAAGAGGGAAGTGACAAAGATAATTCAGAAGATCGCGGGGAGGAAGAAAAATAATTCAAAAGTATTGTCAATTGTAGACTTGACCCGCCTAATTCTGATTAAAGAAATTGGAGAAGTTTTACGATCATTTGTCAATTGTGAAGATACGACCCCCGACACTTTCAGAGGGTCACCTCTCCTGAGAACAAGCAACAAATACTCGATGCTTTTGTGAACCTTTCCCTCTCATATTAAGTGCATTTGCTACACCGGGTTCACCATAAGTAATCAAAGTGTAGACAGCGGAGAAGTTATTAAATAATCATATTTATGAGTGTAATGCTCCCCTTTTGTCAAGCCCGTTTTAAGTTGGACTCTTGAATGGTATAAATACCCTATTAGGTTTCTTTCCGAGTAAATCGGTGGTTAGAGTTGAGTTTTTGTTGACAAGTGCTGATCGTTTTTATATAGTGAGAGCATAAGGGGTTTATGCATAAAAATGTTTTATATTAAATAGAATCCTTATAATATTACATTCAAAGCCGATTACACGGAATTATTGCGTATAATAAATAGTTAGAAGACGGAAATATTCAGTGTAGTAAAGTAGTTTCATGGCATCTAAAAAACGAGACGTAGTTCAGGTTAAAAATCCCCGTACAAATCGGTACGTAAAGATCGATCGCTCGCAGGGTAAGATAATTTCGCATAAGAAATCGTCCGGGGCCTACAAAGATGTACCGGTAGCGCGGAAAAAGAAATGATTATCTATAACCCTACGGATGGGGACGCCTTCACAACAACGATAAAGAGCGCTCCAAGGCATTGTTTCCTTATGACGCGCCTTGGAAAACCTGTCCCACGGATGGTTAAGGAAATCGGTACGGCAGTGAAAAGCTGCTGCCGTGAAATCGATTACGCGGTTATCGATGCTGCTGCTCGAATTGGTGGTCGAGATATTCTGATCAAGATCTGGAAAATGCTAGCGTCGTCGCCGCTCGCAGTGGGAGTAGTTCACGAATCCATTCCAGCTTCCACCCAGGCAAACATTTTTTATGAATTAGGCGTGGCCCAGGCGCTCGGCAAAGAAACGGCTATCGTCAAGAGTCCGAAAGCAGTAATCCCTTCCGACTTCATCCGCACGGAATATATTACTTTCGATACCAAATTTACGGCCAATTTCTCACGATTCTTGGATGGCTTGAAAGAACAATCAGAACATTACGAAATAGTAGCTGACCAACTCGACCGAAACCCGGTTTTGGCTATTGATTACTTGAAGCGAGCGTACCTAATTACCGGTGAGGCGCGTTTAAAGAAGAAGGCAAAATCAGTGATAAAGGATGCTGGTTTACAAGATCGTGCTGCAAACAGTATCGAACTTCTCGCCGCGGGCTTCTAACAAGGCGATGAACCCGACGCTAAACAGCAAGCTGTTTGGTACCCTCTGCGCTTCGCGCTCCGGCGCAGGTTATCGCGGCCGTTAGGCAGCTTGAAACATGGCCCATTACCGCATCTCCCTAGATAATCACTATCGGGAAAAATCAGGAGGTAGAAAAATTTAAAATGTTAATAAAACGCCATAGAATTCTATCTATTTTTAAAACATCCACTTTTTCATTAACTTTTTTGATTTAGATTTTAAAGGTATTAATTTAAAAAACTAACCGAAAGTAGCCCTTAGGCAATTTTCCTTTATTTACGGTTAGTTATCCCAACCTAAAATGATCTAAAGAACGAATAGGGACGTCCATAAAAAAGTAAATAACCTATACGGTGAAGCTGTAATCCATCTTTTTGCAAGTTATTCGCCACGGCCAATCGCGTAACTAATCCAGAGCTGCCGTAGGTTTCGTAGAGAAATGTCAGGGAATAAAAAATCATATAAAATGTTAAAAGAAATTGAGGATGTGTTGTGATTATTTGTCAATTGTGGAGATACGACCCCACTATTCCATTACACTCTTCAAAATATACAAGATGAATTTCAAGCGAGTAATCCGAATAGTTTTGAAGAACAATTTTTGAATTCGAGCACTCATGAAAATTGAATACTATATCTTCACCCCAATTAATAAACCAGACAAAATACTTATTACACCAGCTCACCTTTGAACGCTCTTTGGAGGAAGGACTGAAAAAGTTCTTCACTTTTTTCTAAGCTTTTTTGAGCAAGTTGTTTTTGATTCTCAATTTTCTCACCTATTTCTGCAAAACGGTTCTGTAATTTTATTGGTGGTAAAGGAATTTCGAGATTTTTCAAATCTGTCAAACTTATATTTGCACGTGCTGCTTCAACGACACTACCAATGATTTTGTCCTGAATAAATGGACATAATATACAATGTAACAAATAGATAGAATTTAATTTGTCTCTGTAATAACTAATGGTTGCAACAGCTTGATTAATGTTCGCGGGCAAACAATTAGCTGTTACTATTGCAGATCTGCCTATTGAAGCACCAACCAGGTTAATAAGTAAATTTCCCTCTTCCAATTGTGATCTTTTTAGTTTTTTATGAAACTCTAAAGGAATGTATTTTTTCTTTGTTAGTAATAATTTGCCCCAGAGCACGTTCTCACTTGTAACAAAAAGAATACCATTGTCTTGGTAATCAAACCCTTGCCACTTTGGTGATTCTCCTTTGGTAATATAATGACAACAATTCCCTAATCTAACTGATTGATAAATTGATGAGTCAAACATGTCTAAAAAGATGGATTGGGTGAGCTGGTCGTATTTTTCAATGATCTTTTTGTCTTGCTTACGCAAAGCATCAGCTTTGTCTAAAATCTCAGCTATTTTTTTTTGTGTTCCGAGTGGTGGAAGTGGAATTTTAAACTCTTTTAAATCTTTCACATTAAATCCTGGTTGTGCCGATTTAATACTGACTTTCCATAATTGATTCTGAAAAGGCTCTGATTTCATACACCAATATACAAATGGTATATAAGCTTTATTAGGATTAATCGATACTTTGCCAATGGAAGCAGTTGTGTTTGCGATTGGCATATCATCTGGGATTACAGCAACTTTACCAATCGTAGCGCCAGTTTTGGAAATAATAATATCCCCAGGGTATAAAAAACATTTCGGATTTGCATTGTTAACTTCTTCAGGAATGTATGCCATATTGTCTTTAATTATTTGACCATTCCAAGTCATATCGGCAACTCTAATATAAGGAACACCGTAATCTTGGTAGCACGCAGGTTTTATTGAACCATGATCACCATCACCAATCGGGTATTTTGTTTCAGCAGCTATTTCAATAAGTTTAGTATCCCATTTCATTTCTGAATAATTACTTCTAGTTCTTTTAGTAATTCCAATCTTTCTTCTGTTAATTGACGAATACCTGGTTCGCCGTCTTTCCCATTAATAATTTCATCTGGTGAATCGTAATCAACCTCTTCATAAACAATTTCTTTATAACGATTTATACTCAAGTCGTAGCCATGCTCTTTTATCACATCAACGGGAACAAAAAAGTGTTTAGCTTTTCGGTCATTTTCTTTGGCTTTTTCACGAATCTTCCATTTTTTTAAAATATCTGGAAGATCGCTTTGCTCGATCTTATCCCGTTTATCATCAAGTGAATAACCATCGGCTTCCATATCATAGAACCAAACCCTTTCAGTCTGACCACCTTTAACAAAAACCAATATAGCTGCACTGACCCCGGCATATGGTTTAAAAACCCCGCTGGGCATAGAAACCACGGCTTGTAGTTCACAGTCATCGATCAAAATTTGGCGAGCTTTTTTATGTGCGTTACTACTACCAAAAAGAACACCATCCGGAACGATCATTCCTGCACGTCCACCCATCTTTAAAGAATTGAATATCCTATTTATAAAAAGAAGTTCGGTCTTTGTTGTACTCAGACTAAAACCTTCATTGATGTCTCCTTTATCAATACTTCCTTTAAAAGGAGGATTAGCGAGAATTACATCATACAAATTATCTTCATTATACTTCTTGCTCAGAGTATCAACCTGATCGATGTTTGGTTGAGTAATACCATGAAGCATTAAGTTCATAAGACCGATACGAACCATGGTTTGGTCGAAGTCTAATCCATTAAAGGTCTTTTCCTTTAATTGATCCCAAAGTCTTTCGTTTGTAAGTTTATCTCCGTAAGTACCTTTCATAAATCCGTTCTCATCCTCAAATCTCCTTTCCTCACTTGTATGTTCCGTTAGAATATGTTGGTAAGCACCTAACAAAAATCCTCCGGTTCCACAGGCCGGATCACAAACACTTTCACCTAATCGAGGATCAACCAATTCGACAATTAGCTGAATTATATGCCTCGGAGTTCTAAACTGACCGTTTTTCCCAGATGTTTTAAGCTCTGATAATAGGTATTCATACATATCACCTTGCGTATCCTGAAACGTCTGCCCCTTCTCAACATCTTTTTCTATCTCATCGTAGATATTATCCATCAAACTTATAGCTTCAACTAAAAGAGATGGCTTTGGAATTATAAATACTGCATCGCTCATGTGTTTTGCAAAAGTGGTATTATCGCCATTGACCGATTTTATGAATGGGAAAACCTTGGTTTGCACATGGGTTAGCATCTCTCCGCCTTCCATATGCTTAAAATGACTCCATCTCAATGTTTGTTTATCAACCTCTTCATTTGAGTTCGGAACTTTGAATGTGCCTTCGAATACTGATTCGTATTTTTCACCGGAAAAACCTGTTTTCTTCTTCTCACTCAGATCTAACTCATCCAGTCTTCGCATAAATAGGAGATAACTAATCTGCTCTATTGCGGTAAGAGGATTGCTTATCCCTCCGCTCCAGAATTTGTCCCAGAGCCTATTTATTTCCGATTTAATATTTGAACTAAGCATTTTTAAGCTGCCAACCTTTTAGTAAGTTCCATTATCTCATTTATATCATTAGGTTTAAATAATCCCATGATACCGTCTGGGTCTAATTTAGTAAACGGCTCATGTACAAGGTCTCTCTTTTCTACGGTTCCTTTACGAAGTATGAAAATTCTTAAAGTAATTAGAAACTGTATTTGTTGATTACTATATGTATTGTGCTCCGCAATAAAATTTTCAAAAGCCTCCGAAACTTCTTCAGTAAATGATTTTAGTTCCTCCTGTCCTAAAATGAACTTTATAAATTGCATGAATTTTGCTCTTTTATTATCATAAACCTTACGCAGCAGATCTTCGGTTATCCAAGGGTTTCGACTTTCCAGTATGTTCGCAAGTTGTTCAATTTCATAATCGGTAATATCTTTTCCTTCTTCTAGTTTTTGCAGTGCTAAGTTTGATGAAACCATTTCCATAATAATAGCTTCAACTTTTTCACGATACTTCTTAACTGTCATACGTTCTCTGTCCGGTCCGAATTCTACATATTCTTTCTCTTGAACCTCATCCATTAGATCAAATTTCTCTTGTGTGTGTGGAGGTTGATCATCTTTAAATTTCATCAATGGACCAAGGTTATCGACCAGAATATCTAAGTCTTCATAGGAAAATCTGTTCCACCACACGGGTTGGATTACTTGCTCTATGTAATCTTTTTCCTTACGAACCACATTAATTGAAAGCGGCAGTTCATCGATTTGCTCGATTACAGCATCTCGTATAGTTTCATATTTTTCAAGTTCTCCAAGGATATGGGCAGTAGCCATGTCTAGTACGTTAACTTCAAACCTCATGGCTTTAAAATCGGCTTGTGACTTTGCACGCATAACCGGTGCAATTAAACGACGAAGATCTTCTAATTTTTCTCCAGTAACATTTTTCCAATAATGATCATTTTCTACAAGTTCTAAATCCGCTTTAGCATCCAGTACAATAACCGAATTCTTTGGCAAGCTTTGAATATCTTGCCTTAACTGCTTAATAACATTATTAGCAACGCCTTCTTTCTCGTTTTCAATTGCGGCAGATAGTTTATCAAGCCTTGCTTCGAATAAACGAACCGGGAGAGGTTTTTGTGTGTCTGGAGTTATGCCTTTAGGATACTCATCAAAGTATTCAAAATTTTCCCACATATCTATGATAAGAAATTTATCTTTTTCCAGGCACCATGGTTTCATCTTCTTCTCATCCAAAATCCTTGTACCCCTGCCAATCATCTGCCAGAATTTTGTATAGGAATAAACAGGTTTTGCAAAAACCAAGTTCACAATTTCTCGAACATCTATCCCCGTATCCAGCATATCAACACTCACCGCTATCCTGGGCATATCATAGTTCTTAAATCGATCTAATAACGCACCCTTGCCGTGTACTCCTTTGATTCCAGAAATTAGCACACGGGCAATTTGACCTTTATACTCTGGGAAAAGCCTATCGAATGTATCGACAAGTCGATTAGCATGTTTTTTACTGATAGCGAAAAAGATAGTCTTACCCGGAAGAACTCCATCGGGGCTTTTAATACATTCCTCCATGAATTCTCTAACAATAAGTGCATTAGTACCCTTATTAGTAACAGTTCTTTCAAGTTCCGATCCTTCATAATCAATCTCGTCCGGATCTTTACCTTCAGCTAATAATTTCTTAGCATCCTCAGGTGTCATAGTACGACTACTTATACCCTCTTTCATAAACTTGCTTCGTATTTTCAGCACCTCAAAATCTGAAAGGTAAGGAGGAATATTATTAATGGCCTCTTCATAGGAATAATTAAAAGTAGGCATCTCGTTTTCGCATTCAAATAGTTCAAAAGTATTGTGATCTATATGGTCCGTGGGTGTTGCGGTGAGACCGAGCTGCATTGAATCAAAGTATTCAAATATGTTTTTATACACATTGTAGATAGAACGATGGCTTTCATCGGCCACTATCAAATCAAAAAAGTGAGGTGATAGTTTGCAATCATCGCTTTCAATTTCGTTAAGCATTGTTGGATATGTGCTAACATAAACTCTTCTGTCTGTTGCAAATTCCTTTTCAACAGAGTGACCTTCCGTTTTTGGCCAAGAAGGTGCATTAGGCAAATGCTCCTTAAAAGCCTCCAAAGCCTGATCTCTCAATGCAACTCTATCAACCAAGAAAAGAACTCTTTGAACCCAACTAGCACTCATAAGTACATCTACCAGTGCAATACAGACTCTGGTCTTACCGGTGCCGGTAGCCATAACAAGAAGAAACTTTCTTTGTTTCTTTTGAATTGATTCTAATACTGCACGTATTGCCTGTATTTGATAGGATCTACCCGCAATATCTTTATTAATTAACTCTTCGCTAAGTGTTGTGGAATTATTTCTGAGAAAACGAATGCGATCCAAATCATCTCTGGTTGGGAATCCATAAACTTTCCTTGGAGGGTAACGCTCAGTATCCCAAAAATGTATTTCATACCCGTTAGTATATGTGACAAAAGGTATGTCTTTTCCGGGATTGATTTTTTGAATTTCCTTAGCATATATAAAAGCCTGTTCTTTGCCCTCTTCAGCATCTCGGGATGTTTTCTTTGCCTCGACTATTGCCAACGGATATCCATCCTTACCTAAAAGCGCATAATCGGCAAAAAGATGGCCTTCATACCTACCTCTTGTTTCACGAAGCCTCTTTTCATCTACTCTAATATCTAACTCTTCAGTAACTTCAGAAGGATCTTTTACGTTCCATCCTGCTTTGGAAAGACGTTTATCTATAATCTGTTGTCTGGTTTCGGATTCGTTCAGTTTCATGCTATTTCATTTAAAATGGGACGCAACCATTCATTTAATATTTAATTCGCCGCCGGACGTCCATCTGGTCTTTAGTTTAATATACGCCTTACGATCTTTTCTAATTGTAAACGAATAACTTATAATATTATGTATCTGAGCTATAATTGTAAATTTAAGTTATAACCAAAATGAAATTCTGGGTAGGTATTACTGATAAAGATTGGTTTGATTTTTTATCTAATCTTTCACCTCCAGCAGATGAAGTAAATTTCTGGCAACCCAGCGCTATTTCAAAATTTCAAGCAGTTTCTATTGGCGGGCTTTTCTTATTCAAACTTCACAGTCCCTTAAACTATATAGCCGGCGGAGGTTTCTTCATCAGCTATTCTTCTTTACCAATTTCGATTGCATGGCAAGCATTCGAAGAAAAAAATGGTGCACCAAGTTATGAGATTCTTCGTTCCAGAATCGTGAAATATCGAGAGCAACCCAGCAAGAAAACTAACAATCCGGTTATAGGGTGTATCGTTTTGACCAACCCTTTCTTTTTTAAAAGAGAAGAATGGTTACCAGCTCCAAAAGATTGGAGTCCTAATATAGTAAGGGGAAAAACGTATGATAATAATGAACCTATAGGGTCATCATTATGGGAGGCAGTCCAGAATCGCTTAAGAAATAAGACCATATCAAATACTGAGACTGAGGAAAGTTTATTACTTGCTAGAGAAACTACGCCTAAGACATCGGAATATTTAGCAAAAGTTCGTCTAGGACAGGGAGCTTTTCGTGTATTAGTAACGGAAGCATACAATAGAAAATGTGCAATAACCGGAGAACGAACGTTACCGGTATTAGAAGCTTCCCATATAAAGCCTTTCTCGGATTCAGGCCCTAATAGTGTTAAAAACGGACTATTACTTAGATCTGATATACATAGATTATTTGATGTGGGATATTTAACAATTAACAATGAATTTAGGGTTGAAGTTAGTAAACGTATCAAAGGAGATTATGATAACGGAAAAGAATATTACGCTTTGCAAGGAAATCAATTAATAACTTTGCCCCACCAGAAATATAATTACCCATCAAATGAATTTATAGAATGGCGCAATCAAAATGTTTTTGTCCCTTAAACAAGCAACAGGGTAGTGATTAAAACTAAAACAATTGGGACAGAACCCAATTTTTTATTGTGAAATTCTTAAATATATAATACAATTCAAATTTATAAACATACTGTTAAGAAACTAATGATATGTTGAAAAGAAGAAGAACTAGGAGCTTATTAACTCATAGTTTAGAAAATCTTTCAAAAAACCTATTCAAACAACATTATAAACTTATTACTGAGTTAATAGGTAGTTCGCCTGGTATTTATGCACTCTATGATAGCAATGAGCTTTATTATGTGGGAAAATCAACCGACTTAAGAAAACGGGTTAAACATCATCTTCGTGACAGGCATTATGCAAGTTGGTCTCATTTCAGTCTGTATTTAGTGAGAAAGGAAGATCATATTAACGAGATAGAATCATTACTAGTTAGAATTGCTAACCCCAAAGGTAATAAAGTAAGGCCAAAAGGTAAGTCAAGTAGTGCGTTGCTAAAACAATTAAAAAATTTAGTAAAGCAAAAGCAAAGGCGAGAGTTTGCAGAGATGTTTGGAAAAGTTAACTCAAAACAAACAAAATTAAAAAGAACAAGAGTTAAACGTCACCTAAAAGACCTCGTTAAAAAAAATACTCCACTTTACCGAACGTATAAAGGAAATGAATACAAAGCTGTATTAACACCAAAAGGAATAATTAAGTTAAATAGTAACGAATACACTACTCCTACAGCAGCAGCCATGTCGGTTATTGATAGGAAAAGTGTGAATGGTTGGTGGTTTTGGTACATAAAAAACCTCGATCGTGAATGGGTTAGATTAAGAGATTATAAAGTGTAAATAGAAAATATATGAATGTGGTCGTATCCTCACAATTGACAAATGCGTGTTGTGAATCTTGTTTGAGCGTGTTTCTGGCTTGCAATGTTGTATAATGCCGAACTATTGACCCAGGCTGTGTAAATTAAATATCTGTTTTCGTGAAA
>JALLOG010000106.1 GCA_027717645.1 Desulfobacterota bacterium AH_259_B03_O07
TCGAGGATGACGGATGAGTAAAGTTCGAGAAAATTTATTATTTTTTTGGATTCTGCCCTCGAATTACGTGACATCTACAGCAATGACGCGTTCTTTTCAACGCGAGCCTATGCCAGTCATTGATAGTAGAAACCCTGTATCAAGCTGTAGGGAATTATCAAGTTTAAGTTATTGCCATATACTTTTACAGTAGATCAGGCGTAAGAAATAGAAATTGAATTTTAGAATTTTCAATGTAAATTTCTAAACAAAAATTAACTTCCTATCACTACCACCTAATGGGTTTTAATTACGAAAAACTATGTCATTCATGGACTTGGCACATTCCAAAACATTACAACATCGGCCGAGACTGCACCGACAAACAAGCAAAAAAAGAATCTCACAGGAACAAGGTCGCTCTTTACTGGGAAAATGAAGAAGGAGAAACAAAACAGTATACTTTTTTAGATCTGTCAATAATTACAAATAAAATTGGTAACGCACTTTTATCACTAGGTTTTAAAAGAAGCGACCGTGTAATAATTCGACTACCGAATATTCCGGAATTCCCATTTTGTTTTCTCGGTGCAATTAAGATAGGTGTTGTCCCAATACCCACAAGTACGATGCTAACGGGTGAAGAAATTGGATACATCCTCGATGACAGTGGAGCAAGAGGTGTAATCACGAACTATGAATTATATGAATCTGTAGAAACAAATACGGGCAGATTCAATAATTTTAATCAAGTTTTGATTCTTGGTAGACGAGCACCCTTAAGTTGCATAGACTTCGACGCTATAGTAGACAATTCCAATAGCGAACTAAATGTTCCAGATACAAGAGCAGATGAGATGGCTTATATTTGTTATACGTCTGGAACGACGGGCTACCCAAAAGGGGTAGTCCATGCCCAACGTGCACTAATTGCGCATGATCCGGCTGCATTATACTGGCAGGCTCTAAAGAAGGATTACATAGTTATGCACGCTGGCAAGCTCAATTGGACCTATACCCTTGGAACAGGTTGTATTGACCCTTGGCGGCACGGGAGTTCTACAGTTATTTATGGTGGTGAGCATAATCCAAAAAAATTCTTTAATCTAATCGATAAGTACCGAGTTAACGTATTCATGGCAGTTCCGACAGTATATAGACAGATGCTACGAATACATGATGAGATAAAACCTGATCTTTCTGATCTCCATCACGCCCTGAGTGCAGGCGAGCATTTAAGTGAAGAACTTTTTAGTCTATGGAAAGAAAAATTGGGCGTTGAATTATTTGATGGACTTGGAATGAGTGAATTCAGCTATTACCTTTCAAATATGCCGGGAATGCCGATAAGACCCGGCTCCCCCGGCAAACCTCAACCAGGACACACTTCAAAATTGTTAAACGAGGAAGGGAAAGACGCGGATATTGGTGAAATTGGAGTGCTAGCTACTCCCAAAAATGATCCGGGTCTAATGCTACATTATTGGAATAGAACAAAGGAAACTGCAGAGATGTATAAAGACAATTGGTTTATTAGCGGGGATCACTTTTACAAGGATGAATATGGCTACTATTGGATTGTTGGGAGAAAAGACGATATAATCACGACATTCGGATACAGAGTATCCCCTTATGAAGTAGAGAGGGTTTTAAGTGAACATCCAAAAGTGAATGAATGTGCCGTAGCTGGAATAAATGTTGAACAAGATAAGACAATTACGACTGCTTTCGTAATCTTAAAAGACAGCAATCGTTCGGAAAAACTAAAAGACGAGCTATTAGATTATTCAATTAGCCGACTCGCTAAATATAAATGTCCAAGAGAAATAATATTCATCGACTCAATACCGAAAACAGCAAACGGCAAGATAATAAGAAAGGTTCTGCGGGAAACATATAGTAGGCTATGAATGTTGCTTGCTTAAGAAATAATTCTTTAGAAAAGTTAGAGTTGATATAAAACCACGGTTAGCATAATTTCATTCGCCAATAATCTTTACCAAAACTCTTTTCTTCCTCTTACCATCAAACTCACCATAAAAAATTTGCTCCCAGGGTCCGAAATCTAATTTTCCCTCAGTTATTGCCACGACCACTTCTCTCCCCATTATTTGCCTCTTCATATGTGCGTCTGCATTATCTTCCGTAACATTATGACGATATTGAGATACTGGCTCATGCGGAGCAAGGTTTTCAAGCCAGACTTCGTAATCCTGATGAAGACCCGATTCGTCGTCGTTTATGAATACAGATGCCGTGATATGCATGGCATTTACCAATACAAATCCCTCCATTATTCCGCTTGCTCTAAGACATTCTTCAATTTGGGATGTAATATTTATAAAAGCCCTTCTTGTTGGCGTATTAAACCATAATTCCTTACGATAGCTTTTCATATTTTCCTCCATGTCCCATTTCTATGGGTTCAAATCAGGGAAAGATCTCTCGGTCGAGTTCGAGATTACCGCTAAATACCCTAGTCGCATTCTCAGTAAGCACTAACAGACTTTCATTCTTTTCTTGGATGTCCAATTTAAAAGTTCGGGCATGACAACGGATAGGGTCCCACTCCGGCAATCGGGTAGGCAACGAGTCTTGCTCGTTGCATAATAGCTCACCAGCAAGACTGGTAGCTAACCTCCTTGAAATTTATATCAACTGAAAGGAAATGATTGATTAAAATTGTACGTAATTCCATCGAGTATTACCAGACGAACCTAAGCAGAAAAAGTCTCCAGTGTATTTTTCATAACCTCGATATTGCTTTGTTTACCTACTGGTCCCGGAACTATAATCGGTAGATCTACCCCAGCTGACCTATGGTCTTCCAACCTTGCCCTGCATCTGTCAGGTGGACCAACAAGAGCAATGGCATCTAGCAATTCGTCTGAAAAAGCTTCTGCGGGTTTGGTGCCATCCTGTATTTTATCTATGACGTCACCAAATCCTATGTTTCTAATCATTCGCTGATAAAAAGGAAACCTTGTATAACCAGATAATCCACGCTTCCCCGCGTTTCTAGCCGCTTCTAAGTCATCCGAAATAAAGGAAGGAATTCCATTAGTGACATCAATATCAGATGCATTGCGCCCAGCTTTATTGGCACCATCCAAGATGTAAGCTTTGAGTTTTTGCATATATTCAGGGGTAGCAAGATACGGCATAATACCATCAGCAACTTCTCCAGCTAATTCAGCTGCTCCCCTTGTAAGCCCGGCGATGTAAACGGGTAACTCTGGAAGTTGTCTTTTCACGGTGAGTAGTGGAGAACTTCCGTCTGCAAACGATTTAACTGCAGTTACATATTCTCTCATCTTTTCAATGGGGTTACCCATATCGATTCCATATCGATCATTAACAGGTTTATGACTAACACCTAAGCCCAAAACCATTCTTCCTTCAGATACCTCCTGAACTGTAAGTGCCTCTGCAGTTGTAGCAACAGCCTGGCGCATGTATATGTTCGTAATCCATGTACCTACTTTAATAGTTGATGTAACTTCTGCAAAGACCTGTGCATTCGCTATAGCACTATACGGAGGAACTTCCGGTGAAAAAATGGCTTCAAAACCACCTGATTCTGCCTCACTAGCTAGATCCCGCAATTCAGCTACACTACATCCCCAAACAGGTGAAATAGTAGCTATTCGTTTCATCTATGCTCTCCTTAAAATGTGACGTAATTATTTAGAAGTCAGTTGTCAGACTTTTCTTCCTCCTCCTGAATTCTGTCTTCTGACTACTGAATACTAGTATTGATTTATGACATCCCTGTAGTAATCGGGACGTAAAATGGATTCGTCCTTTTTATTTAATATTTCCCTTATCTGACTGAGCACTTTTTCTTTATCACGTGGAAACTTTGCCTTTATTGGCAAATAATTTGAAATATGGTTTGAAAAGAAATAACCACCTGTAAGATTTGTGTTCTCTACCATGATTTCAAGCTCCTTTATCATCTGAAATTTATCTGGAAGCTCGAATTTTCCTTGTTCCCACTCTTCGAATATGGGAGCTCCTGGTCTTAGTTGAAGCGACAAAGCACCAACATATTCAGGATCCGTAGCAGTTAACAATCTCCCTGTTGCCTCCGCATGTTCAAGACTTCTTTCGACTCCCCCTACACCTAAAAGAACCATTGCGGAGTTTTCTATTAATGCTTCTTTAAGCATATTCGAGGCTCTCACGGTTTCATCGTAGTTAGCACCTTTCCTTATTCTTTCAAGAACTATGTCATCCCCACTTTCAAAGCCGATATAAACCATATCCAACCCTAGTTCCCTAAGCTCTTTTAGATTATCTACTCCTTTTCTTAAGATATCCCCCACATTTGCATACATCCTTATTCGTTCAAGCCTGACACATCTGTCTCGAAGATACCCAAGAATTTCAACAAGTTTTTTTTGAGACAGCACGAGGGCATTCCCATCAGCAATAAACACTCGATCTGTTATATGACCGAAATCAGAAGCTTCATCTATAATTGATTTGATTTCATCCATTGGACGAACCCGGAAACGCTGTTCTTCCTTTCTATACATGGCACAATATGTGCATTCGTTATGAGAGCAGCCTATGGTAGCCTGAAGGATGAAGCTCTTTGCCTCACTTGGAGGTCTAAAAAATGGTGATACATATTCAATCATTTTTCTTTAAATTAACTAAGAATAATCAACTTTGCAAATATTGAAAGACTCAATCTTTACAAAACCCCTTTATTAGTTATAATCAATTCGCCATGGAAGAAAATGAAAAAATAGGTGCATTCTATATCTTAGGAATTGTCGCTTTAATTGCTTCAATCATAATTCTTGTATCACTAACACACGTGGTGCTACATCCTTAATCTCGATTTAATTTACTAACCATTTTATTATATGAACAATTATCTCTTTATGATCAATGGTAGATCCAGTATTGTCTTTAAACGCGTATCTATCACCAACCTTTTCATATTGCAATTTAATGAGCTGAATAGCCCTGTTTAACGCGAACTCTCTGTTTTCTTCCTTTGGTATTTTCTTTCCTAAGATAAGAATTTTGTCGGGAGATTCTTCTAAAAAAAGGACGAATTTTTCTTCGGACGTCAAGCAAAATCCAATCCGATCACTTGGGATATTCAAGAATATTGTTATAAATTCCCTAGGTAATCTAAAGATCGAAAGCTTAAAATTATCACTTTCCTCATTGTATATTCTTACCCCTAATTCTGTCTGTTTAAACAAAATCTCGATAACCTCGTGAATACGGGTTTCAATCTCATTTGATAAAGCTTCTGTTTTAGTCTTAGAATAAGCACCTTCTCTACCGTTGGCTATTCCCATTATCGCTTCCTTAAAATTTTGCATCAACTATACCCTAAATTGGACTTACATTTGATATAAAACAGCATTATAAATCATACAACAATTACAAGCTTGTGCTAAGAAATAATGATTGTTATAATTTCATGTTATATTATTGTTTTTAACAAGCTTTATCAAAGTAATCGATGGTGATGGGGTCAAAAGATGTAAACAATAAAACTACTTAAACTCTTTTAACAATTATTTCATTTTAGTTACGGAGGAAAACAGTATAGAGAAAATTCAAGGAAATGTATCAGGGCTAAAAACAAGCCATATTCGAAATCTTTCAAGACTTTATAAAAGGAAAATACCCCCCAAAGAAATAATTACATTAGAACTGGCAAGATCACTTTCTAATATATCACATGAGCTCAAAAAAGGTATTACTATGCTCGTTAACAGAAAAGGTAGAGTAGAAACGATATTCATTGGAGATTCTCATCATCTTCCCTTCGATAAACTTCAAAGACCTAGAGAAGCAAAATATAGGCTTAGGGGTTATCGTCTTTTACATACTCATTTAAAAAACCATAATCTTTCTCACCCGGACCTCGTAACACTTTTAAATGAAAGGTTAGACTTAATAGGTGTGCTTGAGGTAAGAGAAAACGGCAGCCCGGGAAGATTTCAAATTGCTCACATACTCCCTCCAAACCATCGAGATCAAATGTGGAAGATAATAAACTATAATGACCTAGGAAGAGTAGACATTAATTTTGAAGAACTCGTCAGCGATATAGAAGAAGAAATCGAAAAATCATATTTTGATATTGGAGGCATGAAAGAAAAGGAAGGTGCATTTCTAATCGGTGTATTTACAAAATACAGAAAGGATGCTGAAGAATCGTTAAAAGAACTTGAATCACTCGCAAGATCCGCTGATAGAGTCGTATTAGATAAAACTCTTCAAAGTAGAAAACACATAGATCCAAGATACCTAATTGGAAAGGGAAAACTCGAAGAGGTTATTCTCAGAGCCAGGCAAGTAGGAGCTGAATCACTCATCTTTGATCTCGAATTATCCCCTGCTCAGGTAACGTCTATTTCAGAAAAAACCAATTTAATCGTAATCGATAGGACTCAATTAATACTTGAGATCTTTGCAAAACACGCTGTAACTAGTGAAGGGAAAATCCAGGTACAACTTGCACAGCTACGCTACATGCTCCCCAGACTTACCGGCAGGGGTGTTGAGCTGTCTCAGCTTGCTGGAGGAATTGGTACAAGGGGACCCGGTGAAAAAAAGCTTGAAGAGGAAAGAAGAAGATTAAGAAAACAGATTGAACATCTTGAAAAACAAACCAATCAGCTGGTGAAAAGAAGGGAACATACCAGAAAAAAAAGGACAGAAACTGGAATACCGACAGTTACATTGATAGGTTATACGAATGTCGGCAAATCGACTCTATTTAACGCACTAACAAAAAGTAATGTTGTTGTAGAGAATAAACTTTTTTCAACCCTAAATCCCACGACTAGGAGGATCGTCCTCCCCAGTAACAGGGAAATACTGATAACGGATACTGTAGGATTTATAAGAAATTTACCAAATGAACTAATAAAAGCCTTTCGTGCCACACTCGAAGAAATGGGTGAGTCTTCACTGCTGATTCAAGTGGCAGATTCCACTGATCCACTAGTAGATAAAAGAATCGAGTCTGTAGAAACAATTCTGGGAATTACAGGCTCTGACACGATCCCCAGAATCATAGTTTTTAATAAGATTGATTCTGCCTCTACCGAAACAATAGATAGACTAAAGAGTGCATACAGAGCGCCATTAATATCCGCTTTTAAAAAAGAAACTTTTAATTCTTTACTAGAACTATTAGAAGAAAAGCTCTATAGGCCTAGAACTTATAATAAAAAGAAGAGATCTTATGGATGAACTCTGCTTTTTAATTCAGAAAGATTATATAAATTAGATTATAAAGTTTAATAACTTTTTAAAAGTCAATCAAACAGATACTTCAGCAGTACCTCTCTTTATAACTTTAACATCATCACTCAGCCGAGTTACTTCAAAGCCTAGTAAGGTATTTCCTTCTCGATTTCTGATTTCCCAACCATCAGCTATGAGTATATCCCCAGGATAAACCGGGCTTGCAAATCGCACACCAAGTTGAAGCAACTTTGTCGGATCGCTGTCTATATAACACTCGATGATAGCTCTCATAGCCATAGACATTGTACAAAGTCCATGAACGACTATTCCCTTAAGACCGGCCTTCTTAGCGACCTCTTCTTCAACATGAATAGGATTCTGGTCATGTGCTGCCTCAGCATATCTATAGGTTATATCATTGGGAACCCTTATGGTCTTTCTAAATGCTAGTTGCGGATTCTCAGTTGATGCAGCTTCTCGCTTTTTAGATGCCTGCTTAGATTTCTGACCACTACCAATACCTCTTATGAAAAGACCCCAATCCGACTCCACCACTTTATCACCTGCTTCATCATTTGTAACAACGTTAAAGACTAATAATTCACCACTACCCTTGTCTTCTATATTGGATATTTTGATTTTAAATTCAAGCTTATCCCCTGGTCTTATTGGTTTGTAAAACCGCATTTGTTGATCACCATGGACAAGCATTAGGACATTTTTTCTGGCTTGTTCCTCTCCACCATGAAGCTTTGGATCTGACCACAACCTCTCGAGAATTGGCAACTCATAAACAACAGCGTAACTCGGAGGAGCCATACCCTTGGGTGCCGTTGGACTCAAAGCGCCATTATAATTAAAATATGCCAAATTTCGGGCACCAATTGCCCAAGCATATTCCCTTATTTCCTCTTCACTAACCGTGTGAATTATTGGTTCGTATTCATGACCTACAAACTCTCTATTAAGACCCATGTCTCACCTCTCCTTTACAATATCATTTTGCACCAGCAAAAACTTTTGTTAATTTCTATTAAATTTCCGTTACGCAGTTGCTTAATAAAAAATTAGTTTCAATAATAATTTATTCGTATAAAATAAGTTTAGATGTGAATATAAGTTCTGTATTTGAAGTAATAAGAACCTAAGTAGCCCAGTTCATTCAGAAACAATTTATTAGGACTTAAAGTTAAGGTACACATTTGCGAGGTGATAATTTACATAAAGGCCTTTAATTTGTCAAGTGCTTTATTCGCACCTGCAAAAACAATCTCTATTAAAATTAACAGAGAGCAAGCTTAACAGTAGAGTTTGAGAATTCAAAGTAAGGGGAATTAATATTTCGTCGGGATATCGATCATTTAAACTTATGAACTAAACTAAATATTATGATACAGATATTAAAAAACGTGTTCCTTAATCTTTACTCTTCATGAATTAGGAATATCCACGTTCAATCCTCTTCAATAATTATTTGTTTAGGAAAATTTAGTTGCCGTTAAAATTGGGTTTTCTTTTTTCAAGAAATGCAGTCATTCCCTCAATTCTGTCCTCCGAATCAAAACAAAGTGAGACAAGAGTTTTCTCAAGTAATAATGCTCTCTGTAGATCCATTTCTGATCCGGAATTTATTGCAGTCTTTGCCATCCTTACCGCTCTTGGACCGTTCTTAGCAATTGTAAGGGCAAGACTTCTCGCTTCATCCATTAATCTGTCATTTGGGACCACCCTTTCTACAAGACCAATCCTAAGAGCTTCTTGTGAGTCTATCATTTCTCCGGTGAATACGAGCTCTTTTGTTTTACCTAGTCCTAGTACTCTCGTAACCCTCTGTGTTCCTCCCCAACCAGGGAAAATACCAAGCTTCACTTCAGGAAATCCAAGCCTTGCTTTCTCTGAAGCAATCCTTATGTCACAAGCAAGTGCAAGCTCACATCCACCCCCCAGCGCATAACCATTTATAGCCGCTATAGAGGGGCTGGGGTCATTTTCTATCAATTCATAGACCCTATGAGCAAAATCCACATACTCTTGGAACGCTTGGTCATTCATCTTGTTCATCTCAGCTATATCTGCACCAGCAACGAAAGCTTTGTCACCTGCTCCTGTGAAAATTAGTGTTTTCAGGCTTTCTTTCGGCAGTATATTTTCAAGAAATTCTCTAAGCTCCCTTAGGGTTTGCCAACTAAGGGCGTTTAAAACCTTCGGTCGGTTCATTGTTAAAATTCCTATATCACCGGGCTCTTTTTCATATTTAATAAATTCAAATTTCATATAAACCTCCAATTACAATTTGGTTTAAATATAGATGATTCGGCGGATAAGTATGTCGATTAACTATAGATTGTCAACATCTTGAAATGGTAAAAAAACTCTAAAAAGAAGCCCCGTACCAAGCTTAAGGGAATTATAAAGTTAAAACCTAATTACAAATTACTAGATTAAGGTATAATGTGTATTATAGAGGTAATTATTTAATGAAAGCACATGAAATAATGACTAAAAACGTATTATCAGTAAATCAAAATACTTCGGCAAAACAAGCTGTAGAAATGATGGCAAAGAATGATATAGGTGCTTTAATTGTTCAAATGGAAGGACCTACCTTTGGCATTTTTACTCAACGCGACCTTCTTGCCCGTGTTGTAGCGGAAGGTAAAGACCTTGAAAATACAAGAATAAAAGATGTTATGACCGAAAGTGTTAAATGTGCACAGGCATATGACAGTGTTGATGATGTGCTTAGGGTAATGTACGAAGAAAATGTTAGATATCTACCTGTTATGGACAAAAGGAAACTAGTTGGCATAATATCAACAGCAGACTTGTTTAAATATACATTTAGAAGCTCTGAGGCTTATAAAGAAGAAGTTCTTTAAATTAGTATTCGTAAAATCCTTTTCCTGACTTCCTACCCAACCAACCAGCCCTTACCATTTGTCTTAGGAGAGGAGCAGCACGATATTTTGAGTCCTGAAACTCCCTGTAAAAAACGTCCATGACATCTAGGGTCACGTCTAAACCTATAAGGTCTATCAACGCTAATGGTCCAATAGGATGATTTGTGCCCAGCTTCATCGCTTTATCAATGTCCTCAACACTGCCAACTCCATCCTCCAGAGCAAACACTGCTTCATTAAGCATTGGGACTAATATTCGATTCACAATGAATCCCGGGATATCCTTCGTTCTAACTGGCTCTTTTCCGATCGCTTTACTAAACTGATAAACGAGATCAACTGTTTCGTCAGAGGTACTGAGTGTTTTTATTATTTCTACTAGCTGCATAAGCGGAGCAGGATTGAAAAAATGCATTCCCACAACCTTGTCAGGTCTACTAGTAGCTGCCGCGATTTCTATAATCGGAAGTGAAGACGTATTAGTCGCCAAAATTACTTCAGGCCTTGTAAAATCGTCTAGCTTTTGAAATGTCTCCTTCTTGATATTCATATCTTCAAAGATAGCCTCTATCACTAAATCAACTCCCCTTAGACCTTCAAATTCTGTAGTAGTCTCAATTCTTGATAATATTGATTTGCTATTTTCCTCTTCCAGTACTCCCTTCTTAACCAATCTGCCAACGCTTTTCTCAATGGACTTTATCCCTCTCGCGAGCGCCGAATCAGAGACATCTGCAAGTACAACGTTTTTATCACTAGATGAAACAACTTGAGCAATCCCAGAGCCCATAGTTCCTGCTCCTATGACCCCCACGTTTTTTATATCTTCAACCTTCAATGTTAGATTTACCCCCTTTACAAGATTAGACCTAGAACTCTCGTCATAGCAGTAGATATTAAATAATTCGAAGATAATATCTTAGACCTTCAATGCATCTTATCTCTAAACCTTTTAAAAAAAATGGTTTATACGGGCATTCAAAAAATTGCCAAAATCAATTCCGAAAGCGTTAAAAAAAGATTTAGGGTTGGGGCTGAATTAAATATTTTTAGCTGTAGGAATTGATTTAATAAATCCTAATTTTTTGACAGCCCTTGATTTTTGTTACTTTGTATCAAGACAAAGTAAAATAATTTAAG
>JALLOG010000107.1 GCA_027717645.1 Desulfobacterota bacterium AH_259_B03_O07
TCATAAGTCACTGTAATTATTACAAAGGGCTGCTAGCTCAGCTAGGTAGAGCAGGGGATTTACAATCCCTTTCCATTAACTTGTGTTAATTTGAGGTAAAACGTAATGAGTTGGGAAATCCCTGATTTTAAAGGGGATTTAACACTTCCTATGAAAATTGTATTGGTGGTTAAACGAGCCAGATTGTGTTAAAATGAGAGTGGTTCTGTAGCAATTTCTGTAGCAATGAAAAAACAGGCCGAGCATTCCCCTTAAGAAATTACCCAGCCTAAAGAGTTTGAACGTGAGAAAGCATACCAGAAAGCAACTTGACTTAAAAGAACCCATCCACCGCTTGATTACTGTAGGGGAATTTCTACAACGCGTAAAGAGTGATCCCAACTCTACTCATGAAGATTTTAACGTTAGATACGCCGTTGAAAAATTAAGCGACGCCTGTCTATTTGATAATGACAAATCCGGGGGGAAGGCTTTACTTACCTTCGTATCTTATAAAAGAAAACTCAAACTTGTATCTGGTAAGACATTTAAGAATAACCCCGAGAAGATACTCGAGAAAGCCGGCTTGAAAGCCTATATTCTAAAGCACCCGAGGCGTACGTTAGATAAATATAGACATAATCCTGAGAGGCTACTTCTTGAGGTGGATACACTAACCAATGAATTAAGGGAAAGTCTACCCAAGAGGGGAAGGAAACATACAGAAATAATTAGGGTATTGAATGAGAAAAGTAAGCAACGTTTCAATAGGGGATTGTCAAAAAAGGCTGTAAGGAAAATTCCCGAACAGGACGCACACCCCGTTAATACTTGCCGTAATTTTGCGCTTAGGATCGTAGCAGATATGAATTATGTTTCATTCAAAACTCTCTACAACCTTTACTGGGAGCTTAAAAAATCTGTTAAAGAGCCTATATCTGACAAGTCCTTCCTTCATAGTGACAATCAGGCTTATAATAATTATCTGAGAAGGGAGCATTTCAGACATGAATTTAATGAGGTATTTGAAAGACTTGTTGAACTTGACGTATCTAAGAGACTTGCCGAAGCGGTTGAAGAAATAATAAAACCCTTCCAGATTCTCAAAGAATTAACCCCACCTAAAAGCTAAGAAGTCTAATAATTTCAGCGACATTTAATACTCCCGAAAAAAAGCGTAAAAAAACGGGAGTATCTCACCGTTACCCCCTATTCTAAAATAATACCTATCAATGCAAAAGGAGACAATTAAATGAATGAGTCTTTAATTAGCTTCGATGAGGTTCTAAAAAGATATTCGTTTACGACGAATCAACTCCGCTGGTTGTTGAGAGCGAGAAACATCCCATTCGTGAGAGTAGGCCTGCGTAGGATATTTTTTGATCCTGAGGAGCTTCGAGCCTGGGTTGAGCAAAACAAGGTAAGGCCGATAAACGAAAAGTGAAACCCTTACCTCGCTCTGAGAGTTGCGAAAAGAACCTACTTGGTTGCTGCATAGAGAATCCAGATTTGATTGATAAGCATAACATCACGCCTAATCTTTTTTACGAGGAAAGGGACAAGATTATTTTCAATACGATTGTAGAAATGAAGTCTAAAAATCTACCCATAGGCGACCTAGAAATACGACAATACCTTATTAAGAAGGGCAAAATTAAAAGGGTCAATTCACTTTGTCCAAGTGATAGTGCGTTTGTCTATATGGGGAATTTGGCCTACCTCGCGATTCAGGGGAACACCAAGAATGAAGTTGCGCGACTTAAACAGGTTCAGTTGAAAAGGGAGTTATGGAAAAAGGCACATAGGCTAATTCAATCCATTGAACGGGAGTCAAACATCTATGCGCGATGAAAGTGCTGAAATCGGTAAAGAAATAGGCGCAACGGCATCAATGATAGAGGAAGACCAATCTGGATCACAAGGAAAGAGGAGTCAGGCGGATAGGCTGATCGATCTGGTAGAATCGTCAGAGGCCATACTTTTTCACGATGAGAATGGAGATCCTTACATACAAATGCCGGTAAAAGAGGATTATGTTATTCACCGCGTAAGAGATCGGAACGTCCGGCGATGGATATCAAGAGCATTCTGGGAAAAATATCGCAAGGCGCCGAGTAGCGAGGCCATAAATTCAGCATTTAATGTTATTGAATCAAAGGCTTGTTTCGATGGATCTCAACACAAATTACACATTAGGGTTGCACACAGAGATGGGAAATACTATTACGATTTGAATGGCAGCGATATAGTTGAGGTAACCGCAGAATGTTACAAGATCATAAAGAACAGTGATATCCCACCATTATTTAAACATTACCCCCATCAAGAGGAACAGGTCATACCACAAAAAAGTAAGGCTGGTGATCTTAGACGTTTAGTCGAGACATATTTCAACATTAAGGATGACGGAAATGAAAATCGGTCATTGCTTAACGTTATTGATTTGGTTTACTGTTTTATACCAGATACTCCTCATGCAGTTGATGTTTTCTGGGGAGATACGGGAGCTGCAAAGACTACCGGCGGTAGGGTTAAGAAAGAAATAGTCGATCCATCTAGCTTAAAGACTACAAAATCACCAAGGAATGATGCTGAGTTTGTTCAGATGGCAAGTCATCACTGGGTAATTGTAATGGATAATTTGTCTTACTTACCGGAGTGGCTCAGTGATCTTGTTTGCCGGTTAGTAACAGGTGAAGGTCTTTCAAAGCGTGTTCTTTATACCGACGATGAGGATTTTATTTATAGCTTTAAAAGCAAGGTAATCATTAACGGTTTGAGCCAGGTAGCAATCAGAGCAGATCTTCTTGATAGAGCCATGCTTTATAAATTAGAAGAGATTGAAGAAGAAGACAAGACCCCGGAGAAAGAATTTTGGGAGAACTTTAATAAGGATAAACCTTTAATTCTGGGATCAATATTTGATGCGCTATCGAAAACAATAGGCTTAGTCCCTAATATCAAGCTTGAGAAAAAGCCAAGGATGGCCGATTTTGCAGTATGGGGATGCGCTATTGCCGAGGCTTTAGGCGAAAGGGCAACCACATTTATTAATGCATATTATAAGAATATCGGTCTCCATGACGTAGAGGTATTGGAGGCATCAACCGTTGCTAGTGTTTTGAGAGAATTCATGGAAAAAAGGGATGAGTGGCAGGGCACTCCCACGTTATTATTTTCGCAACTAACAGACTTCGCCCAGAGTTTAGGAATAAAGACAAATGCCAGAGATTGGCCAGGGAATGCAGCATGGTTAACGAAGCGTTTAAATGAAGTAAAAGAAAATCTTAAGACAGTTGGAATTGAAATAACAGATGATAGAAGAGATGGTAGCACACGGCAGATTATTGTTAAGAAGACACCCATTAAGAAAGCCCGTAAATTACCGTCATTACCGTCATTACAAAAAAAACATGATTTAAATGAACAAAATCAGGGACTTACAAATGACAGTAAAATGACAGTAGCTGACAGTACTGACAGTAAAATGACAGTAGCTGACAGTAAAGAAATGGATACCGTCATTAGTAACTCCTTGGAATCATTAGAAAATGACGGTAATGACAGTAAAACCAGTAATATTCCGATCTTATCTAACGTCCACTTACAAGGGAGGGAATTTTTGACCCTAAAAAATGAGAATTTAATCCAAATCGACGAAATTAACGAAAATGGAAAGGTAATTTCTTCACGATTAATTACCTTAAAAGATCCTCAATTTGAAGCTCTAAAAATGAGATGTGAGAAGCAAAAAAGATGACAGAGAATTTGAACCTAATTGAGATAAAAAAGCAGGTAGCTCGAGGCATATGTATGGAGTGTTTCTGGTTAAGGTTTGGAGAGCAAATAGAGCAACCTAGATGCGATAAATTTAATATAATGCTGAAGACTAAAATAATATCATGTGATGAGTTTTTAAAGTTTGCTGAGGGCTTAGATGAACTAATACTAACCATGAGGGCAAGAGGTGAATTATCAGAGGATATAAATTCTAACTAAAAGATGATAGGGAGAACCACTTACCGAATACCGTCATCTAACGAAGCAACCTAACAAAAACTAAATTAGGGAAGCTGTAAATGAGCTATAGGAGAAAAACCTCTAAAGAAAGGACCCAGGAAGCGGAGCAATTGTTACTTAAGGAGCTCAGAGAAGCATATCCTGGGCCTCTAACGAATTATCAACTATATAGCCTGGTGGGAGGGAGAATTGATGTTGTCGCATTAGGCCGGTTGTTAGACCGTTTATTAAAATTGGAGTTGATTGAGGAAGTTAATGTAAAAGGAAGTGATGGAGAGATGAGACCTGGTTATGCTGCGATTATGTAATAAGTTACAATAACATTCGTGCCTAGTTGTAAAATTTGTATTAATCCCCAACGAAGTGCAATAGAAAGACTGCTCATTGAAGGGCAGTCAGAACGAACCATAGCGAACCGGTTCGGTATTACCAAGGGCTCTCTACATAGACATAAAACTTCACACCTACCCAATACCCTCGTAAAAGCAAAGGAAGCTGAGGTTCTGTCCCATGGTAATAGTCTGCTAGAGCAGGTTAAGAGCCTCCAAGCAAGTTCACTTGCTATTCTACTGCAAGCTCAAGAAGCTGGTGATCTACGAGTAGCATTAGGTGCTATTCAAACAGCCCGGCAAAATTTGGAACTTGTTGGTAAATTAACTGGTGAATTTGAGGTTCAACAGTTTCAACAGAGAGAGGTTAAAATCACTGTCCATTATCATGGTTGCACAAAGCTGGGAGAGCACAGAGTTAAAAGCCTCCAAGGAGGAGGGGATGGGGATCCTAGCAGTATTCATTCAAAGCCGCGTTTGTAATATACCTTCTGAGATCTCTATCCGCGTTACTATCTTAACCACAAACGCCGCACAATATTTTTACCTATCCATTTGTTGATGAGCCGCTTTACAATCTTAGCTACGCTAAAGCTAGATACAGCTTTTAGGTCCCGGAGCATCCTAGCACCCTTAAAAAGCTGGGTACTAGGATTTAATTTAATCTTTCTTGCCATATGTCTTGAGCCTCCTTAAGTGGAAATAATCCATAAGACGGACTCAACTATAGAAAAACTCAAGGAATTGGTTAGAAAATACAAAAACAAAAGGAGGCAATGTGTTACTAACGTACTGAACGAGTACAACTCCATACAAGATTTCAATAAATATGGTAAGATCATTATGAAACGTGTTCTTTGGGGCTGTTAAAGGTGGTGGTGTCATATGATTGTTTCTTAAATGTTTTGAGAAACTATAAGTCAAGTTAAATAAGAAAGGAGGTAATTAAATATGTTTAGATTTTCAATTTTGGTTTGTTTAGTTGCTATTTTATTACCTGTAGCATATGCAAAAGCCGGGTGTGATGACCTGATCATAACTGAAATTAGACCAAATGCTATTGGAAATGATAGAACTGGTCCAGAAGGAGAATGGTTTGAACTTCAAAACACCGGGAATGGCATTTGTACAATAGTTGGAGATACTTCAATAGCTTCTAATTCTACATGGAAATTTGTTGAAGGTGTGGGAGGGATTGGTGGTGCACCAACTAATCACCTTTTGCCAAATGAGGACGTTACAATAAATGTACAAACAGGGGAAGTAATAGTGTTTGCAGCTTTTCCTGATAGATTTGCTGATACTTACGATGATGCAGATTGTCGTGTATTTGATATTACTAATAATCCTGGATTAGGAAATACTCAGGATTTCTTGGAAATAAGGGATTCAACGAACGATGGCTTTAATTTGATTGACAGAGTTGAATGGGACTTCGGGTCAAGTATTTCACAAGATGATAGTATTCACGTCTTGTTTGATGATAGTGACACACTTGATCAAGACGAGCCAGATCCTTGTGAGAGTGATGTTGAGATCGACGATGATGAAGATGATGAAGATGATGAAGATGACTAAGATGATGACGGAGACATTGACCAGGTACTACACTTCAGAGTCAAGGAGAGTGGTATATCATGTGGAGATTTTGGGGCAAGGTTGACGGGAGAGACCTTTAGTGGACAGGCATTTGAGGGTCTTGATTCGGTCAATACCGTTGGTTGTAGATAGCAAGCTTGCTTGGTGCTCTTGATTCACCAATTTTAGAAACTATGGGGCAGCCAATGGGCTGCTACATGTTATAGCGTTTTTTCAAATTATGGAAATTAAGGGGCTCAGTGCATTAATTATTCGTCTAACCTATTTAAACTATTATATATATTAAATTACGATAGCTGTTTTTTTGACAAATTTACGAGCCAAGGGGACTCTATACCCTGGTATGGGGGGTGGGTTGGTTGCCCCAGGGGATACCCCTTATCTCAAAGTACATTAGTGGTGTAATTTTAATGGGTATATATAGGAATAAGCCCCTACCACCAACTCATGCCAACTCGTGGTTTGTCTAGGTGAGAGTTAAGACCTACACATACTCCAGGGTCTATGAACCCCTAAAAAGCATATTTTAAGGAGGCAATGTGTCACTAACGTACTGAACGAGTACATTTTGTTGACAAACCAAGTTATTCGGAGTATGGTGGATAAAAGGTTTATGTTTGAATGGGGTTATATAAAGTGGGTTTATGCATAAAAGGGGATGATATTATTCACCAGAAAATAAACATATCATGTATGGTGAGGCGACAAGAGATGGGAAAGATTAGCATAGTAATCTTGTTCACGGTTTTGTCAGTTGGCCTTGTAATGGCTCTATCATCACAAGCCAACGCCCAACTAGAGGAGGATGACGAGGTCTGCAGTGTTGGATTTGAATGTGTCCCAGGAGATCCTGAGGCAATGTGCCCAATGGGACTGATCTGTGAACAGGAATGTGATGATGACGACGGTGATGGCCTCCCCGACTGTGAAGTTAAAGAGTGTGAACTAGACGGCATCGAAGATGGAGACGACATTGACGATGGAATTTGCGTCCAAGAGACGCTCGAAGACCCTTGCGGCGAATGCCCATGCAAGTATTTCGACGTCCCATTCGACTCTGCAATATGGCCCGAGCCCGAAGTCGACGCCGTATCACCAATATGTTTCTTGTTTAGCGGCCTTACCGAGTTGTCCATCGAGCGTCGCCCCCCCGACTCCCTCAATGAGCCTTTGTTGCGCTGTGAGATCGAAATACCCATCGGGGAGTTTGCCGGCATCACTACCCTAGCCATTTCCGAAGAGCAGATCATCCCATGTTTCGACTGCCTCACGGAATACGCCGCGGGGCTTAGTGTTGTCCTATTAATTTCACCCCCCATCGACCTGTCCTCGTGTAACGTCCCTTAATGACACCCCATAACATTGAAAATCGACTTACTTCTCTGCAACTAATCCCTGAATGTACCCACCTACACCATCGCTTAACGTACACTCCAAGCCGGTGGGAGGTTAACCCTCCTTCCGGCTCTTGCTCATAAAGCCGAAGAATTCATGATTCCAACTTAAACTGGGCTTGACAAAAGGGGACTAACCCACCCTCACCACCAACTCATCCCAACTCGTGGTATATCATTGCAAGACTGTCTAACGAACTCAAAACTAAAAATTTATAATTGACTTCTATATATGAAATGTTTTACAATGTAATAAGAAATAAGGCAGAGGATGAGGATAAGATGATGGGGTAGTTGTTGTGCGATCTAAACATAATCGTTTTCTTCCGATAGAGAGTGTTGTCTCCCGAAAGACGTATATTTCTGAGCGTTTTTTATTCCTTCCGAAAGTATTAAGAGATTTGTTACCACCTACAAACAAACCTTTCTATCTGTCCGAATACCTGTCTGCTATGTAAAACGTAAATGTAGATATAAAAGGTTTATGCATAAAATGGGATTATAAAAGGGGGGGAAAAGATGAAAGTTAGGATAAGATACTTTGTAGTTTCTATTTTAACTTTGTGTTGCGTTTCTTTTACTACATCTATTACAACTTGTAATGACGATGGAGAAAAAGAAGAAGAAATGGAAGAAGTTGAAACTCCAACTCCTACACCAACCCTAACTCCTACACCAACCCTAACTCCTACACCAACCCTAACTCCTACACCAACTCCTACACCAACCCTAACTCCTTCACCAACTCCTACACCAACCCCTCCTCCTGTGGGAGAAACAGTCTCCGTTGAGATTGTCTCGCCATTGGATGGTCAGGAGCTGATAGAACGCCTGGTAGATGTCAGAGGTTCAATAACCGGGTTCCAAGATACTTTAAAGGCCGATCTCAACGGTTTTCCTATTGAAGTGGATAATGTTGGAAACTTTATAGTTGAGGGCTATCCACTTAAGGATGGCGTTAATACTTTAGTGGTGATAGTTCGCGAAGGAGACAACATTGTTGCAACGAATAGCGTAAACGTTTCTTGGTCTTTGCCGAGTGAAGCTGCAATGACGATCGATCCGGCGCTTGGCGGGATGGTGGCTGCAACGGATGGCGCATTGGCTGGTGCAAGCTTCGAAATTCCCCCAGAAGCCGCTCGGCGACCTTTCTCTGCGTCCATTAGCCATGAGCCGGAACACGTGCCTAATCTGCCTTTCAGGTATGTGCAGGTTGGTCCACCTGTTGTATTCAATCCCATAGGGGAAGGGTTTAACTTAAATGTAATATTGACCCTTCCCGTGGATTTAGGATTGTTTCCTTCGAATACCGGTATCGGTGACGTTGTCGCTCTTGGTAATTCGGACGACGGCTGGGTCGAGCTTCCCATTAGTATACGAACCGCATCCAGTGTGACCTTACAAGTGTTGGAGATGGTTTTCTCCCCGTTTGTTCCTGCAATCCTCGAACCCCTTAAGTCTGGTGAATTACGTGTCATAACAACTCCTGCATTCGCGACCGTTTACATAGACGGTGCAAATACAGGAAAGCGGACCCCTGTTTCACTTGAGAACGTGACACCCGGCATTCACGAGTTAAAACTTTACTTGCCAGGTTTTAACGAAACTTTTGTATCTGTAAACGTTCCCGCGGGCGGTATCATTGTAAATGAGATTTTGACTCCCTTGGGAAGCCCCGCACCTGAAATTATCATTGATCCACCGATCCAGGACGGTACTGAAACATCTGAATCTGTGCTTGATCTATCCGGATTCATTACGTTCGAAAATAATCCACTAGCCAATAGTAGGATTGTTCTGTCATTGAATGATGAGGATACGTTCGATACAACTGATGCACAGGGATTCTTCTCTAGCGCAGTAACACTACTACCAGGTGAAAACACGTTGGAAATTCGAGCCACAGGACCTAATGGAAATACTGGCTTAACCAACCCGATAACTGTTATACTTGGAAGCCCCGATATAACAATTAGATTGAATTGGAACACTAATGGTACAGACTTAGACCTGCATGTGTTCGATCCCGATGGGAATCATGCGTGGTTTGGCAACCTTGGAGGGATACCAGGTGGTCAGCTTGATAGAGATGATGTGGATGGATTCGGGCCCGAAATTTTTACTCTCTCTGATCCACCCCCTGGCACATATAGAGTCGCCGTTGATGCTTTTAGACTAACGACTGATGCTGGTCTAGTCCCTACGACTGGGAGTTTGGTAGTCTCCCTCGGAGTCGAGCAGATTTTCTCTGGATCCCGTGGGTTCAATGATGAAGACTTCAATGCCACTGATGGTTCTGGGCCTGATACAGGAGCTTTTTGGAATGCCTTTCAGTTTGAAATAGGCGAACTTATTATAAATAGTGTACAACCATCGAACGGTATATTTACTACAGCAGAAGGGGAAAATGAAATCACGGTGTCCATACTAGCGCCGCAAAGTATTCTGAATCAGAATATAAGCTTGGAAGTAACGGAAATAAATGAAGGCTTTAATGTAGACACGACTGGTTTGTCTGGGCGGCAGATTACCTTTACTGCTAGCCATCAAGATTTACTGGGGCTAACAAATCCACGTTTTAGCGAACAGCTTAATTACGAAATTATCGCTCTAGCCACCACAGGAGAGCAGTCGGAGGCCGCATTTATACTGCAAGATGAGCGGTCGCAGCTGAGGCAAGAATATGTAGATAAACGAATTTTTAATACTAGATTTGTGAGAGCGACACCAGCGAGAGGTTCGATTATCAACGCTACTCAGTTTATTGGGGCCACTTTCTTCAGGTTTAGAGAATTTTCAAGATGGTCTGATTTTGGTCCTGGGCTAGCTATCATTGAAGTTTCAAGGGATATCGCTGATCAGCTCCGTGAAGCATGGGGGCTTCCGCTATGCATAACTTCTGGATACAGAAATCCGAGAAGAAATGACGATGAAGGTGGCGTGCTAAACAGCTTCCATCAGACTGGAAACGCTATTGATCTTAACCCATGCCGCAATAGCCAAACCTGGCCTCAATCATTTCAGTGTGATCCGAACAATCCTAATTCGACAATCCAGATCACGACCCGTGGAGAAGCACAGCAAGCTCTGACGTGCCTGGCAAATTCTGAATTTCCATCTCCAACTTTCGATGTAGTTTTCCATAATAATCATTTACATATCGAGCTAAATTAGCTAGATGAAGCTGCTTGTTAGCAACCAATAAATAAAAAAACAAATGGTATCAGGCCTTGTCATGTGACTTAATCTCTTCTATAAGTTTATGTTTTTTCTTTTAAAACCACTCGTAGCTTAAAGCGTAGAGTGGTATAATCATTTGTGTATATATTTCAATTTCTCTTATCTTCATAACGCATTATTTAAGTTCATACCAGATAATTCAAAATCAATGACCCGATGCCTCACTTCACCCCCATTACTCCATGAAATAAGGCACATGTATGATGCACATATATTGCGCAAGAATCCAACTACTTTCAAAAGATGAAATATAAGCACATATGATTTAATCTACTGGTTTCACTGCATGCAAGCGGGTTTTTTGTCCTAATCAAGAGCATATGGGACTCTATACCCTGGTATGGGGGGTGGGGTGGATGCCCCTTAGGGGGATACCCCTTACTATATCAGCGTGAAAAGCAAAAATATATTTTTAAAAACTCACCAAAAAGAAAGAAAAAATTGAAAAAAGAAGCCCCTCGAAAGTACACCTAAAAGCCCTTTAAATTAATAACTGTCAGACCGCTAAGTAGTTAGAGAATGGGTGTTTTATTCTAAATATTTTTATTCTAAAATATATTGACTATATACATAGAATATGTTATATATATTAT
>JALLOG010000108.1 GCA_027717645.1 Desulfobacterota bacterium AH_259_B03_O07
AGAATCAGTTAATTTTTAATACATCTAAGATTAACTATAATCCCCTAATATTCAGTAAAAAACCAATGATCTAAAAGATATTTCCAAAACCCAACTCCCGGGGGAAACCAGATAATTACATATTAAGAAACCCAATGACCCATTGAGCCCTTCTTCTGGTTCACCATTATTAACGTAATTAACATAAAAATAGCAATATCATTTGACATTTAATTGATATGAGAGTATAATATACTTCCATGAGAGATAAGATTAAGGATAAGAGATTGCAGGTTTGGCTTGATACAGATGAATTTGATTGTGTGCAAAAATACGCTAAAAAAAATCATTTAACCATATCTGAACTCATCCGTGGATGGATTCATGAAGTTATGAAAAGGGAAGGTTATAAAATTAAAGAACCCTTATTACCAGAAACAGAAATAAAGAGTAGGAGGAAATAACCATGGGAGTATATAAAAAAGACAATAGATGGTATGTAGATTATTATAAACCTTGACAGTTGCCTTAGCTTGGATATATGGAATGTGAAAAAAAATAAAGAAAGGGAGGAAGTAATCATGGCTGTATATAAAAAAGATAATCGCTGGTATATAGATTATTATTTACCTGATGGTAAAAGAAAAAGGGAGACAGTAACCATCCCAGGGATAGACCCTATACATATCAATAGACAGGATGCATTAAAGGCTTTATCAATTAGAAAAGGTCAAATTGCTGAGGGTAAATTTGATATTGCTCAGACGAAGAAACCCGTACTCTTTGACATGTTAATGAAAAGATATCTTGAATATTCCAATGGTAACAAGAAGTCTTATGAAAGAGATGTTACTTCCTCAAAGGCACTTCTTAATTACTTTGGAGGCAAAACAATTAATCAGATAAATTCTTGGGTGATAGAAAAATATAAATCCCAAAGGCAAACGGACAAAACCAGATATGGAAAACCCCCTGCAAAAGCCACCATCAACAGAGAGCTTGCTTGCTTAAAAAACATGTTCACTAAAGCTATAGAATGGGATATGACTTCATCAGACCCAGCAAAGAAAGTAAAGCTATTTCCTGAGCCACCCAAAAAGTTTAGAGTTGTTTCTGATGATGAGTTTCTTAAATTGTATAATGCTTCATCTGATACATTAAAAACAGTCTTACTGATTGCTAGAAGCTGTGGTATGAGGAGAAATGAAATTCTCAATTTGAAATGGGAAGATATAAGTTTAACGCATGGATATATCACAGTTAAAGAAAGCAAAAATAATGAATCACGCAATGTTCCAATAAATGAATTTTTGAAGCAAAGATTAAAATCTGTTAAGAATCATTGTTCTGTATATCTGTTTTCACATGAAATTGGTGAACCTTACAAATCTGTTAAGAAAGCGTTATATGGTGCACTCAAGAGGTCTGGAATTGAGAAATGCACACTGCATGATCTGAGACACACGTTTGGAACATTTCTAGGAATGGCTGGAGTTGATATAGCTACTATTAAAGAACTTATGGGACATAAGGATGTGAAAATGACAATGAGGTATTCTCACCCTATCCCAGATCATAAAAGAAAAGCTGTTGAATTAGTCAATATAGGAAATATGAATGATTCTAAAACTAATGTTGTTAACATGAAAAATGCCAACACTGTGGACTATTCACTTTAATTCTCCTTGCAATTTCACAAACGCCGAATTTATATTTGAGTTTGAAGGTGAAAAGTATCGCTTTATAAGGGGAACAGAAGAAGAAAGTGATAAGCTCTTAACAATTGTAGATGATGATTCGAATGAAGGTTCTGACAAATGCTTTGAAAAGACATTGAGACTTTTGGACTATTTGAGCTGGGATTTGCATGGTGGAATTCAATATTTAGGAAGAACAGGTCACGGTTTCAAAAGTGGAACTATCAAACTGGAAAATGCTGTTGTACCAAGCTTTCGAGCAAGAAATATAAGAAGCTACATAGCAGATAGCTTTCATAGCATACCCGATGTTACAGATGACGATCAACGTTTTGCATTGAAGCTATGGAACGAAGCACAGAGTTCTCATAGTCCTTTTTTTTCATTTATAAACTATTGGAGTATCGTCGAACTTCCAAGAGTAAGAGGTGTGAATCACAAGTCACGAGCAATTAATTGGATAAATGGTTTATCTAGTAACAAAATTTCAGGTTTATCAGAACTAAGGAAAAATTTGAAGAGCAAATATAATTTTAGTAGCGATGTAGGAAACTTCCTTTACAGCGAAGGTAGGAATGCAATTGCCCATGTAACTCGTGACCCCACCTTAAGGCGTTACGATAGAGAAAGCTATGAAAAAATTTCTGACTTAACCCCAGCAATGAGAGCTATTGCAAAATACTACATCATCAATGAACTAAACCTAGGACATTACTCGAATGAATTGAAAGTATTGAAAACTAAGAAGAGAACAAACGCCCTTGCATTTTTAAAGGAAAATCAAAAAAGAGGAAAGGAAACAAGGAAACGTACTGAGAGATTGTTGAGAAATCGTTTTAAAATGACATAATTGATATCTTAAGTAATGATTATGGACACCTATTTGGACACCAGATATAATAGTGAAACCAGCAAGACAGACCTAAGTACCTTAAATCATTACAACGTCCCCGTAGCTCAGCAGGATAGAGCACAGGATTCCTAATCCTGAGGCCACTGGTTCGAATCCAGTCGGGGACGCAATAATTTCGGGTAGTTACGACGTATACTCAATTATCATGAAAATTAGTGCTACAGTTTCTCCTATAGTAATGACATGAAAACCCCATATATGAGGCTTTGTCCTTTTGGATAATTAAAGAGGATAAATCTAAAATGGCAATTGGAATCGATCAAGCTATTATTTCTCTACATGCTAGTGATGAGCTTAAAAAACGCCTATCATCTAAATTAGCTAGTGGAACTTTTCATCCACGTTTGCCAATTACGATAGACGTCCCAAAGTATCCTGGGTTCACGAGACCGGTTTCAATACTTTGGCCCTATGAACTTTTGGCGTACCAACTTTCTGTAGATGCCACTGCTAGAGAGGCAGAAGACGCTCTCGATAGATTACATGTCTTTAGCTATAAATTATTAGACGATGACCCAAATGGTTTTATGTTTCATCCTTTATCTGAATGCTTTTCTAATTTTCAGGTAAACATTTCAGAAGTTAATCAATACCAGATGCTTCCACGGTTCACTTGTTAGATAGGGTTTACCTTGTAGATCCTCGCTTCCTTTATTTTAATACTTGCAATTCCTGTTTTATGTGTTACAATGTATTACACATCATAGGAGGTGCTTGGTTATGGGAATAATAACCGTACGGTTAAATGAGGAGGTTGTGAATGAGCTTAATGAGGTTGCAAGGGAAACAGAAAGGTCAAGGGGAAATATCATTAAGAGAGCTATCAATTTCTATCTCCAGGAATTTGCTGATCTCGATATTGCGGTTTCTAGAAGAAGGAGGGAAAAGTCTCAGGCTCTTGATGCTGAAACAGTCTGGAAAAATCTTGAGGAATCTGAGAAGCTCAAACGACCTCGGACTAAATCCAGGGGGATTGTTGTAAATGGTAAGAGCGGATTCCGGAAAAGGGTACAGAATCAAGTATCTACCAAGCGCCCAAAGAGACCTAAAGAGCTTAGACGTAAATCTGCGTAAACGTATTATGAGGAAAATTGATATAGACTTAATTCATAGACCTTATAAATTCCCTGTTCTTGAAGGTGAGTTTGAAGGATGTCGTAGGTTAAGAGTTGGAGATTATAGGGTAGTCTTTTCCATAGAAAGAAAAGTTGTCCTAATTGAGAGGATTGGACATAGAAAGGAAGTTTATAAATATTAATATTCATCATTAAAGTATTGAGACTGAAATGAGGGGTCGCATCTTTAAAAATAATCCCCCGTTCAATCCCACGAATAATGGCGTGATGCAATGCCCCGGTGGGCATCTAGTCGAGCTAAACGTGGCATACTTTGTAGATAGCATCAGTTCTAAGAACCGTTAAGTTATTTACTTTTTTATGGACGTCCCTACTTCCCCTTCAATTATAAGCAAAGTCAATAAAAGCCTTCCCTTTAGCCAACCATTTCCTCGGAAAAAAGAAGAAGCTATCAGCACCAAGAAGGGGTCCATGGGGCGATGGGTCAATATCTATATATTTAACCCAATTTAAACTCGGGAGGCTTTTTAATAGTTAATAGGGGAAGATTTATAAATCTACGAATGGATCGTTCTCATGGAAATCGGTGGATTTAGAGGGGATGTTATTGTTGACAAGTGCTGATCATTTGTGAGATACTAGGAGTATTAAATGTTTATGCATAAAATGGGATAATTATTCTAGGGATAAATAAGGAGACAATAACATGAGCATTCAACTAATTACTGCTGTGATATTTCTTTTCGTCTTATCAATACCCACATGGGCTGTAGATACCCCAGAAGTACCTGAAGCAGAAATGCCAGAGACACCCGAAGTAGATACTCCAGAGATACCAAAAGTGGATACACCAGAACTTCCTAAAGTAGATACCCCTCAGGTACCAAAAGTTGAAACACCTGAAGTGCCCAAAGTAGATATTCCTGAAGTTCCTGAAGTAGATATTCCAGAGATACCAAAAGTGGATACACCAGAACTTCCTAAAGTAGATACCCCTCAGGTACCCGAAGTGGAATAAAGCCTATCCCCGATAAGGGGGCTGGGAGGCAGGAGCCTTTACCACTTCCCTTTTATTTAAGCAGCGTTTAAATGTGAGGTATGATTCCTATAATACTCCTCTTCTGCCTGAACAGGTGTGCGGTATCCATGGGCTGAATGAAGGTACAAAAAACAACAGAATTTAGTTCTAGATTAGATGTAACAATATAAATGAAAGGAGGTGAAAAACATGATAAGTGTGTTAAGTAAAGGTACATTGGGATTTATGTCGGTGATGTTTATCCCACTGATTAGCCTAGCTGGAAACGCGCTGTTGGTCCTGGCGTTGGTGACGATTGCGGTGGGTGGCTGCGGTAGCGACGGGGATCAGGAGGACGACGAACCCGTGGCGCAACCGTCTGTCACGGTGACGTTCGATAACTACTGCAAAGACCCCGTGACCGTGTACGAGACCGACCAATCGGGGTCCGCCTGCACCCCGGTGGCGAGCCCGGTACAGCTCCCCGTGGGAGACATGCCCAACGTTTTCTCGGCCAGCACCACGGGAAAACCCGAGTGTGGTACAGGTACCAGGGTGGAGTTCACCGTGCGCGCAAACGGTGACGTGTTCTACAACATCTCGACCAATGCGGATGTCCCTCCGATCTTCTTCAACGTGCCCGTGCGGATCCTGGCGACGCAGAACACGGCCAGTCCCGCCTGTGCCCTGGCGGAATGGGATGGCACGCTTTGCCCACTGGGAAGCTCATCCACGCTGCAGTGCCGATGCGTCTCTTCTCAGATCTGTACCGACAAGCCGAGCGGCCTGGATCAGGATTGCAAGACGGGCTATTTGAACCCGACGAGTGGGCCCCAGTTCATCTGCCGCGCAGACGCAGCGAATGAGTACGTGGTGGAATGGTGTCCGGCCAACAACCCCAGCCCGGTACCGCCCTGCACGGTCCCACCCTTCGATAAGAGCCAGCCATGCCCCAACGTCTGCGTCGAAGACGCCACGAAGGTGCCCTTTCCATGTGAAGACGAGCCCACGCCGCACGTCATGTGCAACGACGCTCCGTTCGGGGGAACGCCTCCCGAGAGCTACTGCCTGCTGGTTTCTGATTGCGAGGCGCCCCGTGCGCCGTGCGGGTGCTGTACCGACAACAGCCAGTGCCCTACGGCTACCAATTGCATCGACTTCCGCTGTCAATAGACCGGCGCTGGGGCGGGTTCTGGGAGAGAGAGAATAACCAGGAACCTTCCAGGCCCGTTCCACGCTTGGCTACGCGTTGATGTCAACTAAAGTTGACACCCCTGGCTGACCCCACCGACAAGCAATATTTAGGCCCAGCCCGTTTTGGTGTCCCTGGGGCACCGGAAAATAACTCCCCCTTTGGGTCTTGATAATATCACTTATCTTGGGTAATTCTCATTCCATGGACGAGATGATGAGTCATCAGGAATTGGCGACCCGAGACACTCCAGCGACGGCCCCGATAACTGCCCTCCTCACCCGCCTCGAGGCCTGGCACCGCGAGGCCGAGGGTGTGCCCTCGCGTCGAACACGACGCCGGCGACTAGGTCGATCAACTTCCGCGACCTGGCGCTCGTTCTCACGGGGCGGGACGCCCTCCTCGCAAGTCCGAGCTCGTGGCGGTCGAGGTCGAGGACCTGAGCGAAAGCGACGATGGCTTGGAGCTCCGCGCACTCGTCGGCTCGCGCGGCCGAAGCGGCTAGGGGGAGAGAGCCAAGCTCGCCGTCTTCAGGACGTAGGCGATGAGACGGTGTCTGGGTGTCATGATCTGCTCCATGGGGGACTCTCTTTGCACCACAGCACGGCTGGTCGGTCGTGATCTACCCTACGTCATTCCCGTGGCTGTCCGAAGGGGCTTATACCTCATCCTCGACTCGGAGCCGGGCGGTCGGTGACTTCGGAGGACGGAGGACTACCGGAAGCTCGGGCGAGTCGTGGGAGCGGCTATCAGTCTTGCTTGTCCTCGAAATCTCTCGTTTTACGAAATCCCTCGTGATATATTATATAATCTTTCGCTTTCAGGGAGCTGAACGGGATGAAGAAACAGGCAGAGAACAAATCGAATCTGCCCAACGGTCTTACTACGATCTTCTTGCTGGCTCTCGCAGGATGTGTGTCTCTCTTAATCACCACAGGTTGCGGCAGTGATGACTCAGGGGAGGAGGAGGAGACACCGACACCGATCACGGTGACAATCGACAATCAAGTACAATTAACCAAACCATGCAGCATCGGAGATTCCTTGACGTTTTTCGAAAATGGCATCCCGCCAACGCCAGTAGACATAGCATATCAGGAGCAGAAAAAGATTCAGGTGTCATCGATATTTGATAGTTATCAAATTGGGTTTCAGGTCAATGGGTGGTATTGGCGGTCTTGTCCGTCGCCCGGCAACTGCCCCAACCCGAGCAAATGCCGGAACCCCGACAATGCTGGTCAAGTCGGAATCGAGGTGACACCCGGCCAACTGGCAGGAGAGTGCTCCGACGTCACGTTGATCAAGAACTGGTCTATTGGTATATGTGACAGTTTAGTGCCCAATGCAAGTGACGCCTTGACTGTCACGCTTGAGAAGACGAACCCCTGTACCGTGCGCATCGTTATCATCACCAACAGATTACAACCGACGGACGCTTGCTGCGCCTGCGACACCTGCATGGGTAGCCAAATACCACCAGGTCAACAAACCCATTGCAATTGACCATAAATCGGAGCGATGCGTTTGACCTAGAGCTCGAACTGTCCGGTTAGATTCGCCGCCAACCATCCGCCGTCGATCACCAGGTTAGCGCCGCTTGCGTAACCGGCCAGATCGCTGGCGAGGTAGACGATGGCTGGGGCGATCTGGTTTGGCTGTGCTCTTCTGCCGAGAGCAGACGCCTTCGCGAATCCATCCATCGGGGTTGTTCCGCTCGCTGTTGATTCAGCAGGAGCGGCGGCTCGGTTGATGTTCCCTATTCGACGTCCTTTTCGGTGTCCAGTTCTCCCTGCTTGACGCGACGGTCGAGGGCGGCCAGAGAGCAAAGCCTGTAACGGGAGGGTTAGTAAAATTAAGGTAGATGAAATTCTTGCTTTATTCACGATATAATCATAAAGTTATTGACAGATTACTTCAGATCGATGATTACTCGCTTCTCTCTATATTGGGATTTACCAAGGATTAACTTATCTCCATTCAACTCAACTGATCCGCTATCCCTATCACCCCTTATAATTTGACCAACTCCTTTCATAATCAGCCTATTCTCAGAAGGTAGTTGATTGGTATTTTCGAATTTCGCATATTTCTCCAAGTCAAAACGAATCAAGTATATTGTCATTGCTACCAATGTTCCCCCGCCACTATACTTCGTATCAAGTACATGAATCCCACTGGATGCTCTACCATGTACTGCTCCCCTTTTGTCAATCGCGGTTTAGGTTGGACTCTTGAATGGTATAAAACAACCTATTAGGTTTCTTTCCCAGGAAATCAGTGGTTAGAGGGAAAATTTTTGTTGACATGAGCTCATAATTCTCATAGAATCTCGTGATAAAAGGCTTATCCATACAATGGATTTATATTAAATAGAATCCTTACAATATTACATTCACAGCTGATTATAAGGTCGTGCCTGTCGTTGGTCGCTGATCAAATTTGGTTAGTCAACTTGGCGGTTGTCACTTGATATTTAACAGAGGCGCTGTATGACACCAGCTAACAAACGGTTGCAGTGGATGGCGCTAAAGCGCCACCACTGAACCAAGGCGTTAGGCGGCACTAAAAAGTTGCAGGAGGTAACGATGAATTCGATCAGTCAGCTTAATCATGAAGGCGAGTTTGAGCGGCCCTGGGCCGATCCCAGCAACACGCGATTCGAGCAGCCTTCAGTCGACGTTAACTGGGTGCTCGCAGAGCACTACCGCACGAGCGAACCGCTCACGTTCACCCGCACTATGTTGTGGGACATGGAGGTACGGAAGGCATGGAGGCCCGACCGCTATATCCCCTCCCTTGTACAGGAGGGGAGCGCCGGCACTTGGAGCAGGCGTTCGGTGGCCGGTGGAGCCCAGTCCTTTTTACGGTCATCGCAGCAGCGCCTTTGGCTTAAGCCTACGGAGTACAGGTTAGTCCTAGAACAGGTCTACCTCGACCCCTCGCAGCAGAAGGTCACCTTCATAGGAGCAGCAGAACTTTCCGATGGCGACGGAAACGTCCTTCGCGCTGGTACGAGGCAGCCTCTATTTCACGTCGAGCACTCGGTCGGCGGCGATGAATCGCGGCCACTGAACAAGTGGCGTATTGTTCACCTCACCGACAGGCCCGAGCACAGGCTGGTCGAGCGGTTCACACGCATGGCGAACGATGTGTGGCTGCCCGAATTTATCGAGATCTACATCCGAAGTGACCTGAACATCAAGCTGAGCCGTCACGACATCTCCTGACCATTGTGGGACTTCAGTCTTGATACTGGTGAGGGCTAGAAGTAGCATCACTGAAGAAGTAGCCTTACCAGACGAGTATTTAGCCTAACAACAGCGTCAACTCGGACGCCCAACTCCGCTGCGCTTCGTTGGGCGCCGGTTACGCTGGGCGTTAGGCAGCTTGAAACAGGTCCCATTGCCGCATCTTCCCAAATAATCACTAATTTTAAAAACAGGGATGCCAGCTAAAGACCCGAATATGGCAACAAAACCAAAAAACTTTGCAATATAATTGCAAACAATTCGCTATATTTAAATATCTCTCGTCTTATAGTCTGCTACTCTATTGGCTCAGAGTTTGAAATTGGCTGGGATTAGCTTGAATCAATATCATTGTTGGATACGTGATAAATCCCTAAGTCGTAAAAGCATTTCACTAATTATGCTCTTACATATGTGAAACAGGTCGGATTTATAAATATAGCAAAGCTAGGATTATTGGAGTTACAACATTAGACAAGCTTTTATATATGCTCTGATTAGCTAATTGATTCTATCTAGTCATGTTGCTAAAGGGGGTGCATGGGTCGATGGGTCTATATAAATAGGTTTGAGTCTATTTAAACTCGGGAGGTTTTTTAATAGTTAATAGGGCAAGATTTATAAAACTATTAATGGTTTTTTTCTCATGGAAATCAGTGGTTAGAGGGAAAACCTTTGTTGACAGGAGCTTATTATTTTTGTATTGTGGGAACAGAAAAGGTTTATGTATAAGATGGATTAAATTAATTTAGTGGAGAGCAATTATGACTGATAAGAAAGCATCGACAGATTATCCAATTCACGAACTTCTTGCGGAACGGTGGAGCCCCTACGGCTTCGAAGACCGGCCGGTTGCGCAGGCCGACCTCCGTTCTTTGTTTGAGGCTGCTCGCTGGGCAGCATCCTCCTTTAACGAACAGCCTTGGAGCTTTTTTGTTGCGACCAAGGAAAATCCTGAGGAGTTCGCACGACTCCTCTCCTGTCTCGTAGAGGGAAATCAAGGGTGGGCGAAGGCCGCGCCGGTGCTTGTGTTGGGTGTTGTTAGTCTGAAATTTTCGCGGAACAACAAGGACAATCGGGCCGCTGTTCACGACCTTGGTCTTGCCGCCGGAAATTTGGTGGTAGAGGCGACGGCCCGAGGCCTGTGTGTCCATCAGATGATCGGCATAGTTCCCGAACAAGGTGCGTGAGGTCTACCAAATACCGGAGCCTTATGAGGCGTGGACGGCCATGGCGATCGGATACAAGGGAGACCCGGCCAAACTGCCAGATGCTCTGAAAGAGCGCGACCTAACACCGAGGCAGCGAAAGCCGCTCAGTCAGTTCGTGTTCACCGGCAAGTGGGGACAACCGTCTCCGCTCGAAAATTGATAACAGGTCAAGTCTTGATATTACATAATAAAATCAACAAAACTGTTTTATTGCAAGGCCACTGAGGATCGAATACACTTGAGCATGGTATCATGTGATGAATCGTGGTGGAGGGCAAGGGGATATTTTTCATGAAGAGAAACATCTTCTCTTATTCCTGGAATTGCTGAATGAGAGCAACCAACGATTTAGGATAGAGGTTCACGCATATTGCTTTATAATAGGTGAATTCACCTTATATATTACTAGCTGATTAGCTAATTGAGTCTATCTAGTTATGTTGCAAAGGGGGTGGATGGGTTTATATATATATGTTTAACCCTATTTAAACTCGGGTGGGTATTTTTGATTATCTACCTAAAATCAACACATAATTCACGACAATCCCACAATCTGAAGAATGGGATCGGTCAATACTTATGAGACTTTTGAGTTATCCCTCGGTAAAATTCGCTTTGTCAGTCGAATCTCGATATATCAAGTGATTTTTAGGCATGTGGATATTCGCACAAAACACACTACGAAGCTAGATAAGTGCTACATAACGGCTAGTGGCTGAGCGGCCGTAACCTGTCGGCTCCTGCGGCGTGTTATGTCTCTCCTTTTATAGCTAAGCGACGCCTCGCCGAGGTCAGCCCCTCAG
>JALLOG010000109.1 GCA_027717645.1 Desulfobacterota bacterium AH_259_B03_O07
AATCGTTTTTATAGCTTCGAATGGATGTACCATCGGTAAATCGGCAAAAGGGGTTCCCGGCCTTGGATTTAAAAAGTTAATTGGTACCCATGTCGGATTTAATTCCCGTAGCTCGAATGCCAGTTCCAGCCTCTGTCTCATTGACTCACCCATGCCGAGAATTCCACCAGAGCAAAGATGCATACCTACGTTCTTAACTAATACGGCAGTCTTTAATCTGTCATCATAAGTATGAGTACTACAAATGCTTGGGAAATAGCTTCTGCACGTCTCAAGATTATGGTTATAACGCCACACGCCATGATCTTTTAGAGTGAACGCCTGTTCCTCCGTAAGATCACCCAGGGAGCATCCAACTTTAAGGTTTGTTTCTTCCACTAAGAGATCAACTGCTTCCAAAACTTTTTGGAAGGTTCTTGGCGTAGGCCCTTTAGCACTAATTACTATGCAAAAATCCATTGCACCCATTCTCTCTGCTTGCTGAGCTGCCTTTAATATTCTATTGGTAGCCATTAAAGGATGTGCTTGTACTTCGGTGTCAAAATGTGCAGATTGAGAACAGAAAGAGCAGTCTTCAGGGCAGTTACCAGTCTGCGCGCTGATAATAGAACGCAAGAATACACCATCACCCTTATACTTAAGAGTAACCTTTCTAGCTAGCGAAATCAGATCCGAAACCTCATCCTTTGGAAGCACAGTTAGCTCAAGAGCCTCCTCAAACGTTATTGGTTCCTCTCGTTCTAAAAGCTTCTCTCTAACCGTATCTAATTTATTTATTTTTATACCCCCCAAGGAAAAAAAGGTTAATTCATTTAACTGATAACACAATTTTTGTCAACCTAAGAATGGAATAATCCGGTATAAGAAAGTGCGATTTCTTTGAAATTGGCAACGTAAAATATCCTCTCCTTTTCAAGGGTGGCTTAGAATGGATTTTTTTGAAATCTCCCTAAATCCCCTTTCGATCCTAAGACCTATCAAATTGACTATGGTCAATGACCATGGTAATCTAGAGTCATGGAAAAAATCTCCGTATCAAGATTCAAAGCAACTTGTCTGGCAATTCTTGAACGTGTGCGTAAAACGGGCGAAACCTATGTGATTACCAAGAGAGGGGTTCCCATAGCCCAGGTTGTACCATGCAGTCCAGCAACTCCTGCTAGTAAGAGTGCCTTTGGGTGTATGGCAGAAATGGGGCAGGAAATAGGAGATATAATTGAACCCATCACCGACTTCGAATGGGAAGTGTTAAGGTGAGAGGTTATCTCTTAGATACTCATATTTGGTTCTGGTACTTAGTGGGTTCCGAGCGCCTTCCAAAGGGTCTGCGCGGTTTGATCGATGAAGCTCAGGATAGGTGTTGGTTCTCGCCTATATCAGTTTGGGAGCTCTCTATGCTAATCGCACGCGGTCGTATAAAAATTTCGGGGCACTTTCGACCGTGGATTCTAAAAGCGTTGCAGTTATTCCCTATCAGAGAAGCTCCTTTCAACTTGGAAGTGGCAATAGTTGGCCAGGCGATCGAACTTCCCCATAGCGACCCCGCTGATTATTTCATAGCGGCAACTGCAAAGGTCTATGAACTCACATTATTGACGGTTGACGAACGTCTACTTGGTTTGGATTGGCTTCCATCCCACTCAGAATAAGTATTTCTCCATAACCTGTTGAAAGCGGTCTCAAGCCCCGCTGATTCCTTCGCATCAAGCCTGTCCTTGATGAAGGGATTAAGTGAGACTTTTTGTTTCATTTCTATCTTATGGGATCTACCAGAACTCCAGGGTTTAAAATTCCGGCGGGGTCCAGCACCCGTTTAGCCGATTCAAGAACCAGTCCAAAGCCTTCGGGACGTTGTTTTTTATACCAACTTTGATGGTAACGGCCAACTGCGTGATGGTGAGTAATAGTTCCGCCGAGTTTTAAAAAGGTTTCCGAAATTACCGATTTGATCTCCTGACCCATTTCCAACAAACTATCCTTCTTACCAGGAGCAGTTATAGAATAGTAAGGAGCAGGACCATCAGGATATGCATATGTAAATCGGCATGACACGAAGCCACCTCCGCAAACCTTATCCATTATTCTTTGTGTCTCGCTAATCACAGTTTCATGAAATTCTGGAAAACGATCCCAAGTGATAGCGCTCTCAAAGGTCTCTGTAATCATGCCCATCGCAACAAGAGCCTCCCAGACATAAGGCATTTTTATAAACGCATCTCTCCACGCACCGACCATTCCGATCCGCTCCTCCTCTTTGTCAGGTATAGAACCGCCATGATCCCTAGAGCATTCAAGTGCCCTATTCATCCAGGCTTCTAAAGAATGATCGGCTGACTCAAAGCCAAGAACCATGACTGCTACTGATCCATCTGCAACCCCATTGAACCAAGCCTCGTTTGGGTCTAGAATTCTAAGATTTGAAGGGTATAGGCCCGCTTGGGATAGAGACCTAACGGCTTCAGAAGCAGAAAGAAAATCCGGAAATGTCAATGCAGCATTTTCTCTGAACTTTGGTCTGTCCTGAAGACGCATCCAAGCTGAAGTAATTATTCCCATAGCGCCCTCTGAGCCTATAAAGAAACGATCGGGACTCGGCCCGGCGCCTGATCCAGGCAAACGAAACGATTCAACAATTCCTTTTGGCGTTATAACCCGTAAATTCTCTACAAACTCGTCAATGTGTGTGTAAAGAGTGGCAAAATGCCCACCCGATCTGGTAGCTATCCAACCGCCCAGGGTAGAATACTCAAAGGACTGAGGGAAATGACGCAAGGTCAAGCCATTGGGGCGAAGGGCATTCTCAAGTGCAGGACCATAAATTCCGGCCTGAATGTGTGCTGCTCGCGATATTTTGTCAATTTCTAACACCTGATCAAGGTTTTTCATATCTATCGTTACTACACCTTTGTAACCATCGCCAACATCAGGCTCTGTACCCTTAACCACACTTGAACCAGCCCCGTACGGGATGGCTGCTATTACTTCAGATGAACACCAGTCGAGAATATCGATAATTTCTTGCTCAGTACGTGGAAATGCTACAAGATCTGGAGCAACTGAAAAATCCCGCTGATATGCCCTAACTATATCTGGAAAAGCCTTACCATATGTATGAGCTGCTCTATCATATGGCTCGGAAGAGAATATATCGGAAAGTGTGTCAGGGGGGCTAATTTTAGATTTTGGTAGGTTAATCTCCTCTAACCTTGGAGGAGCATTTGTTTTTAACCCACTCAAATCAAATTGCTTCTCCATCCTCTTTTCTAAATCCTCTTTTTCTTCCGGTGTAAGATCAGCCTCTTCAATTCCCCATCCCCAAAATTTACGATGATTTGCTCCCATCTAACTATTTTCTCCTTTTAGTCGAAGTCAGCATATATTTCGCCAAAATTTACACCTGAAATATAAGAACCCTCATACTTTTCCTTATTTGAGATTATTGATTTGTGAAGCTCTTTACTCGCAGCTCCATTCTGGACTGCTGAATAAGCCTCTATGAATGCAGCCAGATCATCCAGGGCTTTAATTAGCTCCCCGTCTCTTGGATTAAATATATCTTTATTGTATTCCAGGCCTATTTTCTCGCTACTTACCTTTCTCCTCCTACCTTCAATTGTAACAGTATTTTCGAACTCATTTTCGGTAAACATCCTGATCTCTGCATGTAAAGCCTTTGGTATCAGCCCATACACTTCCTTCTCCATTTGCTCCTTCTCGTATTCTTTTATCAATTCGCTCAAACCCTCAATTGATCTCTTCACCGGGGATATAATATCTCGAGTAAGAACCTCGGGCAGGTCATGAAATAATCCTGTAAAGTAATTATTAAAGCATCTTCTTTTACAAGCGCCTATTTTGAATGAAAACAAGTAGGATAATATCGCAACAAATAGAGTATGTCCTAATACCGATGTTTTAGGAACTCTGTAAAGGTGTGCCCACCTTGTTTGGAACCTGAGTTGCCCACATAAGTCTATAAAATCTTTATAGCTTTTATGCTTTTTCAATTGCTCCATCCCTTTCAAATCATCGTATTTCTCCTCTTTCGATTCCAGGTCTTTCCTAATTATATCAATCTCATAACCATTAGGATTTGAGCGTTCTATAATATCAAATTCCCATTTTGAAGCATAGAAATGGGCTGCGTATAAAATCCTTTTATTTATTGTATCATCTGTATTCGAGAAATAATCCTTAAATTTTTTGCAAAATCCCGAACCTAATGGAGCCATAAAAGGTTCAAGCTCCTTAAAAACCCATTCGTTCAATAGTCTATATTTTCCAGGGTCTTCTTTGATCTTATAGAAAATTTGCGGTTTGAGATCAGTCACAACTATGCGTTGTAAAAGCTCAAAAATTCCTCCCTCTATAATTTCGATCCAGTTAAATCCTGATTTTCCCTCCTCAAATTTCCCCAAAAAATAGGCTATAATCATCTTATGGGCTTGCTTATCCAACTCTATGAACTCGATTGGACGTAGCTGATCGTTCCACCTTTGCATATAAGCAGCATCAAAAATTTTTAAGAGTAGTGCCTTCCTTATCATTCTTTTAGTATTCTAAATTAAACCGATTTATATAACAAAAAAAGTTTAGAAAAAAAATCTATACGAAGTTCGCAATTCAATTCTAAAATCAATTTTCAAATGCGAGAACGATTATTATTATAATGATTTATCTTATAAAATAATGTAATCTGAATGTACTATTCGTATAGATAGGGAGGTAAGAACTATGGGTGACACACTAAGAAAATACGGGCTTTTCATAAACGGCAAGGAAGTCAATTCCATAAGTGGTAAGACATACATTAGGGAAAATCCTGCAACAGAAGAACCTCTTGCGGAGATAGCAGAGGGACAGAAGGAAGACGTAGATAATGCAGTAAAAGCAGCAAAGGTTGCCTTTGAAAAATGGTCACACGTTTCCCCAAGTGAACGTGCGAAATTTATCTATCGCCTTGCAGAACTCATGGATGCACGGAAAAATGAAATTGCACTAATAAACACACTTGAGACGGGAAAGCCAGTCCGAGAGAGCCGCGTCGTGGAAGTGGGGGCTTCTGTCAGGACAATGGAGTATTATGCAGGTGCTGCCACAAAGTTAAATGGTGAAAGCATGTCCATTTCCGATGATCAGATTACTATTACACTAAGAGAACCCGTAGGCATTGCAGCACATATTATCCCATGGAATTTCCCCTTACTCCTATCTTTCTGGAAGATCGCACCGGCTCTTGCAGCTGGTTGCACAATAGTCTTAAAACCGGCAACAGATACCCCCTGCGGTATCGTTGAGTTTGCTCGATTAACGGCGGAGGCAGGCTTGCCAGAGGGTGTATTCAACGTCATCCCCGGCAAAGGGAGTGTAGCGGGCCAGGCTTTAATAGAGCATCCTGATATAGGTAAGATTGCCTTTACCGGGTCCACCGAGGTCGGAAAGGGTGTAATGAAAACTGCTTCTCAGGGTATAAAAAAGGTTTCTCTTGAGCTCGGTGGTAAGGCACCCTGTATAGTCTTCGATGATGCGGAAATTGAAGACTCAGTCGAAGCTAACTTAAGAGGCGGTTTCTTTAACCAGGGTGAGAACTGCACGGCTGTAACCCGACTCCTTCTACATGAAGATATTTACGATAATTTTCTCTCTCATTACATAGATAGGGTTAAGAAGATTCGTATGGGCAACCCCACTGAAGAGGAAACCGAAATGGGCTCCCTTGTTTCCAAGGCACAATTTCAATCAGTAAAATCCTATTTCGCAAAAGGGATTGAAGAAGGGGCGTCGGTTCTTTGTGGGGGTGGCCGTCCAAAGCAGTTTTCTAAAGGCTACTTTTTCGAACCAACCGTCCTAGCGGATGTGAAGCCATCTGCAACAGTTGCATGCGATGAGATCTTCGGACCCATAGTTGCTGTTATGCCATTTAAGACCGAGGAGGAAGCAATACAAATAGCAAATGACACAATCTATGGACTAGCGGGAGGTATCTGGACACAGAATCTAAAACGCGCCTTGAAGACGGCAAAGGCTGTAAAAGCAGGTTATCTATGGGTAAATACCTATGGTGGAATAATACCCGAGACGCCTTATGGTGGTTTCAAACAAAGTGGAATTGGAAAGGAACTTGGATCGGAGGGGATTGATCAGTATCTCGACACAAAGGCCGTGAATATCTTTATTGGTGATAAAATCCCCAGATGGTATAAGGGGTAATGAATTTCAATTACCAGTAAAATTAGGATCTCTCTTCTCTAAGAATGCTCTCATTCCTTCCACACTATCTTGAGTTTCAAAAACCACTTGTAGCAAATCTATCTCGTTCTTCATATTCTTCCTAAGTGATAAATCATAGCTCTCATTTATCCCCTTTTTTATCATTCCAATCGTGTGGAGGAACCTACGAACGGGGACATAGCGTGTGAATGGGGACCTAGGTATTCTCTTTTCCCTAGAAGGGGGAATGAGATGGGCTGTACATTATATTTTGTATAAATCTTGGTATTTCCTCCCTACCCAAAGAGCTGAATGTTAGAATGGTTGTATAATTTATCATAAACCTAATCTATCTAAAAAATTTATCCTTCCACCGAGGGAAAAACCAAAAATCCCTTCCCCTTTTATGAAAGGGGGAAGCCTGCCCTGAGCCTGACGAAGGGGCTAGGATGGGGGTTTATGAAAAATGCCTAGAAATAGAGCCAGGGAATTGAGAAAAAACCCCACCGAAGCAGAGAGAAAATTGTGGGCTCATATTCGGCTTCGTCAGATCGGGGGATATAAGTTTAGAAGACAACATCCGCTAGGACCATACATAGTTGATTTTGTTTGTATAGAGAAGAAATTAATCATTGAAGTGGATGGAGGACAACACAATGAAAAGAGGATTTATGATGCAAAACGCGAAAAGTGGTTAGAAGAAAAAGGTTTTAAAGTATTAAGATTTTGGAATAATGAGGTGTTGGGAGATATTGATATTGTAAGGGAAGTGATAGCTAACGAATTGGGTTGTGGGGAGGTTGAACCCCAAACCTCTGGGGGTTATTAATAACGTGGTCGGGACTGGAAAGTCCCGACTATCGAATGCACTGAATATGTTCACCTATAATGATAGGCGGGGTTTTCTAACCCCGCATGAGAACATGAAGGTCGCCGCTACATTGTATTAATTTCTTGTGTAGCGGAGGACTTAAGGCCTCCATTTCTTTGTCACCTGAACCCTGGTCTTCTCCAGGGCAGGCACGTGTCAGGGTCTCCCTTTGTCATGCCCGAAAGCCTTTATCGGGCATCCATATTGGTTAGTTAAGTGGATTCCTGCTTAGAATCTACAGGAATGACACAGTGTGTTGGATCCCCAACAAATACATTTGAGAATGACGATACAAAGAGAGATTTCTCGTTTCGAAATGACAATAACGGGTAGACCGCGAGTCTCTTCCAGATATCTCAGGGCAGTCTTGCCAGTGGTTAATCAAACAGTCACGAGCAAGACTCGTGACCTACCCTAAGACATGGCTTATCAGGAGGTTATTCTATTGACGTAGTACGTGTCAAGCAATTTAACTAGGTAACCGAAAGTTGTTGTGATTCTGCAATTAAAGATGTAACCACATTTGGTTTTAGTTTCTTCTTTATTGTTAGTTTTTGTGTTTTATCGTCCCTATCTTTTCTAAGCAAAGAAACGATTATTCCTTCGATTTGTCACCGCAAATTCAAGTAAATAAGCTTCCGAAAACTATCGTAGACATCTCTTCTATGACCCACGTAGTAAACTTCAATTAAACACTCCTCTTCATTAACCCTGTATATAATACGATATCTCTTAACCTTACGCGATCGAAATCCCTTTAATTCGAACTGTAGTTCATGGCCACTAAATGGTTTACACAATAGTTCATCAACTGCTTGACGTATTAACGCCTTAGTTTGAGGGTGAAGGGTCCTAATAACTCTTCCCGCTTCATGTGTATATCGTGCTCGATACCCCTTCATTCCTCATTAAAGAACGACTCATGTGAAATCCACCTACCCGCGTCGGCCTCCTTGAGCGACTTTCTAAGAGACCTCATAGCTTTCTCATCTGTAAGAATATCAATAGTCTCCAAAATCCCTTCAAACTTCTCCACACTTAATATTACAGCCTTCGGTATCCCTTTTTTCGTGATTGCTATAACATCATCGTTATTCTCAACCGTTCTTATAATATCTAGGAGTTTATTTTTCGCTTCTGTAATAGAGATAAAAGAATCAATTTCTCTCAATTGTCATCTCCTTTAGTAGACATTTTTAAGACAATTTTAATGGCTACTAGTATCAAGTCAAGTTGTGTAAAAAATATGTTGTGTAAAAAATAGAGAACAGAAAATAATTTATCCAAAATCCACGCCAAACCCCCCCTAATGGTTAAGGGGTTTATGAACTCACCACAAGCCTAACGCTAGAAAAAAAGGAGCAGCTGGTAAAACAACTTAATTGAAACATACCGTTCGCCCTGAGCCCTGAGTTTATCGAAGGATCGAAGGAGGGTCGCCGAGAATTTAAACACCCACATCTTAATCCCTTCGGCACAGCTCAGTGTGCGAACGGGGACATAGGTAACACTTTAAACCGGGAACATAGGTTACACTTTTTCTCTCTTTTTTTCATCATATTTGTGATCTCTAACTACAGGTCTTAATCCTCTATAATCGATCTCATACAAATCGCCCAAAAGTATGGAACCAAAATAAACTTGGTTACGACCTTCTTCAATCTGCTTGATTCCTAATGTTAGCCCTTTAAATGCCTCTCCTATGTATCTCCTCTTGCCCCTCCACTTTATCTCTCCATTTGTCTTTACCCTTCTTATATCATACCCTTGGGGATATTTGATATTCTTTTTAATACCTCTTCTGTAAATACTACTTGATCTCCTATACTCCTCAGACGGTGTCTTCATTCCTAGTGCCTCGTGTGGCCTGTTCTCATTAAATTCTTTCCTCCACCTATTAAACCTCCTCTGCTGAGATCTTAAATTTGTTGATGCAGGACGTGTTGCCTCTTTCTTTAATGTCAGATGCATCCTCTCATGTATCCCATTTTGTTCCGGATGCCCAGGAGCTATGAATTCTGGCTTTATTCCCATAAGTTTCTATACTGCTCCCCATTTTTTGTTTAATTTTAATCTTGTATCCTGCATCGTGAATAATGGATCGTGCATCCTGAATCATGGATCGTGTCACCATTTGTTGAATATTGAGACCAGACCCCGCGCTTTCCTCAAAGCTGCAATTCACAATCGTCTCTAGCTCCGCCGTGCCACCGTCTTCAGCCACCTCCGGAACCCGCCAGTCACAGTGCCCCGCAAAGCACGGCGGCGTGTTCAGCTTCGCCACCCAATCAACCGTCGCTTGAAACCAAGTACACGTAGCATTCACACTGTGTACCTTGTCATCATCAAGGCAGCTCCCGCTAGCTCCCACAACCTTCTTCTCCCACATCAAACCCGTCTGTGTGTCAGAGATCGTCCCGTCACAGTTGTCTATGAACGTTCCCGATGTTGGAGGATCCGCCAAACAAACCAAGTCCAAGCCAAGTTCTGCACCAAGCCCATCCAGCACTCCCACCACGTCCAAGCACGTACCGTCGCCCAACAACGCCTCCCTGGGGTTGCAAACAGAGACCGGACTCTCTCCATCGGCACCCGGGGCTCCATCCGCGCCTGGATCTCCCTTGTCCCCTTTCGGTCCGGCCGGCCCTGCCGGTCCAGCCGCACCATCAGCTCCGGGTGCACCTGCTGGTCCCGCTGGTCCTGTTGCACCATCAGCTCCGTCTGCACCTGCTGGTCCCGCTGGTCCCGTTGCACCATCAGCTCCGTCTGCACCTGCTGGTCCCGGTGCTCCATCTGCTCCAGCTGGTCCTATCGGTCCCTCTGGTCCCACAGCACCGATGGTCAGATCGTACTCATCACTTTGACTCTGACCGTTGCCCGTGGATACGGTGAGTAAGTAATCTCCGGGGCCGATTGGGTTGGGGAGCGAGGCTACGATCATGGTGTCGGATGCTGAAATGATAGCGAGCAGACCGAGAAACTCGCCAAGGGTGACTTCTAGCGGAGACCCAAACAAAAAGTCCTCGCCTAGGATCATAATACTTGTTGGGTTGTTCTGATCGTCCACGATCACTTCGGTGATATTGAGGTGTTGGCCCGGTGGTTTTTGCGACCAGGCCTGCCCAGCAATAGACATAGATAAAAGAAGAATTACGCCGATAAGGGGCGTATTCCTGATGTGTCTTGTAACCTTCTCTCTTATGCCGGCAATGCAAAAAACAAATAATCTAATCATTCCCATATGCCTCCTATATCCCCGATAACAGTCCTCGAGGACAAGTTTATTTTTTTAGAATAAAAAACTGAACTCCTACAATAATGTAGATCCTGTAAACCAATACTGTTAATTAACTACTAAGAACAATATCATTCATAATCATCACCTCCCTTACCTAGAATAGAACATAAACAAATTGAGCCCATAATATATCGACAAAGTACTTGACCCCATTTCCTTTTACCCATTCTTGATTCAAAGATGATATAATCCGCTTTGATTCTTAAGCCATTTATACCCCTATAATATATTTATACCACAAATAACAATCTAAAGTCTATAGGACAAAGGCTCGTTTTCTTGTAGGACTTTGGCTCATACCTTTGTAGGATTTGTCCTACACATATGTAGGATTTGTCCTACAAACGGCTAAGGGGTCATGCCTTGTAGTGGGGAGGTTGAACCCCCACCTTAATCCTCCCCCACAGGTGGGGGAGGAGATTTATTTTATTTCCCCCTCAAGGGGGAAGAAAGTTTTAGTAATATTACGTTGGTTAGGGCATCAGTCTTGCTGGTCGATAATAGTTCTATGGGCTTATGTACGTGAAGAGCAAGACTCGTTGCCTCAGCTTGCGAGGTTAGAAAACCTCGGCTATCGGTTTTTTGTATCAATTACAAAAGATGCATCCTTCGACACGCTCAGGATGATCGGACAAATATCCGCTGATCGTATCAAAATGAGATTCTGAAACAAGTTCAGAATGACATAAAAGGGATATAATAATC
>JALLOG010000010.1 GCA_027717645.1 Desulfobacterota bacterium AH_259_B03_O07
TGTATTTTTACACATGGGCGAAACCTCCTTCTAAAGTTAATTTTTCCTAATTGTATCTTACAGGTTTCGCCCCCCCTTTAATACCAACTATTTTTGGGGCATCCTCAAAGTTACATGAAGCAAGGGTATCAGGTGAATTAAATGAAGGAGCAATATATCGTGCTTCAAGCCTCCTTCCAGGTTTAAACGGTGAAGGTAAATTCGCACATATTCTTCATTTAGGGGGTCTGACGGGTGATGATTCTGAAACTATTATTGGTTATGTAGATATAGACGATTGTGAGGTGAAAACTGAGGAGTAACACATTTAATCTGAATCGTCCTTTTCTTCTCTCATCAAAACCTTAATAATACGTTCAACAGGCGGTATTCTCCACTAACCACGCTCATAAATGTACTCAATAATCTCTAATTTCTCTCCCTCACTCAATTCACTTCCAAGGTCAGATGCTTGTATATTGCAAGCAAACTTATACTCAAGGGTATTTTTATTCTCGATCATAGCCTCTTTATCAAGTCATTTTACCATATTCATCTTTTCCCAACTCTCAATAACCATCTCAGGATAATTAACCCTAATATTGAGCTAACTTTTGATAAAACTAATTAGCTAGACGCCTCCCCTCTTTGTTTATTAGCTTTGATCATAAGTTCGCCAAATGAAATCTTCCAATCAGCAGTTTCAAACAACCTATTAGCAATTTTTAGTTTTTCCTCATCAGAGAGTCCACGTCTAAGCTCACTTTCATAAACTATGCAACGGATTATGAAATGAGGAGTGTTAATTATTTTGCTAAGAGTTTCTTCATTTAGATCATTTTTCTTATCTAGTTCGTTCTCTAAGTGTTCAAGTCTTCTTAGTATCTTTTTCATATCTATCTAATACTTATTATTGATAGGATAAATTATTACTGTCCTACTGAGTCAGATAAACTCTTCAGCTCTCGTATTTTTGATATCACATCTGATTTAATAGGTGTACTTTGACTTTTCATTTCTAGGGATCGTTCTATCATTTCAAGACGATCTTCAATCGAGGTATAGTCCATTGTCTTAAGAAGCAAAGCGCAAAGTTGTCCCGCAGTGAGAGCGGTTTTCGGATCTAGTTCATCATTTAATAACTGACTGATCAATCTTGAAATCAGTCTTCGAACATCTCGCATATTTGATAGCCTAATTCTTCCCTTTGGTGGCATAATTCTACCTCCTTATATCTGAGTGCTGGTCACATTGTATTTAAGTTTTGTCTACATAATTTTGCTTTTTATTAATGATTTAAGCATGTTTGAACAATTAAATAAGATAAAATCTACTGATTGTTGTTACTGTTACTTCCTGAAGGTTTTGCCAGCCAATTGTCCAATTCGACACTGTTTGTCACTAACATACTGAAATCATTAGATTGATTCCGATTAAAATTGGCTACATCTTCATGAGCCAATGCAAGCTCAGGAGCCGATTTGAATGTTAGTAAATATTTTTCATCATAAATGGCTGATCGGCTCGAATTGGCTTTTGCCTCTTCAGCCAATTTTGAAATTAAATTATTCAATGATTCTAATAGATTAGATTCAAATATAGGTGAATCGGCTAATGGGCTGAGGTCATATTGGCTCCCAGCGCCTCTCTTACTGTTCCACGACATTAAACCCTTGGCGCAAAATTGACCAAGATAGCTCTTGAGCGTACTGTAGCCAATGGAATATTTATTCTTAACCGTATCAAAGAGATCTTTAGTTGAGTACTGTTTCTTCTGATCTAAGTCAACATTATTTTTTATTATTTCAAGTACCTTGAGTTCATTACTCGTTAGCTTCGTTAGATTAGGTTTAAGAACCTCAAGTATTAAGTCCTTAACTCCTTCCAAGTCTTCATACTGAGCAATTAATTTATTGCCTATTTTCTCTCTCTGCATCTGATGCACAAGCGCACGAGTCTTTATTAGTAATATCACTGCTGGGAAATCCCTCCGGGCTCTAATCAAGTCGGTTGGAAATATCCGCGCTAGCTCATCGGCAAATGGAACCTTTACCTCATGTGTATTAAGCATTTTATAGGCACACCGCCATATCCGATACTTTTTATCTATAGTGGCTCTATCGCCGATTATTCCTTCAGCATCCTTTGCTTCAGTCTTCAACACTCGTTTGGTTTGCTCATCGCTATCGTCAATATTAAGCGTAAAGACGCGAGTTTCATTTTCTGGATGTATCGTTCGTTCTGTGGTAGTCTCAAGGATAACTAAGCCCTCTGCCGGAATTTCCTTTGTTTGAGTTTTATGCTCCCCCGTTGCTTCATCCTTTGCGACGCCAACCCATACAATTTTCCCCTCTGACAAGGATGTCCTCATAGGATAGTCAGATTCCTTTGATCCTTCTCGTTCAAAAACATGCAAGACTTTATGAGATAAAGTACCCTTGTAGTGGTATAAAGCTTTCGGTGTCAGAATTGATGCCTCAACTAGAATATCTTTAGGAAAGAATTTTAGAATAACTCCCACTAATGCAGATTTCCCCGCTGAGGAGGGTCCCTTTACAGTGCAAGATATTGCCCTATCGAAGAAACTGGAAATTATGGCTAAAAACAATATAACCTTATTAATTGTTTCGCCAACATAACCAGCCCGCTCACTCTGTTCGAGCATTTGTTCCAGAATATTAGGAGAGTTTAAGATTCTCTCCGCTTCCATTTCTTCATTTCGAGTGTAGACCTCATGTGGCGCAGAAATATTGTTAGAGTTCTGAATCTGATGTCTCTCAGATTCGATATTTTTCAAATCGTTTCTCAGTGCTCCGAGTGTTATAGAATCATATACCCTTTCTATGTTTCTGAGCCAAGGTTCTCTCTGGGTTTCATAACTTAATTTCGCGACTTCTCTGAGCACTGTCACAGGAGGTTTTTGTTCTTCTATTAGCTTCTTAATGTTGTCTTCTATCTCTTTTATTGATTCACTCATCTCACTTGTCTCCTCTCTTATTTTTTTCTAGAAATTTCTCCCAGTCTTTGAGATGTACATAAACTCTGGATCCAATTTTCACGGTGGGTATGATTCCTTTTGCGGAATACTTATACAGTGTCCAAAGTGGGATGTCCCACCGATTTGGTATATCCTTAAGCGGGATAAGTTCCTTTTGCATCGATTTAGCCTCCTTTTTCTTGTTATGTCTATAATATGGGCATCATGCTTAACGTTATCTAATTATTGATATATATTTTTGGTCAGCTGATGAAAATAACTTTAGAGAGACTTAAAGATCCTTTATTTCAATCTAAATTTAAAAGAAGAACCGCTGAACTCCTTGAAAACGAGACTGAGATTGAATTAGAGAAATATATGTTTTCACTATCAGAAATATTTGGTTTTGATTTTCTAGAGATTAAACCTTTACATGATTTATTATTGAAGTGGGTGGATAAGAAAAATAAAGGGGACAAAAAAATTGCTCTAAAGCTTGAACATGTTGCAGAGAATTTAAATATTCACTATTTCAAGCAATCCGAAATAAATAAACGTAGGACAGCTATTGAATATTGGAAAATTTACCTAGAAGTAGAGGAAGAAAAAGAGATAATTATAAAAAAGGAGAGGATTAAAGATTCTGATTCTGCTACTTCGGAAGCCTGCAGAAGGATAGCAAAGAGATTAGGTACGAAGTTCAATACTATTCGTGCAAGATATAATGAAAAAAGGCGTGAAGCAAATGAGTATGGATTATCTCCAACGGATGTCAGAGATTTACTTACTAAACTCTAACATTGTCGGTAAAATAGCGACTGAACGAGACAAAGAGAAGCAATCGACTAATTGAGCGAAAGATGATTATAATCGGCTAAATCAATACAAGTGGCTATCTCAGGCGAATTTGCTACGGTCTTACAACATCACGAAGAGGTGTCCATAGAGGTGTCCATTTTGCTGTCCTTTGTTCGGTTTTGTGTTGAAATGTCTACGATGATAAAATCTTACATTAGTACTATAAAATAAGGTGATCATCTTTAGCTCTGATTTGTCTCAAGTTGTCTACTGTTATGAATAATATGCCCTCCGAAGCCAGAGGTCGCGGGTTCGAATCCCGCATCGCCCGCCAAATTAAGATAGAACGCATCAGGTCTTAGTGTTTTAGAGTTACGTCTAGGGATAGGTCACGAGTCTTGCTCGTGATAATATGTATTGTGAACTCCAGAGCCGAGGGTATGACCTCAAAAAAGTGGAACGGCGCGTAATGGAGATCTTTGATATTGATCGGGGCGAGATCTACTCTAAGGGGCGTTGCTGGTGCAAAGTGGAAGCAAGGAGTCTTATGTGTTACTGGGCGGTACAGGAACTGGGGCTAACGGCAACGGATCTGGCCAGGCGTTTGGTGATGACGCAACCCGCGGTTGGTTATGCGGTCAGCCGTGGTGAACAAATTACCAAGAAGATAGATTACAGGCTCACCAAACGAGTTATTTACTTTTTTATGGACGTCCCTACTTTTCTTTGAGATATGATTTAGTAACGTTTGCAATAGAGTAGGGTCAGGTCTATACTTTATACTTATTCATTAGTTCTTTCAGCAGACATATGATAAAGAGCTGTTGGATATTCTACAAAAGAATTATAGAAATTCCTAGACATATCAATTCTTGACAAGTTAAATTAAATGTTTTAATTTGTGAATACAAAAATAATCAAAAAAGTGGGAGTTAGGAAATGCTTAAATTATCAAATAAATTATTTAATAAAACTTTATTAGTTGTATTCTTAATGCTTATATCAATTATATTTATTGCGAATAGATGTAATGAACAAGAAACTGGGAGAAGATGCAATTCCGATACAGATTGTACAAGAAGTGAGAAATGCCTGGATGGATTTTGCCAATTAATTGAATGTGATGAAGATAATGATTGTGAAGGTCGTTTAAATGTATGTATTAATTTACAATGCAATGAAATTGCATGCTTAGTGGATACAGATTGTAATTCTTTACAAATATGTCAAGTGAATGAAGCCAATCGTAGAGAAAATATTTGTGTCGATGTTGATTGTACAGACAGAGATGCTTCAAATTGTGCAGTTAACCAAAGATGTAATACTTCTTCACATACTTGCGAAAACATTTGTGCAGATGATGAAACTTGGGTTCGAACACCCCTCACGCAGGTACCTGTATGTAAAGAATGTATAAAACCAGATGAGCAGGACGAGCAAGGGAATTTAAAATGGCTACCTTGCTCTGGTGTTGCAGACTGTCCTCTTGGTAAAAAATGCGCTTTTACTATAGATAATAGTCAGGGATATTGTATTGTCTGTAGCGATCAATCTAATCTTCCGTCTGGTCTAAATCCATAATAGAATTGGTTTTTTGAAATGATTAGATGGTAGTTAATTTCTAAATCTTTAAGACAAGAAAATCAAAAACGGCACTGAAATTATTTTATAAACATCATTGTAACCTAATCTAGTAGTAGCCCTAGATTGGCTTTCGGAGGTTGATTTCGGGCTTTCATTATACCAAATTATCGATTCAATAACTGGTAAAGCAGTAGATAGCTACTGGAAGCTCATTCACATAGTTGAACAAGGCATTTAGAAATTATAAGAACTAATGAAATAATCCCATTTTATGCATAAACCTTTTTTATATTATATCTCAAGAATTATAGCTCCTGTTAATAGAAATACTGGGAGCTGGGATGAGTTGGTGGTTAGGGATGGTGCTACTCCCCTTATGTCAAGCTGCGTTTGAATGTGAGGTATGATCCCTATAATACTCCTCTTCCGCCTGAACCGGTGTGCGGTATCTATGTGCTGAATGAAGGTAATTCGTTTTAACTGTTTTCAAGTATTTTACTGGCTTAATTCTACTAGTTTTTTAATGGGGAGCAGTATATAGCAAATGAAGTTATCTCAGAAATGGGGAAAGATTAAGAGAATGAGGCTTATTAAATTTGAGAAATTTATAAACTGTGAATCCTAACTCTATATCCCAAAGCTGTCAGCGATTTACTAGTACGACCATTTCTTGGCGGAATTACGACTTAGCAAACTTGATCCAGAAGAAAAGGTCTTGCCCGCAAGCTGGAAATCCATTGAAAGTGAAGTTGAATCGCTAGTCTCGTCAGCTGAAAAAAATCAAGAGAAAATTAAGAAAGATTTTGCACGAATAACAGAAAAGATTTCCAGCATGGAAGAACAGTGGGGATTTGAAGATAGGTTAAGGAAAATTTTTGGGCAAATTCAAGAGGAATCGGATAGACAAGGAATCATAGTAACAGAAGCTGATTTGGAAAGGCTTGATTTATTGCAAAAGGAAATCGTTTCTTTAGAGAAACAACTCAGTGATATTACGCAAAAAAAGAAGGAAAAAGGAGTCTTATTAAAAGAAAGGAAAGAAAAGATACAGGAGTATAATAAGTATTTAAACTCTATAAAAGAAGAATTAACAAATGTATTCAATAATCTACTTAGCGGCGACGGTGCCATCCTTAATAACACGATGAACGTTGATATTGAGACACAATTTGCATCAGAAGAGTATCTAGAAGTGATCAGAAATTGCGCAAAACACGATTTAGAAGAGAAAGATAGTGTTAGATTTCCTAACAGGAACGCATTAATTAAGCTCTTTAAACAATTAGGTTCGGATAAGATTATTGCAAGTTTTGATGATGGTAGTTTTTCGGATTGGCAAATTGAAGGCATTGGGCAAGAAAGCCTATCTTTCTTTAATTATATTGAGAATAAAGAAGAAGTAGGAATGCGGCTTCAAGAATTATTACCCACACTTTCCTTTCATTTATATTGGAGACCAGATCAAAGTAGAGAATTTAAGCCATTGAAAAGATGTTCGATCGGAGAGAGGGGCACTGCTTTACTAAGCATTATTTTAGTAAGTGGCAGAGAACCATTAATTATTGATCAACCAGAAGATGATCTTGATCATTTTTATTTGTCTGAAACTCTTACTCCTATAATCAAAGAGGTAAAAAAAAGAAGACAGCTTATTTTTGCCACACATGATGCAAATATCGTGGTAAATTGTGACGCAGAGTTAATTATCATTGTGAAGGCTGAGGTGTGGAGAATTATATCCCCTATATTTACGACCATCGAAGAGACAGAGAATAGGTCTAAAATTGTTGAGGTGTTAGAAGGTGGGGTCCGAGCATTCGAGCAACGTTCAAAAAGATATAATCTTTCTCTACTAAAAAAAGATACAGACATTTCTAACGGCAACTAATATGCACCAAGTCCATTATTATCTCAAAACAGAATAATGCTATTTTGGTCTTTATGATGTAACATTCACAAAGTTCATCACTTTAGACAATTGACAACAAATCTTGAATTTGCCGCAGTGATTCTACTGGAAAAGGAAACAATCTCTCCCATTCCAGGGTTCGTAGGCTATCCTTCCAAGCCAGCCACCTCGTGATAGGTGTTCTCGCTCGGAAGGTATAAAATTTATGGATATTACAATTGAACAAATAAGGGAAGCGGTAGAAAAAGCGCCGGTCATTCAAAAAAGGGTGGTAGAAAATGGCTATCGTGGCTTACAAGTAAAATGGGAAGTCAAATTCTTTGGTATTGATGAATCGCCAGATTCAAAGGGATACATCGGTCTATTAACAACGGATGGGGGCACGGGAGTTTCTTTTGAGGTTAAGCTTAGTGATTATCCGGAACTGAATATATTAAAAAATGGCCATAGAATATTGGTGGAAGGCACAATAGCTGATGTTGATGTAATTATGATTAAGCTGACTGATTGTCAGATTACGATTCTGCCAGAAGAGAAAGAGCCCTCCAATGAGGAGGGTAACCAAATCGCCTCTCGATCGGAAGAACATAAAGGCCAAAATGAAAGAAGTGTGATAATTTTTCCCCACGAATTGATAAATAAATTACCGGATGATATTAAAAAGGTTTGCGAGGAGTTTAACTTTAGCTTTGGAAACAGAAAACCTTTGGCCAGCATGTTGCTTTTGAGAAGGCTGTTGCCTTTGTCTATTGTGAGAAAATTTCAAGTAGCTGGTAAGGAACTGAAAATAAAGCCTGCTGGCGAATACTTAGAAACCAAAACTCTTTTGGGGAAGATAGAACCCTCTATTAAGAATAAGAAGCTTTATCGTGAAATATTGAATTACAAGGTATTAACAGATAGTTCTCAACATTCTTATACATTTTTCCCCACATTGTCTGATGTAGAAGGAGCAGCTATTAAAATCAGATTATTGCTTGATGATATATTTTCTTAAGGGGTTCGAAATAACCTTTGGCGACTTTATGATGCGGGGGACAATTTATAAGTTTTGATTGCGGTCTTCCGTCGTGAAATATAAAAATACAATATGGCTGACCACCCTTTTCAATATGATTTTGCAGTTTTTGAGCTAGGGGTCTCCCGTGCGCCCGTGTGTGGACCCTTAATCCCTTTAGTATATTAAACTAGGTACTTCTCTATTTTGGGCTAGGGGGTCGAATGGAGTGCACCCCTTTTTTAGGACACCTTTTCTATAAGAAAGTTTTATATAAAGCGGAATTACCACTCCGCTTTTTATTTTTCTGGAGGAGATAACTTCGGCACCCGAAACCAGCTCTGATTATCCCTAATTCAGGTTCGAATAGCGTCAATGGATCTATCGATTTTCCTCACGAATAATGCAGAGTCCCAAATAAAGAACGATTGGGGCGGTTTTTCTTTCTGCGGGCCCCTGAATGTCAAATACTATCCAACCAACAGTAATTATCCACATTGCAGGGCCAATCCATACCCTCCACGCCGGGAATTTTTTCATTACTTCTGTAATAAGTTTCGTGGCAGCTTTCTTGCCAATATAGTTTGAAATCGTTGCAAAAACAATATCTGTTACTAACTTCTGAACTGCTTTTACCCCAAGCAGCTTTATCATTATCGGAATGGAAATATTTTTTGCATGTTTTTTTAGAAACTCTTCAGTATCTTTTTTAGATGCCCCCGATTTTCTTAATAATTCTTGTTGCTGTTCACTATCCAGGCTTTGAAACTTTCTAGTTGTATACTTTTCGACTATGTCTTTCAATACTTCTTCATCTGTGCCTAACTTTGAGATATTTATTTTTAACGCTTTAGCAACGTCTTGGGTTATTTCTTGAAATTGAACTCCAGATTCGTCTGAAAACATGCGTCGAAGTAAATATGCGATATCTGCACTACCGAGATAGCGTATCTCTTTTTCAAGTAGTTGAATTAACTCACGTTTATTCTTTTTTGTTTTACGAGACTCAAGTTTTTCGAGAGCCTCTTTTAATTCCTTGTCATTTGTAAGATTGAAACGGCTGCGAATTATGCCTATCAAGAATTCATAATCAGCGATGTCGAGTTTGTCCAGTATTGCTTTCATAATATTTATTAACCTAAGGTCCAATTATTGATTATATAAAATAACATAGAATTATTATTTCAAGGAATAATCTGGAGTATTACCAAGAAGCTTCGGTACCCAAAACGACTCTTGATTCTCCCGAATCCAGGTACTAACAGCCTCCGATACGATTTTACGGTGAACTTAGTGAACTTTGTGAACGTTGCTTTGGCTAAGTAGCTTTAGGTAGAGATTCTTCATTCTCATTCCCAAAAACCCTATATATTTCAGCAATGTCTTTCGATAAATGGTGCCAAATTCGTCCTACCCCCGCAACATCATTTTTATCTCTAATTTGTTGCTTTAAATAAGGGTTTTCCAGCATAACCTATATTTTGCTGTGATGGAATGTTGATTGGCTGTTGTACGTTGTTGCCCACCGGTTGCCCAAGAAGTGATAAAAAGTGATTAAAACTGATAATTACTGATTACAATTGATAATTTCATTTTATCCAATGCGGAGACGAAATCATTGCTTTTAGGTGATAAGGGGTATAGACTTGCTTGCACAGAATAAAATCTAACAAAAATCATAATTATGGCGTATTTCAATAAAGACAAAAAATCGAGTAGGGGGAAGGGTGGCAAGAAATTTGGCGTACGAAGTTTTGGCGGTGACCGAGGTGGAAGTAGGGGATTTAGCGGTCGAAGAGGTGGAGACCGTCCTGAGATGCACAGCGCGAAATGTAGCGCATGTGGTAAAAACTGCGAAGTGCCATTTCGACCATCAGGCGAAAAACCAGTTTATTGTAAAGACTGTTTTAAAGGCGAAGGTGATGACAATTCACGAGGTTTTCGAGACGGAGGTAGAAGGGATTTTGGCGGTAGAGACTCTAAACCACGCTTTGGTTACAAACCATCATATCAGCACGACGGTGGCAAGAGCACCGAAAACTACAAAGCTCAGTTTGAACAGTTAAACAGTAAGCTTGATAGAATTCTAAAAGCATTAAACCCTGCTGGTTTTGAAAATACAAAGGAAACAAATACACCAAAATCAGAAAAACTTCGAAAAGCTCCAAAGAAAGAGGTTGATACCGCAGCTCTGAAGAAAGTAATTACAAAAGCAATTGATAAAAAGCCTGCGACAAAAAAAGTAGCAGTCAAAGAATAAAAAAGAATAAAAAAAAGAATAAATAGGGACATCTGTCCCTATTTTTTAATACACTTTTCCTTATGTGACAGAATAAGTTATTAACGTCTAATAATAGGATGTTTTGATATTATTGTATTATCAAAAAGTTGCTTATACATATAAGTGGCATTAAACTATGGATTAGGATTGAGACAACCCAATAAATTATTTTGCTAACTATTATTTTATAAGACCTCAAGATCTGCATGGTTGTTTCCCGTTGGTTATCCGGAGAATATGAACAGTTTCAAGAGACAAAAATCATTTCACTTGGGCTTAAAAATATCTATTGGAATTATTTTTTGTTTTGCTGTTTTTTTTTCAATATGTTTAGCGGAGACTTCTATTATTAATGCATCGGAGGCAAAAAAAATGGGGAAGGCAAATAGATTAATAAACGAAAAAAGTCCTTACTTACTTCAACACGCGGATAATCCAGTAAATTGGTATCCTTGGGGTGAAGAGGCTTTTGAAAAGGCTAGAAAAGAGAATAAACCTATTCTACTATCAATTGGATATTCTACGTGCCATTGGTGTCATGTGATGGAGCATGAGTCTTTTGAAGATCCGGAAGTCGCAAAACTAATGAATGAAACATTCATTTCAATTAAGGTGGATCGCGAGGAACGACCGGATATCGATAACATCTACATGACTGTCTGTCAGATGATTTCTAAGGGCAACTGTGGTTGGCCTTTAAATGTGATATTGACTCCGGACAATAAGCCCTTTTTTGCTGCGACATATATTCCTAAACAGAGTCGATTTGGCCGAATAGGTATGATGGAACTTATTCCGCGTATAAATGAAATCTGGAATACGCAAAGAGATGAGGTATTGAAGTCAGCTAATCAGATTACTTCTGCATTGAAACGAGGTTTGCAGTACTCGGATGTTCAGGAAACTAGGATCCTAGATGAATCTGTGCTTAAAAATGCTTATACCCAGCTCTCAACCAATTTTGACTCTATCCATGGGGGTTTTGGTAGTAGACCAAAGTTTCCTACACCACATAATTATCTATTCTTACTTCGTTATTGGAAACGTAGTGGGGATGAAAATGCTCGGTCAATGGTAGAGAAAAGTCTTCAAGAGATGAGGCATGGAGGAGTATATGATCACATTGGTTTTGGATTTCATCGCTATTCGACAGATCCAGAATGGTTTTCACCGCATTTTGAAAAGATGCTTTATGATCAGGCTATGCTTGCCATGGCTTACATTGAAGCTTATCAGGCTACTGGGAAAAAGGAATATGAGCAGACTGCTCGTGAAATTTTCACATATGTGCTTAGAGATATGACAGACAAAGGAGGTGGATTTTATTCAGCCGAGGATGCGGATAGTGAGGGTGAAGAAGGTAAGTTTTACCTATGGACGGATGAGGAAATCAAAAAAATATTGGGAAAAGATCAAGCCGACTTAATTATCAATGTATTTAACGTGAAAGATGAAGGCAATTTCAGCGAAGAGGCATCCGGAAGGAAAACAGGGAACAACATTTTGCATCTCAAAAAGCCTGTAGCTGAAATTGCCTCTTCACTTAACGTATCGGAAGAAGAACTTAGTAAGAGTATTGAGACTTCAAGAGAAAGGCTTTTCCAGGTGAGGGAAAAAAGAATACATCCCTATAAAGACGATAAAATATTAACCGATTGGAATGGATTGATGATTGCTGCACTCGCAAAGGGAGCCAAGGCGTTTAATGATCCGAAATATTCTGAGGCTGCATCGAGAGCTGTTGATTTTATTTTAAAGAACCTGAGAGATAACAATGGAAGATTACTGCATCGTTATCGTGACGGTGAAGCTGGGATCATGGCAAATATTGATGATTATGCATTTTTAATTTTGGGTTTGATAGAACTATACGAAGCTACCTTTGATACAATGTATCTACAAACCGCCTTGGATTTGAATAATGAATTGATTAAACACTTTTGGGATGTTAAAAACGGCGGATTTTACTTCACTTCAGATGATGGTGAAGAGTTATTGGTCCGTCAAAAGGAGATTAATGACGGCGCAATCCCCTCAGGCAACTCGGTAGCCATGCTTAATCTGCTAAGGCTAGGACGAATCACTGCTGATACGGATTTCGAGGAAAAGGCTTTTCAGATAGGCAATGTATTTTCGGAGTCTGTAAAGCGATACCCATCTGGTTTTACACAGTTTATGGTTGGTTTGGAATTTGGAATAGGTCCTTCCTATGAGGTAATAATTGTGGGCGATTCCAAAGCACATGATACGGAAGACATGTTGCAATCTTTACATAAGCAATTCGTTCCAAATAAGGTGGTTTTGTTTCGTTCAACAGAGGAGGGTGAAGGTAGCATTACTCAGATTGCCGAATATACAAAAAATCATATAAGCCAAAATGGAAAGGCTACTGCGTATGTCTGCCTTAATTATGTATGCAAACTACCCACAACCGATATTGAAAAAATGTTGGAATTGCTAAAAGTGAAAAAGATCCAATCAAAAAAGCCTTCATAATTTAAAATACCTCATTATCATTCAATTAATTCCTATGCTTAATATGTAGATTTCGTCAGCTATACCAATTAAGCTCATTCATCATAAAAAATTATTTTTAAAAGTTTCCGGATCGAAATATATTTTATTTAATTTGTATTTTTTAAATAGCTTGTGTTAATATACTTAAAGGAGGATATCATGTATGTCTAAAAGAGGAGGAAGAAAAATCAAAGATCTTGTCGATCTACTCGAAGATCCTGAGAACTCCACGTATGTTGGTGGAGATTATGAAGACATAATGGAAATGCTTGAAAAAGAGATGTCTGCTTCAGACGACGAAGTTCAAGATGACCTAGAAGCATAACCCTTTACACCTTTAAGATCGCCCCGCTTTAAATAGACCATTAGGACTGAAATAGCAGCAGGTGTTACACCCGAAATTCTACTCGCCTGTCCTAGGGAACCGGGACGAATTTTAGATAGTTTCTGAATTATCTCCTTCGATAGCCCCGGTATGCTAACATAGGAGAAGTCATTAGGTATTTTTATTTGCTCAATTCTTTTAAATTTGTCCACCTGTTCCAATTGTCTTTGAATGTAACCTTCGTACTTCACTTCCATGCATATCTGAGATGAAATATCACTGTTTACAAAGGTACTAGACGGAGGATCAAGAAAACTAAGTTCTCTATATGATATCTCCGGTCGTCTTAGGATTACCTTAAGCGTTTGGGGTTTTTTGAGCGGAGCGGATTCGAGTTGTTCAAGAATTTTATTAGTCTTCGGATTTGGGAGTACCTTAGTGTTTTCTAGCCTATCGAGTTCCATCTGAATTCTATTCTTCTTATTCATAAATTTCTCATAATCTTGATCATTAACAAGACCAATTTTGTGACCCCTTTCCCTAAGCCTTAGGTCGGCGTTATCTTCCCTCAGGATAAGACGATATTCTGCCCTTGAAGTGAACATCCTGTATGGTTCATCTACGCCTTTAGTTACAAGGTCATCAACAAGTATTCCGATATAAGCCTCTGATCGATCAAGTACGAAAGTCTCTTCTCCCTTGACTAAACGCGCTGCATTTATTCCAGCTATAAGACCTTGTGATGCTGCTTCTTCATAACCGGTTGTACCATTAATCTGTCCTGCGAAAAACAGATTTGAGACATGTTTTGTTTCAAGAGTCGGGCTCAGTTGCGTTGGGTCGAGGAAATCGTACTCAACCGCATAACCGGGCCTCATTATCTCTACGTTTTCAAGTCCGGTTATGGTTCTAGAAATCTCGTGCTGGACATCCAGTGGTAGGCTCGTAGAAATACCGTTTGGATAGATTTCATATGTTTCTATACCTTCGGGTTCTAAGAATATTTGATGCCTGTCTTTATCCGAAAACTTTACAACCTTATCCTCTATGGACGGACAGTATCTTGGCCCTACTCCTTTTATGTGACCGGAATAGAGTGGGGACTTATGCAAGTTGTTTCTGATAACTTCATGAGTCCTTCGATTTGTGTATGTTATGTAACAAGGTAGTTGCTTTCTTTCAATTTTCTCGCTTGAAAAAGAGAATGGGATGGGGTCATCGTCACCAGGTTGAACTTCAAGTATATCCCAGTTTATGGTTCTGCCGTCGAATCTTGGAGGAGTTCCAGTTTTTAGCCTTCCGACCTTGAATCCAAGGCTTTCGAATGAATCAGTAATTCCAAGTGCAGCCGCCTCACCAGCTCTACCAGCTGATATTTTGGTAAGCCCTATGTGAATTAAACCATTTGGAAATGTTCCGGGTGTCACAACAACCGTATCAGAAAAAAAATGCTCTCCAAGATTTGTTTTAACACCCACTACCCTGCCGCCTTCTGCGAGAAACCCCTGAACCATCCTTTGTTTAATATCTATTTTTGCCTCTGACTCCAAGGCCTTTCTCATATAGGCCTTATATGCTTGTCTATCTGCTTGAGTCCTAGTGGCTTGTACTGCAGGTCCCTTTCGTGTGTTTAATCTTCTAAATTGAATAGCAGTGGCGTCAGCGGCTTTTCCCATTTCTCCGCCAATTGCGTCTATCTCCTTTACCAAATGTCCTTTTCCAATACCGCCAATGGAAGGATTGCATGACATAAGTCCTATTGTGTCTAGGTTTGCCGTAAGGACAAGTGTTTTACATCCCATTCGAGCCGAAGCGAGTGCTGCCTCGCAGCCTGCATGACCTGCGCCGATAACGATTACTTGATGTGCTTTCGGATATGAAATCGACATATCTCTATCTGTGGACGCTAATTTAATATTAATGAATTTTAAATACACATTAGTCGTCCGTCAATTGTTTTTTGATATAGAAAGCATACAAACTCAAAGAAAAAAAATGGTAATTTACAATTATTGCTATACGGACAACTAGTCTATTGTACATTATCGTCGCATATAGCTTGCGACAGGCTTAATCGGGGATCCATCGTTTAATATTTTCTTTTCTTTGTCTTGATACTGAAACAAGTTCAGCACGGAGTACAAAGAAACAACCCTTCGACCCTTCGATGAAGCTCAGGGCTCAGGATAGGGCTGACAAAAAATTAGGATTTATTAAATCAATTCCTACAGCTAAAAATATTTAGCTTTTATTAACTGATGCCGAATCTTCATATCCTTTGATTCGGTTAAATCTTTTTTTAACACTTCCGGAATTGATTTTGGCAATTTTTTGAATGCCGATTTAAAATCGAAAAGACCGCCCCCGAAATATCTAACATCTACAGCAATGACCATCAAGACTGGCTTTATGGATTAGGGTACCCATAAGTTTTCTGTAGGGCGTTTCGTTTATTGGAATACGAAAGGATTCCTCTACATTTACATCTTTGATTTAAATTTTTAGTAGCGGAAAGCTTTAGCTTTCCAAATTCTTTTATAATATTTTAATTTGAATATTATGTTTATTGATTCATACATTAGATAATGCAAAAACCCGATAAGATCTATATTGAAGAAAGAGTTAGAGATCATCCTTTTACAAGGGAAATAGTTTCTAAACTCCCTTCAGTACCCGTTCTTCTTATAGAGGACTATAAAAAAATAGGTGAGGAAAAGCCATTTCCTCTTAGAGCAACTGAAGACAAGAATTCTCTCGCTCTGGCTGAAAAAAAAGGAGAGGTCCTAAAGAGTATTGGAAGAATGGAGGATGGTCAATTTTATCTTTTCCATGAGATGGACTGCAAATATGACTGTGAGTACTGTTATCTTCAATATTATTTTCAGACAAAGGTTCCTGTGATTTTTGTAAATAGAGAAGAAGTTCTAATTAGGATTGAGGAGATTTTAAAAACACATAAAAATCCTTATTTTCATGTGGGAGAGGTTTGTGATGCACTGGCATTTGACGATCTTACAGATTTTTCAATAAGCGTATCCAAGCTTTTTTCTAAATACCTAAATGGGGTAATAGAATTTAGGACTAAGAGTACGAATATCGATAATCTTGTTGGCATAGATAATCATCCTAAAAACATGATCCCGTCTTGGACACTAAGTCCTGATAGTGTCGTCAAGTCTATAGAACATAAGACTCCTTCGTTTAAAGAGAGGCTTGGTGCAGCAAGAAAATGTCAAGAAGCAGGGTATACGGTGGGGGTAAGATTGGATCCTGTGATGATTTATGATGGCTGGGAAGAGGATTACAAAGTTATGATAGAAGATATATTATCAATTCTTGATCCGAGAGAAATTGACTACATTTCGCTTGGCACTATCAAACTACACAAATTACTTGTTGAAGCTATTAGTAAGCGTTTTGCCAATAGTCCAACGATTCTTGGAGAAATTTTTCCCTCGATCGATGGGAAATACAGATATTTAAAGTTTCAAAGAGTAGATGTCTATAGAAAGATAATCTCCTGGGTAAGAAGGTTAGACAAAAAAATCAGGATCGAACTTTCAGTCGAAACCGATGATGTAAATGAGCTGGTTGTTAACGGTTAAAAACGAGGCTTCTACCTCTTTTGAAACATCAAGAGGTGTTTATTTTATATAAACCATCTACGATTCGTACGGTTATCACTTACCTATTTAATTGAATGAAATGAAATCAATGAACCGGGGCATATCCCACATTTATTTCACCTCTCTTAATCATCATTCCATATGGTGTAATTGAGACTTGATTTGCGACACTGTCGTGTTTTATCAGTTCTGCACGTGAGAGATTATTTACAATATTTTCAGTGTCGAGTTCGTCGAAACCCAAAGTCTCTCCAATTGTATACATATTAAACTCTTTGGAGTTATCAACTCTGCTTAAACTATAAACCTCTGAAAGAAACCTGTCACCTTTAGTCTGTATGCCGGCATATTGCTCTTCAGTGTTCAGATTAGAGGCACGATTAACGGGTTCCACGAGGCTCAACAAAAGATTCTGGTAATTATCTATGGCCTCGTAAGTCGTATTTATAAATAATCTTAAATAATTGAAATTATTGTTATACATATCGTGAATCTTATGAATCGTCCTATTTTTCATGAAGTAGGTTGCCTCCTATGAAGTTGGGAGATAAGTAATAACATTAATTCGGCTTCCTTATTATCTATTATCAAATCATTTAAATCTCTAATATTAAGGATAACCATTAAGTCTATACTTTCAATCAATAGTACCGTTTGTATTAATAGATAGATTAACTAGAAAATCCCGATTGTTAAACGAATCCTGGTACTTTTTTCTAATAGTTAATTGTTTCTTAACTCCATTTTAATTTTTAATTACCGCTCGTTTGATACTATTATTATCGGGTCTTGCGGCTCCCTACCATCCTCTGCCTTATGCCAGTTACCCAGAGGCTTCACCCACCAGGCATCTGGGTATTTTTTAAAGAAAAGACTGGATCACCAAATTTTTGTAAATTGGGGTTATAATTTATATAGTGGCTCTTAAAAGGAATTACAATATATTTTTTGGGCAAATTAGATAAAAAAATTCTTAACCCAAATATAGTTGTTGGATCCTAATGTGTGAGTTTAGCCTTGACCACAATAAAGTGAAAATAACAGTTTTTGTCACTTTTGATTTGAGATATGACAAATTTTGTTATTCCTGGGGGATTATAGATTAAGGAGGTTTTGTTATTATAAAAAAATGTTAAATACTTTAAGTTGGTTGCAGAATATTTCGATTTTTTAATAAATATTGGCACGATGATTGCAGATCTATATATATCGTCGAACAACGCAAATAAATTTTTAGGGGGTATATATTATGTCACATTTAAGAAGTTCTATTAAGCGCAAGAAGGGTTTTACCCTGATTGAGCTCCTGATAGTTGCTGCCATCATCGGCATTTTGCTGGCTCTTGCTATACCAAATATGATTAAGGCAAGGATATCTGCAAATGAGGCAAACGGGAGGAAGTCAGCCCAAACCCTGAGGGATGCTGGAGCAGAATATATGGAGCAGGACCTGGATGATGATGGGAAAAGAGACTATTCACATCTGATTGGTGAATGCGGAACAGGCGACAGTCTACGTTGTCCTGACGTCGTTGAAGACTGTTGTGCTAATCCGGTGGAGTCGCTCATAGATAGTAGCTTTGAAGGTGCAGCAGACCCTGCTGTAACTAATCTTAATTCTGCTTCGGCTGCTTGTGTTGATTCTAAGGCTGGATATTGTATAACATGGGACGGCACTAGCGGGGTCGGGTCAACGGGTGTCGATGTTACGCTTGGAACTGATTCTGCTGATCTTGAAGCGGACTTTGCCTGGCAGCTTTCACCTACGGTCGTAAATAAGACAGGAAGAAAGGATTTTGCCGTTTATGGAGATGGCGTTATCAGATGTACAACAGCGTCGCCTGCCACTGGAGTCCCTGGAATATATGATGCCGATCGCCTGTCCCCGGGTTGTGATTAATTATAGGTTATATGTAGATATTTAAAGTTTAAAAATATGGGTGGTGTTAGATAAGCACCACCCTTTTTTAATTAATCAACAATTTATTTAAGTCATTATTACTTTTGATTAGATCCCATCCATTATACACATTTAAATTGCGTATTTAGTTCTCTTATATCTAAGCATTTGTTTTATCTTTTGCCCCTTGTAATGATCAAATATTGTGCATAGAATAAATAAAAAGGCATATAACTCATGAAAGACTATGCTTAGAGTAGAAAATCTTGTAAAAGACTATGCAACGGGGTTCTTAAAGAAAAAGGTCAGAGTGTTAAATGGGGTTAACCTAACTGTAAATAAAGGTGAGATATTTGGTTTTGTTGGACCGAATGGTGCTGGAAAGACCACCACATTTAAAGTGATACTTGGTTTTGTTTCGCTTACAAGCGGAAGCATTGAGTTAATGGGGGAACCGCTTGGTGATGTGGAAGTAAAAAGAAATATCGGCTATCTGCCAGAAAATCCCTTCTTTTATGATTATTTAACTGGTGAGGAGCTTCTACATTACATGGGAGAATTGCATGGGCTTAATGGGGACAGTCTTTCAAAGAGGATAGATGAGCTTCTTGAGAAAGTAAATATGACGCATGCAAAGAAGATCCAACTCAGAAAGTATTCAAAAGGCATGCTGCAAAGAGTAGGAATAGCCCAAGCTCTGATTAATGATCCCCAGTTTTTAATCTTAGACGAGCCAATGAGTGGGCTTGACCCAATAGGACAGAGGGAAATTAAGGAATTAATTCTAGAGCAAAAAGAAAAAGGTAAGACAGTTCTATTGAGCTCCCATATACTTTCAGATGTTGAAGCACTATGCGATAGGGTAGCAATTATAATTAATGGTAGAGTAGTAAAAACAGGGGAACTGGGGAGGTTATTTGAAGGGATTCATACTAACTACGAGATGCTTTTAAGGGGTGGAGATCAAGAAGCTCTTAATAACCTTGGTGATTTAAACGTAGAAGTCGCGAAGAGGGCGGGGCTTACGGTTCTCAAATTTGATGAGAATGTTAAATCCAGGGTTTTAGATGTGGTTTCAGATTCCGGCGGCGATATAGTTTCACTTCATCCTTTAAGAAAATCGCTAGAAGGTCTTTTTGTCGAAGAGGCAAAGAAGGATAGCCATATTGAGACATGAACTGAATTAATTCTTGGGATTGCTTGACTCCAGAAATGATTTTAAAGTTAAGAAGCGAATGTAGGAGCACCTTCTAGGTGCGAGAGAAAGATAATAACAAGAAAGTGGATAAATCAAGATCAAAAGGCTAATGTAGGTACCCCATTAGATAATTACGCTATCGCGCCGAAGCTTGTTCTGAACTTGTTTCAGGGATGGTGCTCCTACTAGATTTATGTGGATTATTTCCAACAACTAGGGTAATGGATATTAATAGAAACGCCTAAATCATGAAAGCAATATGGAGTGTCGCACACAACACATTTAAAGAGGCTATTAGGGATCGGGTTCTTTATAGCTTAATACTCTTTGCGATTCTTATGATTTTGAGCTCCCTATTATTCGCTAGTATTTCTGCCCAACAGTCTAACAAGATTATCAAGGACTTCGGCTTAACTGTTATCTCTCTTATTGGAATTATCATTTCCGTTTTTCTCGGAATGGGTCTTGTTTATAAAGAGATCGATAAAAATACTGTTTATAACATCTTTTCAAAGCCAATTCGGAGATACGAATTTATACTTGGAAAGTATTTAGGGCTTGCTTTTACGCTTCTAATTAATACGGTAGCTATGGGAGTAATTCTTTTACTAATAGTGTTATATATAGAGACTAAGCACTCAGGGATTATACAATTTTATTATGGGGGTATTTATATTTCTGAATTAATAAAGGCTATTTATTTTGAATATCTGGAATTTCTAGTAATCATAGGTATTGCACTCGTATTTTCAAGCTTTACGACACCTGTTATGACACTTCTATTTACCCTTTTTCTGTTTGCAATAGGTAGGTTCTCGAGTGATATAAGGTTATTCGCTGAGGAAGTTAAAAACCCTGTCGTCGAGTATATATCGGAAATTATTTATAGGGTTATACCAAACTTGGAGAAGTTTGATGTTAGAAGCGAAGCGGTTTACGGTGGTGACGTAAGCTGGATGCTTATTTTCTATACAACAGTTTATGCAGTAATTTATACTTTTGTTCTTTTAATACTCTCTATATTAATTTTTCAAAATAGAGAATTTAAGTGAATAATGGTCAATTCGCTAAGAAATAGTTCTGTTGTATGGATCTTGGTCGTAATTTTACTCATCGTCGTGTCTGTTCCCTTTCAAAATAGAATTGATGACATAAGAGGAAAGTTCAGGTCTATCGAAGAGACTCTGTATTTTTCTTCTTCCGCATTAGAGAAAATATCTCTCGGGTATAAAGAGATACTTGCCGACATTTATTGGTTGAGGGCACTACAATATTTTGGCGGCACGAAATTTCAAGAACAGAATCCGGAACTCCTATATCATTATTTCGATATACTTACCGATCTTGATCCTAAATTTGTAAACGCTTACAGGTATGGAGGGACTTTTCTATCGGAGCCAGAACCTCTTGGTCTAGGGGATATCGAAAGAGGTATGATTCTATTTGATAAAGGGAGAATGAACAATCCTGATAATTTCAGGCTCCCGTTAGAACAGGGTTTTCTTGCATTTTTATACCTTAAAGACTATGAAAAAGCATCTGAGCTTTTTTACGAAGCTTCAGAAAAACCAATCTTGTCAGATAGACGCAGGGCTTCAATAAGGGGAATGGCTGCTTTAGCATTATCAAAGGGAGGTGAGAGAGAACTATCAATACAAATCTGGAAAACTATCTATGAAACTACCGAGAACGAAGGAAGAAGAAAGCACGCTTTAAAAAACCTCAAGGTACTTGAAACGAAGGATAAGGAAGACTTTTTAACAAGTGCTCTAAGCGATTATTTAGATCGTTTTGGCAGCTTGCCCAAAAACCTTACCGTTCTAGTAGAAGCGGAAATAATTAGGAAAATACCTAAGGATCCTTTCGGTGGAGAATTTATAATCGTAAATAAACTTAACGCAGTAAGAAGTTCAACTCTCTTAAATGAGGAACTCAGGTATAATCGGCTTTACTTATCCTCTAGAGCTCGGCGTTTTAGACAGTCATATAACAGATATCCATATGACATAAATGAACTAAAAGCTTATGTTGATGATAATCCAGCATTTGAGTTCCCTCCTCATCCGTTGGGCGAGGAGTATGTTTATGACCCCCAAACAGGTAAGGTACGGTCAAACTAGTTTTCCAACCCAAAAAAATCAGTTTTTTTTACTTTTTAATAACACAAACATGACATAAAAACCTAAAGCTATTTTAGTAAGGCTTGGCCTATTTTTTACGATTGTTTTTTACATATATGATTCTAAGGAAATAACTCAGAGATAAACTACCAATATATATTTTTATTTTTTTGTGTTTAAGCTTTACCTGGTGAAAGCCTGTTAGTGGTTACATTTGTATATGAATTGGAAAACAGAAGCTATTAAAAGACTAGATAGCATCATAGGCAAGCCAGCTAGCGTTCTCGCAAGGGCATTTGTCAAACCAAGGAAGAATCTTCGGCAAGGAAGCGAATTATTTACCAATAAAATAAGTGAAGATAAATTGAAGCTCTTGGTGATACGCCCTGGCGGAATAGGTGATGCAGTTCTACTTTTACCTGCATTAAAGGCTCTTAAAGAGCATTTTAAAAATTCGGAGATAGAAATTCTTGCTGAAAAGAGAAACGCTGGTTTACTCGAGGTTAGCCCTTACATAAATAAGGTCCATCTTTACGATTCCAGACCTCCATTTGGGCTCTTTAAAACATTGAGTGACAATTACGATATAGTCATTGATACAGAGCAATGGCATAGACTGTCTGCAGTAGTAGCTTATTTAACAAGGGCGCCTGTCAGAGTTGGTTTTTCAACTAATGAAAGATCAGAGCTTTTTACTCACAATGTTTCATACAGCCAGGAACAATATGAAGCCAATAGTTTCTTGAACTTAGTATCTGCAATTACAGGTGAATATTACGACTTTAATAAAAATGAGCCTTTCATACCAATTGATTCAGGACTCATTGAGAGGTTTGACAATTCTATCCAGGTTTTAAGGAAAACGTGTAAGTCAGTAATCGGAATATTTACGGGTGCTACAATTGCTGAGAGGAGATGGGAATTGGCAAGATTTGTGGAGCTATCAAGTAGTCTGTCACAAGATGGAGTTGGTATAGTGATCATCGGTGGAAAAGAGGATGTTGATGGCTCGAAGAGGATAGAGGAAGTCGTAGGAAAGAGTATGACCATTAATTATGCGGGAAGGACATCTCTTTTGGAGACTGCTGCGATAATTTCTCGACTCGACTCATTTGTATCGTCGGATACTGGTCTTATGCACATAGCTTTCGGTGTTGGAACTCCAACTGTTTCGCTCTTTGGGGCAGGGATTCAAAGAAAATGGGCACCGGTTGGCAATAGCAACATCGTTATAAATAAAAATCCTCCTTGCAGTCCTTGTACAACGTTTGGTTATACACCTAAGTGTCCGTATGATGTTAGGTGTCTTAGTGACATAACAGTTGAAGAAGTGAAAGAGTCCGTGCTGAGTCTAATTTCAAGGATTCGAAGGTAATGAGTAGCGGCGACCTCCGTTCGATAAGCTCACGACAGGTCAGGTCGACATAGTTTATTTGGGACACAATTACTTATATGTCATTCCCGCGGATTGTAAGCGGGAATCCATTATATTAATATGCTGAATACCCGGTAAATACATTCGGGTATGACATTTAAGGGAGGACTGAGGTCCTTCGCTACATTTAGAGAGGTGATTCTCACGCAGAGCCTGCACTAAGTCCTTCGATACCTCAGGATAAACTCCACGAAGTGCTAGCAATTGAAAACAAAAGAAAAAAATATTATTGACTAAACCCCTCTTTTCTCGAGTCCTTCCGGAAGTTCACCATAATAAGGTGAGTCTTCTTCATAAAGAGCTTTTATGTGATCTTTTGGCATATCGGGCATGTCTTCAGTAAAACCGAACATCCTGCATATGTGTTTCAATTCTTCTTCTCTTCCGGGAAGTGGGTCCATAGGTTGAATCATTCGTTTCTTCATCAATTCTTCTTTTACATTCTGATCTTCCTCCAAGGGGTTGCCATATTCATTGAGATGAAACAATCTATCAAAACGTTTTCTAGGCCTCTGGCCAGGAGTTTCAAGGGGATAACCCACAGCCATGAGCCATATTGGAACGACATTCTCGGGTGTCCCCAATACCTTTGGGAATTCAGCGGGTTTTCTGCCTATGGCAAGCAGACAGCATCCAAGTCCCAGCTCGGTAGCCACCAGTAGTGAATTAGCTATAGCTTGGCCTGCTTCTATTCTTAAAAGATTCTCTGTCCTATCCCTTGGAAAACTCATGAGTCGAGGATAAGTGACTTCCGTCAGCAACTTGTAGGTCCAGCCATGGGCTGCCGTGATAGCCCTTGCCGGGAAAAGGACGGCAAAAGATTGGACTAATTCCTTGTACCAGGCATCCAGGTTTAAAAGCCAGGCAATTACAATCGGGGCTTGTCTTAAATGAATCTCATTGAATGGTGAGGCACATTCAACAATCTGCTCAAATTTCTCTTTTGGATAGGTTTTCTTATCTATCACAATTGCCTCTGTAGATCCACAGTTTCCCTGGCAAGACGCATATCTGGCGGCTTGTAGCATCATTTGAATCTTCCACTCTTCCACTGGCTTCCAGGGTTTAAAGAACCTGATACTTCTCCTAGATCCTATTGTTTCCATTAATTCCATTTTGTTGTTACCTCCTTATTATCGATTAAATTTTATATGGGTTGATATTTGTAAAAGTATATCACTCGAACTCTGAAATAATAGTATCTTATATTTTAATTTCTTGGAGATCTTCTGCCACTATTACCTCTGAATCAACTTCTTTTTTGACTGAATCCCAAATATTTCTTTCGTCACAAACAGGGTATAGATGAGTGAGTATAATTTTTTTTGCTCCTGATTTATTTGAGATCTTTATAATGTCGGCCGGGGTGAGATGTCCTTCGGCTTTAAATTCATCCGGCATTGAGCATTCAATTATCAAAGCATCAGCATTTTTTGAAAAATTGATAAGGGATTCAGAGTAGTCAGTGTCTCCTGTGTAAACAATCGATTTGCCTTCAGATTCAACTCTATATGCTACACTATTTTCTGTATGTAAGGTTTTTTCTGTACTCAAATTGAAGTCATCGAAGTGCAGATTATTGTTTTCAATCTCCTTAATTTCTAATTTCTCTGGAACAATCCACTCACCATAAGCCTCTCTCAATGCTGAGAAAAAGCTTATGAATCCGGGAGGCCCCCATAAGTGCAAGAGTTTTTCTCTGGTTGATCCGTATGGATTTTTAGTAGCAAATAAAAAAGGGATCAAATCGGCTGTATGATCGGGATGAAAATGGGTAATAAATATATGATCAATTTCTAGGTAGTTAATTCCTATCTTCCCGAGCTTCCATGTGGTTCCATTTCCACAATCCAATATCAATTTTGTATGAGGAAGGTGCACTACGTAACCTGAAGATCCTCGTCTAGCATAAGGAACACAAGTGCCGGAGCCTAGTATAGTTAGTTTCATTTCTATAAATGAACTAATCGGGTAATTTTTTAATTAATACAATTTATCGTTCTAATATGTAAAGGGCAAATATTGGTGAGGCGTATAATTACATTAACAACAGATTTCGGCTTGAGTGATCCTTATGTAGGTTCGATGAAAGGGGTAATTTATTCTATCAATCCCAATGCTTTGATTACCGATATTACACACGATATACCATCTCATGATGTTTTTAAAGCGGCTTTCATTCTCAGAAACTTTATTTCCTATTTTCCCGAAGAAACAATAAATTTGGTGGTTGTCGATCCAGGCGTTGGTAGTAGCAGAAGAGCAATAGCAGTTGAGGCAGATAATAAATACTTTGTGGGTCCTGACAATGGTGTCTTTACATTTGTTTATATGGACGCAAATTCATACGCGGTATTTGAGATTACAGATCCTAAATACATGCTTAAAAATATAAGTTCCACCTTTCATGGAAGAGATATATTCGCTCCGGTAGCCGGCCATATTTCTATTGGTGTTTCGATTAAAGATTTTGGAGTGGAAACAAAAGATCCAGTCAGTATTGAGATAAAACACCCTGAGGTAGGCTCTAATGAAATTGTTGGTGAAGTTATTTACGTGGATTCGTTTGGCAATTGTATTACAAATATAACGGGTAATTCGGTTAGCTCTGATTCACGAATTTATGTGGATAAGAGGGTTGTTGAATCGATTTCTAAATCTTATAGCGATGTCCCGGAAGGAGAACTTCTTGCAATTATTGGAAGTTCAGGATTTCTTGAGTTGTCGGTAAATCAGGGCAGGGCCTCTGAATTGATTAATGCAAAAACTTCTAAAATTTGTATCAGGACTAGGTAGATAGGCCTATAATATGTTAGAAAGACAAGCTTGGTCCCCAGCTTGGAAGAAAATAGTGATTCAGTTATTTCAGGTGGATTTTATTAGACGAAAAAACAAAACATGGTTTTAAGCATTTAATTACTACAAATTAATCCTTTTTCTAAAGGTCTCTGGCTTTGGTATAATACATTGAAATTGTAATAACTATTTACAGTTCACCAAATAAATAAAATAATCATAACTTTTACATTTACAAGCTTTATATGAGTGGACTCTTCGAAAAACTTCCTGAATCTATCAAAAATTATGTTTCTCCAAATCTTCCTAAAGAAAAGCGTCTTATTGCTGCTAGATGTGAAATTACTGTAACCTCTAAAGAGCTTGTCCAAATACTTTGCTGGCTTACAAAGGATTCAGATGAAGAAGTTAGTAAGCAGGCGGGAAATTCTTTAAACTCAATCTCTCAAGACATAATTTCTTCGTTAGTGGGTGATGAAACAACGCTCCCAGAATGCCTTGATTATATAGCTAGGACGTCTTCTAGTGAAGAGATTCTACAACAAATTATATTGAATGATGCAACGTCAGACTCCACAATAGCTTTTTTGGCGGAAAATGTTGCCAGCCATGATCTAGTTGAGTCGATCGTGACTAATCATAATCGTATCGTGCGTTCTCATGAAATATTAGAAGCTGTTAGTAGGAATCCAGCCGTGGGTCGAACTTCGTTGGAGCAGATATTATCTCTTTTTAAGCATTACTTAGTTTCTACGAAAAATGTTCAAGATGACCATATAGATAAGAATGATGCCCACGCTTCATCACCCATGAAGGATTATGAATTCTCAATTGAAGGGGACGAAGCTGATCTTGAAGTAGAAGCAAGTGTTAGTGATGGGAAATCCTTTTTTGACGAAATTGAGCTATCTGAAGACCTCGTCGAGGAAACTGAAGAGGAGATAACTGAGAAGAAGCGTGAAGGTATATTTTTTAAAATTAAGCAAATGAGCATGGGTGAAAGGCTGAAGCTCGCTATTTTGGGAAACAGGGAGGCACGAGGCGTACTTATTCGAGACTCTAATAGGATCATTGCTTGTGCAGTGTTGAAGAACCCTATGATAATAGAAACAGAGATTGTTCTTATCGCACAATCGAAAATTGTTGGCGAGGAGATACTGCGACTGATTGCTGAATCACGTAGGTGGATAAGGTTGTATCAAGTTAAGCATTCTTTAATTTGTAATCCTAAAACCCCTTCCCATATAGCGCTCAATTTTCTGCGTCATATAAGGGATAGAGATCTTAAAAATATTATGAATGATAAAAACATTCCGGGTGTTGTGAGTTCAGCTGCAAAGAGGATAGTGACGGGGAGAATGGAAGGTAAAAGATAGAATAGATTTTTACTTTTGTAAGTATTATGGTTATGAAACAACAAAATTTAGAGGAACTTAAAGTACCACCAAAACATTCAGGGCAAAGAGCCGATGTTGTTTTTTCCTCGCTTCTATCTGGTTTTAGTCGTTCTCAAGTAAGAAGGCTTATTGATGAGAAAAACATATTGGTGGAAGGTAAGGCTATAAAGCCTTCAAAAAAACTCGAAGGAGGGGAGCTGGTTTCTGTGTTGATTCCGCCTCCCGAGCCCTTAGACTTACAGCCGCAGAATATACCTATTTCAATCATTTACGAAGATGATGAAATCATTGTAGTTAATAAACCTCCGGGAATAACCGTTCATCCTGGCGCCGGAACCAAAGATGGCACACTCGTAAACGCGCTTCTATATATATGTAGGGATCTTTCAGGCATAGGAGGGAAAATTAGACCAGGAATTGTTCATCGACTTGATAAAGATACGTCTGGTGTATTAGTTGTTGCTAAGTGCGATTTTTCTCACCAGCATCTTGTTGGCCAATTCAAAAGTCGACGGGTTGAAAAACAATATTTAGCAATTGTTGCCGGGGAAATAAAAAAGAGTTCGGGATCCTTTTCTTCTTCTATAGGCAGGCATCCAACGAATAGGATAAAAATGACATCGAAACTAACAATTGGGAGAGAAGCGATTACGTATTGGAGAGCTATTACTAGATACAAAGAAGCTACAATGGTTGAGGTTATGCCAAAGACCGGGAGGACACATCAAATCAGGGTGCACTTTGCAGAGAATGGCTATCCAATAGTGGGTGATAAAATATATGGAGCCAGAAAGCACAGATCCCTTTTTTTGGAATATGTGTCAAAGAGACTAGGAAGGCAAGCCCTTCACGCTTCTATTATTCGGTTTGAACATCCAAGAACTGGGGAAAAGGTTGAGTTTAAAGCGCCACTTTCGGATGATTTAAAAGAAGTTGTCAAACTGTTCGAAGAAAAAAGTGACTGGTAAATGAATTCTGTGTTTTCTCACAAACTATCAAAAATCAGCAGTGTTGTTCATGGGTTTTTAAACAAGAGATTTATTGGCAACTCGATTGAAGCTGCGGATTATTATGGTCTGAATGAAATTGCTACCTTAAAACAGGTCCATAGCGATTCGGTGTTTATAATTAAAGATAAATTCAATAGTGATAAAGAAGAAAAGGGGGATGCGATTGTATCTACTGTAAGGAACCTAGGAATAGGTGTTTATACTGCAGACTGTTTGCCAATTCTCTTGGCAGATAAAAAAGCAACAGTGGTGGCTGTGGTACACGCTGGTTGGAGAGGTACACTTTTACAGATCACGGAGTCAACTCTTTTGAAGATGGAAAAAAGTTTCGGGTTAGAATCCAACAATGTTATTGCTGCGATCGGGCCGTCAATTGGAAGATGCTGTTACGAAGTCGGGGAAGATGTTGCTACACAATACATGAATAAATTTGAATATTGGGAAGCTTATTTATTTAAAAAAAATGGTTCTAAATACATTCTTGATCTGAGGGAGGCTAATAGATTGAGCTTAACAATGGCGGGAGTAAAGGATGTCGAAGTCATAGATATCTGCACGAAGTGTAATACAGAATTTCATTCTTTCAGAAGAGAGGGCGAAGGTGTAGGGAAGCAATTAAGCTTTATAGGTTTAGTTTAGGCTAACTGAAATACTTTTATCCCAATTTTTATGTGTTAAAATCACTGAAATCGACGAACAATTTTCGGAGGTAATGATTGTGAAAATTATGTGCTGGCTGGACCATGAAGATTATGAATATCTGAAATCAGTAAGTCAACAAAAGAGACCTTTAGAATTCTATGGGTATACCTTTAAGGTTGCGGGTGGTTCTGAATCAACGGGTGTTGCTACTACGTTGAGGCTAGTTGTTGTAGAGCTTAAAAGTGCCAATATGGCTGTGGGATTGGCACTTCCTGAGGGTATGGAACTCGAGGGGGAATTCGAACTGGGTTTTATATCTCAAATGGACCCTGACCCTAAAAAGGATATTGCAATACGATGCAAGCTTTCAGAGGAGGTAAAACGAGCCACATATATGGGAGATGATACGGAAAAGCTCGAGTATATTGGTTTCTCATTAGAAAAGTTTTATGAAGGCAAGGGTGCTAGATTTTATCTTAATGATCTCAGAGGATCAGCCCCTCCAGAGAAAGAGTAAATTGGTTGTTTATATCGAAATTACTTGTATATTTGTTCCGATAAAAAATTAATCTTTTGCTTATATACGATTTCTTTAAAGGAAATTTAAGGAGACTTTAGGAGAATCACCAGGACATGGAAGATATTGACAAAATTGTTCTTGCGTACTCGGGTGGTCTTGATACATCTGTAATTTTACGTTGGCTTATTGAAGAATACGAAGCAGAGGTTGTGGCATTTGTAGCTGATTTGGGTCAAGGAGAGGACTTAAATGAAATAAGAGAGAAGGCCATAGCGACGGGTGCTAGCAAGGTTTATGTAGAGGATTTGAAAGAAGACTTTGCAAGGGACTTTATCTTCACTGCTATCAAGGCTAATGCTGTTTATGAGGGAATGTATCTCATGGGAACTTCTCTTGCGAGACCGCTTATTGCAAAAAAACAGATTGAAATTGCAAATAAAGAGAATTCAAATGCTGTCGCGCATGGAGCTACTGGAAAGGGAAATGACCAGGTCAGGTTTGAGCTTACCTATTATGCACTAGAGCCTGGGATTAATGTTATCGCTCCATGGCGAGAGTGGAACTTAAGATCGAGAAAAGATCTCATTGAATACGCGAAAAAACATGGCATAGATGTTCCGGTATCACCGGAAAAACCATACAGTTGCGATAGAAATATCTTCCACACAAGTTATGAGGGGGGGATACTTGAAGATCCTTGGAATGAACCACCAGAGAGTATGTTTGAGATGACTGTTTCTCCTGAAAAAGCTCCTGATGAGCCAATGTATATTGATATAGAATTTGAAGAGGGAATACCAGTTAGTATAGATGGGCAAAAGGTATCCCCCGCTGAACTTATCCATAGGCTTAATAAGATAGGGGGAGTGAACGGAGTCGGTAGGGTGGATATGGTAGAGAATCGATTTGTGGGGATTAAATCACGCGGTGTTTATGAGACCCCTGGGGGCACGATACTTCATGCAGCGCATAGGTCGATTGAATCGATCACACTTGATAGAGAAGTTATGCACTTAAGAGATTCTTTGATGCCGAAGTTTTCCGAACTAATATATAACGGCTTTTGGTATTCCCCTGAGATGGAAATGCTTAAGGCAGCAGTTAATGAGTCGCAAAACAATGTCAGTGGCACGGCAAGAATAAAGATTTACAAAGGAAACGTAATTGTTGTGGGGAGGCGATCGAATAACTCTCTCTACAAGCAAGATTTAGCCACTTTTGAAGAAGACAAGATCTATGATCAAAGTGATGCGACCGGTTTCATAAAGCTCAATGCCCTCAGGCTTTCCATTAAAAAGTTATTAGAAAAAAACAATAAATAATTGTATACCGTTTTCCTCTCTTGAATTCAGGCTAAACATTTACTAAGAAAGCTTTGGTTTGAGATCATTATGAGACCCGAAGATTTTGATTATCCGCTTTCTCAAGAAATGATTGCATTTCACTCCTTGAAGAAAAGAGATGAGTGCAGGTTATTGGTTGTTAACAGGGACGAAGAAACAATTGAACACAAAAAGTTTTGTGATCTCCCTGAATTTCTAAAATCAGGGGATTTGCTGATATTAAACGATACAAAGGTAATACCTGCTAGGCTTTTTGGAAAATCGGAGTCAGGTCGGGAATTAGACATTTTGCTTATAGAAAAAAATAGCCCCAAAACATGGAAGTGTCTTTTGAAAAATCCCAAGCACGGAATGAATATTAAATTTGAAAATGAATTAAAAGCAAGATTACAACGAAAAGGAAGCGGTGACTGGCTCATTGAGTTTGAAAAAGATGCTGATTATCACATAAATAGTCACGGAAAGATGCCACTTCCACCATACATCACACGAGAACCATTGGATGAGGATAAAGTTCTTTACCAAACGGTATATGCCAAGAATGAGGGTGCCATCGCCGCGCCAACTTCAGGCCTTCATTTCACAGGAGGGCTTTTAGATGAAATTAGAAAAAAGGGAATTGAGATCAAGTATATCACTTTACACATAGGGATCGGGACATTTAGACCGGTGAAAACAGACAATATCGAAGACCACGCAATGGAGACAGAATATAGGGTAATATCAGAGGAAACAGCCAAGGCTATAAACAAGGCAAAGAATGAAGGTAGAAGAGTCATAGCGTGTGGGACAACCGTAGTTAGAGCACTCGAATCTGGTTTCAGGGACGTTGAGGGACTAGAACCAGATTGCGGTTATACAGATCTATTCATATATCCTGGATTTAAGTTTAAGGTTGTTGATGCCCTAATAACCAACTTTCACCTTCCTCGTTCTACATTGATTATGCTGGTTACTGCCTTTGCCGGAAGAGAACTTATATTTAAGGCTTACGAAGTAGCGAAGGAAGAAGGTTATAGATTTCTGAGCTACGGCGACCCAATGTTTATAATTTAATTTTTGTCATTGTGAGCACTTCGACTAACGCAGTATGAAAGGACGAAGCGATCTCACGATCGGTCATTTGAATGCCTTTATCGGAGATCCATGATTTTAACCCAAATCCTTCAACTTCGGCATTACCTCTTCAACCAATAACTTCATCGAATGAACCCATTTATCCTTAGGCTTCCACTCATGCCCCATAATAAGTAGTACACCAAAGCCTCCAACATGGTCATAGAGTTCTTTTACTTGTCCCACAACATCATCCGGGCTTCCTACTAACCAAAGATTATCAATCATGTAATCTGGTGTTACATCCGAGTCTGGCATGGATTTATCAACTTTGAATATATCCAAGTTCCCTCTTATTTTCGGAACTATTTTGAAGAAGTAATCTGTAAAGTCTCTTGCTAGGGTTCCTTCCTTTACCTCACGTCTTGCTTCCTCAGTTGTGTCGGCAACGTAGACATCCCTTGCTATTCTCCACTTTGAACGCTCGGGGGTTTTACCTGACTTTTCAGCACCTTCTTCTACGGAAGCCCAGTGGGAATTTAAAACATCTTTTGGGATAAAATTAATGCTCATTGGTATCCAGTCTCTTTCTCCTGCGATCTTGAGTGTCCCGGATTTTTCAGTTATGCCGGCAACAGCTATTGGGGGATGAGGTGTCTGATATGGCCTTACATGGACGCCAAGTCCAATATCATTTTGGGGTTCTGGTACATTAAACTTCCATCTCTTATTTCCATAAGAACCGGGCTTAGGGTTATTCCATAAATTAAGGATGAAATCCAGCGATTCATTGGTCAGATCCCTTTGCTCACCTGTTTTTGGATCGATCCCAAAAGCTTCGAAGTCACCTATAAATGTCCCTGAACCAACCCCCCAATAGAACCTACCCTTTGCTAGGTGATCAAGCACAGCGATTCGATGTGCAAGTACAAATGGGTCATGATTGGGTAGGCAAGAAACACCGGTACCGAGAATAATGTTTTTTGTGAGGGGAATTGCTTTTGCAATTAGTAGATCAGGCGCTGGAATATTCTCCCATTCTGCAGTGAAATGCTCCCCGATCCAAGCCTCTTTGAATCCAAGCCGATCAAGAATAACAATCTGCTCAAGGTCTTCATCTAGTGATTGAGTATAATTCGAGCCCAAAGGATGAAGGGGCATTGTAAAATAGCCAATTTCCATTCGCAACACCTATGAATCAAAATTTAATATTTCCCTCCTTATTTGATATTATCATAACGTTCACAATTAATACAAAAAATGCGATCGTTAATTCTAATTTGGACTTGCATATCAGTAATAGTAGTTGTCACTCCTATAGTATCGTCTGCTGAGGCTAAAGAGCAAAAGGTTGAGAAATTTGGATCTGGGAGCTGTGATATCAGAGCAGTACTGGGCTACTGTTACGAGTACAGAGGTGATGCCTGGAGTGAGTCAGAAGCACGGTCGCAATGTGATGGCTCACCTGGTGGTACTTATTCCACTTCATCATGTCCTTCAGAGAATCAAGTCGGAAGATGTAGCTTTTATTCTGCTGAGAAGCGAAACAACGAGTTAATTTATTATTATTACTCGCCAACCTTTGATAAAAAAACGGCTAAGTGGAGCTGTGCCGGAGATTTTACCGCTCCTTAGAATATTGGCAAGTTTTATTCTCAGATTTTGACAATTCAAAGAAGTTTTTGTATCTCTATCTCCAAACATCTTGAAGATCTTAGAGTTTTTAAACATATAATCAGTTAGTATAAAATAATGTATGATACTGATTAGGTTTATTAGGAAAGAAATCAGAAACATGTTTCAAAACGATAGGAGGACATATGGCCACAAAAGTTAGTACCGATGTTAACTCGATCAACGCGATTGAACTCGAACAAAAGGTTAAGGACATGTACAGCGAGGTCGCGCTTAACCCACACGGGGAGTTTCACTTCGAGATGGGACGCGTGCTGGCGGAAAGATTGGGTTATTTATCTGAAGACCTAGACCACATTCCGGCAGAGGCGATCGATTCGTTTGCGGGTGTTGGATACTACTTCCATCTAGCGAATCTCAACGAGGGTGAAAGCGTAATTGATCTCGGCAGCGGATCGGGGATGGATACCTTTGTTGCCGCCTTGAAGGTCGGAAAAAACGGCAAGGTGGTAGGAGTCGACATGACAGATGAACAGCGCGCCAAGGCGGAGCGCCTGCGTGATCAGGCGGGGTTCAATAACGTCACCTATCTCAAGAGCTATATCGATGCCATTCCTTGCGAGGACGGGAGTTTCGATGCTGTAATCAGCAATGGGGTAATCAATCTCGTCGCAGATAAAGGAAGGCTGTTTCGGGAAGCCGCACGAATATTAAAAACAAACGGACGCCTTGCGATCTCGGACATAGTAACCGAGGTGCAGCTCCCTGAAGGGATTAGCTGCGATACCACATTGTGGGCCGCTTGCATCGGCGGGGCAATGCAACAGGATAGTTATCGAGGGGCGATCGAAGCAGCAGGTCTGAGCGTGAGGGCCGTACAGGAAAATCCGCAGTATAAGTTCATCTCCGAGAATGCCAGGGGCGCAAGCAAGAAGTTTGGCGTTAAAAGCATATCCCTATTAGCAGTGAAGGTATAAAATTAAAGCACGTCAATGTATTTGGGACGAGGAAAAAAGTATCTGGTCTTTACTTTTGACATTATCCCCAAATTAGAATTGTATTCTTATCTCCCAAAATCATAAGGTTATTAGAATTTTGAAATCAACTCATTTGATATTATATAATACTATAAATTATATGGGGAATTTGAATTAAATCTGGTCGCAAAATGCAACTCCCTGTAAATTAATATCATAAAGCTTTGAGTTTTTGACTAACCATTTATCTGCGACGCTTTTTTATCTTGGGATTGCTTTGCTCGTAGATTAGCTTTTAATCCTGCTCTTAGCTTTTCCACTTATAATTGTGGTAGATCGAGGTGTCATTGATAGGGAGGAGCACTATCTTGAAAAAAAGTTTGGAAATGAATACCTGAGTTAAAAAAAACGAGTTCGTCGTTGGATCTAGTAAAACCATATGATAAAGATTGAATTAATTTTTATACTGATTCAAGGATTAATAAAAATTAATTAATTGCCTGTTATTTTGAGTACCGGTGGTGTTAATTGGCATATAATGAAGAATTGGCTCATCGAATTAGAAAAATCTTTAAGGGTAAGAATCGTATATCAAAAAAGAAGATGTTTGGATGCCTGTCTTTTATGCTCGGTGGTCATATGTGCTGCGGAGTCTTGAACGATGATCTTGTAGTTCGCGTGGGACCAGATGGCTATGAGCATGCTTTGGCTCAGCGACATGTACGCCCAATGGACTTAAACGGAGGTTCACTGAGAGGCTTCGTATTTGTAGATCCGAAAGGATTCGCAACATATGACTCACTTATGACGTGGATAGAAATGGGCATTAAGTTTACCCCCTCTCTTCCTCCAAAAAAAAGCATTTAGTTGTAAATTCATAGATAAAGCTGCTTTAAGTCTGAACTTTTGCGTCATCTATGAATTGACTGTGTATTACTATTTCAAGACATGTACATATTTTTGCCATCTTGTAAAAAAAGTTGGGTTATAATTAATATAATAGTTGTGAATATGAAATCTTTAAACATTTCGCTTTCTATATAAGGGGGGGGTAAGTAACTTTTTTGTACACGCCATAGAAGCATCACGTTATTGTAGTAAGGGAAAAACATATAAAAAGGATTTCCATCTTTTGACAAGATTCTCCACCTCGCTATTCACAATAACATTTACGCTTTTAATCTGTCTCCTTACTATTGTCGATGCTAAGGACTCTGTAGGATACACATTTGATATGCCAACTAAAGCTCATCAGGCAATTGATGAGTTTTATAAGCGGATTGCTTCTGATGTCAAACTTGACGATGTCGGGGGGATGACGGTTGCTGTAATTAAAGGAGATGAAATTATTTCGGCAGCAGCGTTTGGTTGGGCTGATAAGGAGAAAAAAATCCCAGCTACGATAGACACAATATATCGGATTGGCTCAATAACAAAATCGATTACGGCAGTAGCCTTGTTAGAGCTTGTTGAGAAGGGTGTTTTAGGATTAGATGACCCTGTGGAGATATATTTACCTGAAATAAGACGTCTCCAGGGATATTCCCAATATCCTCCCATAACCTTCCGTCAACTAGCTAGTCATACATCTGGTTTAATACGCGAACCGAAGTTATGGAATGCTGCATATGGGCCAATTTCGGAATGGGAGAAGAAAGTTTTGGCATCAATTCAAAAAACATCATTTTCTTTTCCACCAGGCAAGAAGTTTCAATATTCAAATATTGGTTTCGGGATTTTAGGCCTTGCCATTTCACGGGCGGCTGGAAAGCCTTTTATGGAATTGATCAGTGAATTGATTTTTCAACCTTTGGGTATGAGAAAAAGCGCATTTATCATTACTGGTGAATTGGAAGAACATCTTGCAAAGGGGTATGCAAATATTAGAAATGGACGCGTTAATACAGAATTTCCATTGCTAGAACATTGGGGACGTGGATATAAAGTGCCCAATGGAGGAGTGTATACAACGGTGGGGGATCTAACACGCTTTATTGGAGCATTAACAGGATCATCGGATTCGCATATCCTAAACACTCAAAGTCGAAATGAAATTCAGAGTGTTCATACACCCGGTAATAAAGTTAATGGTTACGGTTTGGGATTTTTCATTGAGAATAGCAGAAATGGAATGAAAACCGTTAGTAATAGCGGAATTATAGCTGGGTACAGTGTTTATTGTATTTTTGACCCGATATCCAAATTTGGTGTTATCCTTTTAAGAAATTATAACACAGGTAATACTAACCTGAGCCGAGTTGGTAAAGAGTTGCTTTCAGCGATTGTTTTAGCACAAATAGAACAAGAGGCAAAATTATAATAATAGATGTCAATCAAACCTACCTTATCGTTTTATTTAAGTTCTTTAGAATTGCTTTTGCTTAGTAATTTATCTGGTTAAAAAGGGTCTATTCTCAATTTTCTATATCATCTGTCAATTGGTTTCGTATTACAATAGCAAAACATCCCATTATATATAGAACCTTTGATTCAAATAATCATTTAGTATAAAATTGGGGACATTAATTCTTAGGTGAGCTCGGTATTAAGGAAGTAGCTATGTTTAGCGGAGTGATGCTCTTATGGTTTATATTGACGGCTATTTCTGTAGTATTTGTTGCAATTGATATACGTAAAACTCCTGAGTCTAAGGTGTTGAAATGGGGTTTTGTCCTGCTAACTGCATACACAGGACCTTTCGGTGCCTTCCTATATGCACTTGGATGTCGAGAAGCGCTACCCGGATTGCATGAGCGTTATGTCTCAGTCCGTTGGCGACAGGTGTTGGGTTCTACTATGCATTGTGTTGCAGGAGACGGGGTCGGCATTTTAGTGGGTGCCGTAATTGGTAGTTTTCTGAGTTTAGCTTTATTCAAAGATATCGCGTTGGAGTATGTTCTCGGTTTTGGATTTGGATGGACTATATTTCAAGCCTTATTCATGAAGGATACTGCCGGTGGGTCGTATAGTCGTGCGCTTTATAACACTTTTATTCCTGAATTACTCTCCATGAACTGTTTGATGGCCGGTATGGTGGCGCTAACTAGTATTGCAAAGGCGAATGTCACTGGGAGCGATGATCCTCTTAAGGGTCGAAGAAGGAAGAAGGGGTCAAATCTTTTGTTTATAAGTATTATTTCTTTAAGTGCGCCATTTGACATTCTGAAAAAAGTTTTCGTAATTTAATCTCCAGCTATCTTAAAGTCCTTGAGTTTTTGAAGTCAACTCATTTATTAATTTACGATTCTATTATATGTCTAATACAATTAATGACTATATCAAAAAGATACCGGAACAGAGATTAGAAAAGTTTCTAACAATAAAAGATTCCTTTATGAAAGCGTCTCGGGGAATTTCTGTGACTATGAAGTACAGAATGCAGACCTTTGAAAAGAATGGGAATTGGGTCTGTTTAGCCAACCAGAAAAACTCCATATCAGTTTATTTTTGCAGTGAGGATTTAATTAAACCCATCAAGGAAAAATTCCCTAAACTAAGTACAGGCAAAGGATGTGTTAGAATCAAGGATAATCAGGGAGTGCCTATAAAAGAGTTGGTGAGGTCTTTTAAACTAGCTATGTCAAGAAAAAACAATAAGGTAAAAATGAAAAGAAAATGAAAGAATTGATGAAAGGCGAGGATTATCATAATAGAAGTGGACGAATCTGTTCTAGGGAGCATCGAGTATCATTTGTGATTCCTAAAAGTAATCTTATCTGGTCGGCTCGGCTGATTTCAAATCGGAAGCTTGTATTTGACCTAAAGGATGACGAGATAAGATGTCAGGCTTATCTTCGTAAGGTAAATAGGGTCATTGATTGACTTTGTACTGGTATAATACTTTAATAATATCATGACAAGACAATTGAGATTGGAATTTCCCGGGGCTATATATCACGTTACATCACGTGGAAAAGCCAAGCAGGAGATCTTTTTGGGCGAGTAGGATCGAAGGAGCTTTCTTCAATTCATAGGTAAAGAGATAAAACAGCAAAGATGGAGATGCTATTCCTACTGTCTTATCAACAATCATTAACATCTCCTAATAGAGACACCTGAGGGGAATCTGATCTCTGGGATGAGGCGACTCAATGGTGTCTATACCCAAATGTTCAACAGGCGGCATAGAAGGGTTGGTCATTTATTTCAAGGAAGATGTAAGAGCATAATTGTCGATCGGGAAAGCTATTTATTGGAACTATGTCGATATATAGCCTTTAACCCCGTGAGGGCTGGTATTGTTGATAAGCCTGAGCAATGGGAATGCTCGGGATAATCGGTTATCTATTCCTTTCTTCCCGAGTAGCAGCCAAATGCGCCTATTGATGGGCCGGGCTGAACTGATAGCCAAGAAAGTCAAACCCTTTCTCCATCCTTCCAATAACGGTCTTTTCAGGATGCGATTCATAATTAATCTATCGATTAATGATAGTTATAAAATTGCAATGGTTCAATATGTGATGTATAATTGAACTATGAAATCAATCACTATTCATAAAATTGACGACGAAACTGAACAAAAATTATTGGAGCTTGCTAATAAAGAGGGTATAAGCCTAAATCGCCTAATTAAGAAAGTTTTGAGAGAATCACTAGGCCTGGATAAAAGTTCCCGCAATAATAAATCTGATTTTGCTGATTTCCTAGGAGTCTGGTCTGACTCGGATGCGGAAGAATTTCAACTAAATATGGCTCCTCTGGAAGAGATTCATAACGAGGATTGGGAATGAAGCAAGTTCTACTTGATACCAACTGTTTCTCAGGGCTCTTAAAAGGGGATGAACCAGTTCTTAACACAATTGGTGAAGCAGAGCGTGTTTATATGTCGATATTTGTATTAGGCGAACTATTATTTGGCTTCAAGGGAGGAACCAGAGAGATAGGAAATAGAGATCTGTTAAAACAATTTCTTTCAAAACCCACGGTTAGAATCCTTCAAGCCACAGAGGAAACAGCTGATTATTTTTCAGAAATTATGTATATGCTGAAAAAAAGTGGCAATAAAATACCAATTAATGATGTTTGGATCGCGGCTCATTCAATGGAATATGCTGCAGTGCTATTAACCTATGACCGTCACTTTGAGAATGTTCAGGGATTAAGGCTTTGGAAGACTTAATCCCTTAAAAATGGGTGTTTCCCCTTTTTCTCTTTTCGAGATAGCCAGAAAATAATTGGTTCATGCATAAAATGGGATTAGATATCCTGTTTAATAAATACTAAAGAAGGTGAGAAAAAAAATAGTTTTAGGCGGAGGATAAAGATGCAAGGAATATTAAAGAATTCATGGAAGCATTTAAGAGTACTATTAATCCTAACATTGGCTATAGTTGCCTGCAATGGGAATGGCGGTGACTCAAAAAGCATCGGCAGTGGCCCAGGCTTTGTAACACCTCTTGGCATTGCGGTAGAGGCCGATGGCAATCTGGTGGTGGTAGATATAGACCTGGATGCGGTGCTACGGGTGGATCGGGTCAGTGGCAACCGCACTATCATATCGGATGCCGGCACGGGCAGTGGCCCGTGAAGCAGCTCGCGCCTGCGAGGAGCAACAGGTGTGGCAAGCCGCTTCGAGCCAGTTGATCGAAACCCACCAGTTGTGTTCTATCTCAGCTATCTTCCAATGATAAATTGGGCTCGAGGAGGCAAGAGTGATCTTCAGAGAGGGCTATTTGGACATTAATAGAACAAGCAAGCGTGACGAGGGTTTCGATATTAATGGTGATAGGCGCATCATAACGGATAATCTGGGTTCATGTATACATAAGAATATACATATGAAAGTTAGATAGAATCATTATATCCATGTTTCTTAAGGTGACATAAAGATTTCCAATTTTCTCCCTTGAAAAATCTTGTATCTGATCGATTGTTGATTTAAAATTTGAACTCTAATATTTGTTCTCACCCTTCAGAAGGGAGGATACTATGTTTAGCGGAGTGATGCTGTTATGGTTTATCTTAACTGCTATGTCAGTTGTATTTGTTGCAATTGATATACGTAAAACACCCGAGTCTAAAGTCTTGAAATGGGGTTTCATCTTGCTCACTGCTTATACGGGTCCTTTTGGTGCTTTCCTTTACGCAATAGGATGTCGCGAGCCTCTCCCTGGACTGCACGAGCGATATGTATCTGTACGTTGGCGGCAGGTTTTGGGTTCTACTATGCACTGTGTAGCGGGAGATGGGGTCGGCATTTTAGTGGGTGCCGTTATTGGTAGTTTCTTGAGTTTATCTTTATTCAAAGATATCGCATTGGAGTATGTTCTCGGATTTGGATTTGGTTGGACGATCTTTCAAGCCTTATTCATGAAAGATACTGCCGGGGGGTCTTATAGTCGTGCCCTTTATAACACTTTTATTCCTGAATTACTTTCCATGAACTGTTTGATGGCCGGTATGGTGGCGCTAACTAGTATTGCAAAGGCAAATGTCACTGGGAGCAATGATCCTCTTAACGCTTCATTTTGGTTTATCATGTCCATGGGGCTGTTATTCGGGTTTATAATAGCTTATCCGATCAATTGGTGGCTAGTGTCAAACCATTTGAAACATGGAATGATGACAGTTCGATCTCCCGAGGAAAGAACAATTATCACTACGGAAAAAATGGAACAAGTGGGAGAGCTTGGTAACCCGCAGATAGGTCATGCAGGTTCGTCAGAAGTTCAATCTGGCCATGGTGGAATGCAAGCCACTAAACCTTCCACCGTTGAAATTTTGAAAATGACGATCCTGACATTTGTTGTGTTAGGCATTGGACTCGCTATTGCCGCTATCTTTGGCCGCCATTGAATGCAATAGTAACAGATTAAGATCTTTACTCTTTATTTCAGAGTTACCGTATACTTTTTGGTTAAAATAAACGTTTAGAATATTTAGATGACATTCGTTGCTGATATGCTTGATCGAATAAAATTTCGTCCTGCTAAAAAGGAGGATTCCAGAACCATTTCCCACCTTTTTAGCATCTTTTCCGATGGGATATCGGATTACACCTGGAAAACACTAGCTGATCCGGGAGAAGAAGTCTTGGATGTAGGCGAGCGGCGATATTCCCGTGACAATACACCATTTAGCTACCAGAACTGCACTGTTGCCGAAATAGGCGGCGAGATTGTTGGTATGATTGCTGCCTTTCCTATGGAGACCTTAGAAAGCAATGATGGCGAAATGGATGTCGATCCAGTTCTTGCACCTTACTCTAAATTAGAACAACCCAACAGTTATTGGATAGGTGGTATGGCAGTTTTTCCAGAGTATAGACGTAAGGGCTATGGAAGTAAGTTCCTAGAAATAGCCGAACAACAAGCAAAAGATCTGGGACTAAGTCTGCTAAGCTTAATTGTTTTTGAGCAAAATGAAGGCGCAAAGAGACTGTATGACCGTCATGTTTACTATGAGATAGGTCGCGAGAAGGTTGTTCCTCATGAACTAATTCATGTTACGGGTTATGCTTTATTGATGGTTAAGGATATTTAATGAATTCGTATATTGAAATATTTGTATTCGATAATTACCTTATTCAGCGTCATCGCGAGCGTCAGCGTGGCGATCTCCTGCATTTTCTCCGGACACAGTTCGTCGTGATGAATAAAATTCAGGATAAATAAAGAGGACTCAATGAAAAATAGTAAGGTTTATCGTAGCGAATTGACACCTTTAACATTCTTACGCAGAAGTGCGTATGTATATCCTGAAAAGATTGCAGTTGTTCATAAAGGAGTGCGCTATACTTACCGTGAATTTGAAGAGCGGGTAAATCGTCTAACTTCAGTTTTGTTAAATTATGGACTCAAAAAGCATGATCGCGTTGCCTTTCTTTCGCCAAATACCCCTGCCTTACTTGAAGCTCATTTCGCGGTGCCTGCTGTGGGGGGGATATTGGCTGCAATAAACACTCGGCTAAGCAGTGGAGAAATCGAATATATTCTTAATCACTCTGGTTCCCGGCTTCTGTTTGTGGATGAGGAATTGCATCCGCTCCTCAAAACACTTGATCTCAAACACTTAGAGGTGATACAGATCAAGGATTCAGGAAGTTTAGCCGACCCGTATGAGAAATTATTATCAGAAGGATCACCGGAACCAGTTGAACAACTTCTAGAAAATGAAGAAGAACCAATTTCGATTAACTATACATCAGGTACAACCGGCAGACCTAAGGGAGTTGTTTACACGCATAGAGGAGCATATCTAAACTCACTAGGTTCGATAATAGAGACTGGGATGAATGTAGAAAGTGTATTTTTGTGGACACTTCCAATGTTCCACTGTAACGGATGGTGTTTTACATGGGCAGTGACAGCAGTTGCCGGAACACATGTATGTTTGCGCAAGGTAGACCCTGAATTAATATGGAAGTTAATCAAGAATGAAAACGTTACTCATTTTAATGGTGCTCCCACAGTCTATGCGATGGTTGTGAATAGCCCTCAAGCTAATCGACTTGAGAATCCTGTTACGGTTAACGTAGCGGCTGCTCCTCCCTCACCAACGCTCTTCAAGAATTTAAAGAAACTTAACTTTAGACCTATACACCTCTATGGATTAACTGAGACATACGGACCTATTACGGTATGCGCTTGGCATAAAGAGTGGGATGATCTTCCTATTGAAGAACAGGCTCTTGCTCAATCGCGTCAGGGCCAAGGGTATATAACGGCCGATTTGGTACGTGTTGTGGATAAGAACGATAATGACGTACCTCGTGATGGCACTACAATCGGTGAGGTTGTAATGCGAGGCAATAACGTCATGAAAGGTTATTACAGGCAGCGAAGGGCAACTAGCGAAGCATTTAGAGAAGGTTGGTTTCACTCTGGCGATCTTGGAGTCTGGCATAGCGATGGTTATATCGAACTCAGAGACAGGAAAAAAGATATTATCATCTCAGGAGGAGAAAATATCTCGACTATTGAAGTTGAACAGACGATAGTTAAACACCCTGATGTTTTGGAGTGTGCAGTAATCGCAATTCCTGACGAAAAATGGGGAGAGCGCCCTAAAGCATTTGTGACTTTAAAGGAAGGACGAGTTGTCAGTGAGAAAGAACTTATTTCCTTCTGCAGAGAGAATCTAGCTCACTTCAAGTGCCCTGCAGCGGTTGAATTTTGTGAACTTCCTAAAACTTCAACAGGCAAAGTCCAAAAATATATACTACGCGAAAAGGAGTGGGGAGATATTGAAAAGAGAATTAATTAATAGCGGAAAACAGGATAAGAATTTATTGTTACTTTCTGTATATCATAATTATTTAAGAGGAATTACAAAATACAGATCAGTTTTACGAATTTTTATCTCATTTATCAGCAATTGTATTTTTCTGTATATTTATTGTTAGGTGGGAAAAGCAGAATTTGATCGCATGTCTAGTGAAAGAAATTAACGAGGACAAATAAAGTAAAAGCGAGGTTTAAATGAAAATATTGATGGTATTGACTTCACACGATCAGCTCGGTGACACGGGAGAAAAAACTGGTTTTTGGTTGGAGGAGTTTGCCGCTCCTTACTTTGTATTTAAAGACGCAGGTGCTGAGATTACACTGGCTTCGCCCAAAGGTGGACAACCACCACTTGACCCAAAAAGCGATGAACCGGATTTTCAAACGGAGGCAACAGACCGTTTTAAGGAAGATAAAGAAGCGCAAACAGCTTTGGCAAACACATTGAGACTTTCGAGCGTATCAGCCGAAGATTATGATGCCGTGTTTTATCCGGGTGGTCACGGACCATTGTGGGATCTGTCTCAAGATCAAGATTCCATTGCTTTAATCGAAGCCATGTATGCCTCAGGAAAGCCTGTCTCTGCGGTTTGCCATGCTCCCGGAGTCTTCCGTCATACAAAAGCTCAGGATGGTTCTCCATTAGTACAAGGTAAAACTGTGACCGGCTTTGCTAATACTGAGGAAGCTGCGGTTCAGCTTACGGATGTGGTGCCTTTCTTGGTGGAAGACGAGTTGAAGAGAAACGGTGGTAATTATTCGAAAATAGTTGACTGGCAGCCGTATGCTGTTACCGATGGCAATTTGATAACAGGGCAGAATCCTGCTTCGTCAGAAGCTGTGGCAAAAGCGGTATTAGAACAGCTGAGCTGAGTATTCACCAAACAAAGCGCCCCAGCGGACCGCTAAAGCCGCCAGTGAGCTATATAGTTGAGACGAACTTAGGTTAGATATGTAAGAAATATTCAATCTATGCAATTCTATTTTTTTAAACTTTATTTTCTAAACGGATTTTGTACTCAAATGTGCTTCTTCCAAGATCAATTGTACAAATTTTGATTTCAGCCACAGGAAATTATATGATTCTTCATATTAATTGTTATGTTGCAGTTGACTGATCATGCTTCAACTGAGATGCACGAAGAAAGTACAGGCACTATTGGGATTGAGGCCGCACGATCTCCGCGAGATTAAGTCGTCAGACGCGTTTCTCGGTAATTGGTATGTCAACCTTTTCGTTGTGGACCGCCGGAAGACGCTCTTGTTCATGAACGAGCGAACGCTGTTGTCATTCGTTATATTCGGTGTGCGCAAAGATAAACTTAAAAAGGTCCCGGAGGCCTTTCTACGCGGCGTTGACCAGATATTAACCCTTGAAGGGTTTGATATCGCGACGATAAACAGGGTATTTGCTGGATATGAGGATATCGAGTTCACTCGAACTGATAGTCGTTCCGTCCTTGGCAACTTGAACGACTTAATGGAAATGTATAAGGATTCGATTCTCTGTGAAGGTGGTTTTAGACATTGCGACTTAGCGGCTATCATGCTCGAGATGAATCGTATGCCTCAAAGAAATCTGGGTTGGTCAAGTTCAGTCGATATTGTTAGGGAGCTCCTCCGTAGTGAGGCGAAAGCAGTGACATAACATTCAACTCAAAGCAGACCGCTGAAACTTCTTCGGAGTTTCGGTCCTCTCGGACCACCGTTGGCGCCTGAAACACGCGCGTTGAGACAATCTTAGGTTAGATGTTCAAGAAATATTCGATCTATGTAATTCCGTTTTTTTTATAACTCTATTTTCTAAACGGCTTTTGTACTGAAAAGTGTATAATTGATTTAACTAGCAAATTCCCTGTAGCTTCCTTCAGGGTTACCCCTCGCCTGTCATTCCGAACCTGGTGAGGAATCTAATAGAGTTTGCTTCGTCGTGTAGCCTGTGCTGAGCTTGCCGAAGTACTCCTCGCAATTAGATGTTATACAATTCGAGGACAGTTTAATTATTTTCAAT
>JALLOG010000110.1 GCA_027717645.1 Desulfobacterota bacterium AH_259_B03_O07
CATCGCTATATCATGACTCACTGGCTTCCTCACCAATCCACTCACTATCGCCGTCGCTATCGCTATTCCCGCCGATGGCCCATCCTTCGGCGTCGCTCCCTCCGGTACATGTATATGTATATCCACCTTCTGATAAAAATACCTCTCCAATCCCAACCTCTCTGCCCTCGACCTTACATAACTCATAGCCGCCTGTGCACTCTCCTGCATCACCTCCCCCAACTTCCCCGTCACTGTAAATGTCCCCTTCCCTGGTACTATCGATACCTCTATCGTCAATAACTCTCCCCCTACCTCCGTCCACGCCAATCCTGTCGCCATCCCTACCTCATCCTTCTCCTCTATCTCCCCATACTTGTACCTAGGTACCCCAAGATACTTCTGCTGCCCTATATTGTTAGAATTTATCCTTACCCCATGCTCTTCTCCCCTCTTCACCACCTCTCTGGCCACCTTCCTACATAACGTCGCTAGCTCCCTCTCCAATGTCCTTACCCCTGCCTCCCTAGTATATCGCCTTATTATCTCCATCACCCCACTCTCTGATACCCTTATGTTCTTACCCTCCAATCCGTGTGACTCCATCTGCTTCGGTAACAAAAACCTCTTCGCTATCTCTAACTTCTCGTCCTCCGTATACCCAGATAACCTTATTATCTCCATCCTGTCCTGCAGTGCCCACGGTATCGTGTGCAATACATTCGCTGTCGTTATGAAAAATACCTTAGATAAATCGTAATCCACCTCTATGTAGTGATCATTAAAAGTCTTGTTCTGCTCAGGATCCAATCCCTCCAGCAAAGCTGACGCCGGGTCTCCCCGGAAATCCATCCCTAGCTTGTCTATCTCATCCAACAAAAATACCGGGTTCACTGTCCCTGCCTTCCTCATCCCCTGGATTATCTTCCCAGGCAATGCCCCTATATACGTCCTACGGTGTCCCCTTATCTCTGCCTCATCCCTCACCCCCCCTAATGACACCCTCACAAACTTCCTGCCCATTGCCCTCGCTATAGACTTCGCCAATGATGTCTTCCCCACTCCTGGTGCTCCCACAAAACACAGTATCGGGCCCTTTAACTTCTTCGTAAGCGCCCTCACTGCTAGATACTCCACTATCCTCTCCTTCGGCTTCTCCAATCCATAATGATCCTCATCCAGTATCTTTGTCGCCTTATCTAAATCCAGGCTGTCCTCTGTCATCTCATCTGTCCAAGGAAGTGTCACAAGCCATTCTATATAGTTCCTAACTACTGTTGCCTCTGCCGACATTGGGGGCATCATCTTTAGCTTCTTTATCTCTCTGTTTACCTTCTGCTCTACCTCATCCGGTAGGGTCTTGTTCTTTAGCTTCTCCTCAAATTCCTGTATCTCAGTCTTGAGTTCATCCTTTTCTCCGAGTTCACCCTGAATAGCCTTCATCTGCTCATTGAGGTAGTGATCCTTTTGAGCCTTATCCATCTGCCTTTTTACCCTAGCATCAATTCGCTTTTCAACCTTAAGTATTTCAAGTTCAGCTTGTATCTTTTCATATAGCTTCTCAAGCCTCTCAGCAGGGTTGATTGCCCCTAATATCTCTTGCTTATCCTCAAGCTTAAGACTTAGATGGGATGCTATGGTATCGGCAAGACGATTGGGTTCCTCTATCGAAGAAACCGTCACAAGTACCTCTGAGGGTATCTTCTTGTTCAGTTTTACATAGTTCTCAAATGCTTGAATAATTGTGCGTTTAAGGGCACTAATTTCAACACCGGGAGATTGGTCATGGGAAACGCCCTCAACCTCAACCAGGAAAAAGCTTGGATTCGGGACATAATTTAATATCTTAGCCCTGTTCTTGCCTTCGACCAGAACCTTAACGGTGCCGTCAGGAAGACGCAGCATTTGAACTATTGTCCCTATTGTTCCAATCGTATATATGTCATCTTCTTTCGGATCATTTGTATTTGCATCTTTTTGTGAAGCAAGAAGTATCTCCTTGTCCTTCTTCATGGCCTCCTCAAGGGCTCGAATAGACTTTTCACGTCCAACAAAAAGTGGGGCAACCATAAAGGGAAAAACCACTACATCTCTGAGCGGTAATAAGGGAATCATGATCTTTTTTCCGTTTGCCTCGTTTTTATAATCTGATTTATCTGTCATCATCTCTCCTGTTATAATTTCATAACCATAATAGAGTCTGCTACGTCACTCTTCTATGGTCATTTCAACCTTAGGATCAAATAATAATTCCTTAAGATTACATTAAGCCTTAATATAAACCATATATTCAAATTTCCTAAATAATATATTATATATAATAACTTTTTCTGGTATTTCAATGAATAATAAGAAATATTTATTCCTTATGCTCATAATATGGTCTCTTGGCTAATAGAAAAATTTCGCGCCGCTTTTACATTCATTTTATAAGACTAAGGCACAGTCTATTGCCTTATTTAGTAAATTTAGGAAAAAGCCCCTTGAAATATGACTTCATAATGAGTAAAATAAAAGGGAAAGGGTAGAGAATATTATTGGGGTCAGCAACATTCCAATTACTCTTGCACCTCAGTCAAGTAACTATCCATAGTTATATGGTAAGAATTTATTTACTTATTTCTTCACAAAGAGTATTTTATTTTCAGGGTGTATGAAAAAGATGGAAACGAAAAAAATAGAATTTGGTGAAACAATAAGAGAAATTAGTAATTTTGGAGAAATTATCCAAGATGACGATAGTATCGGTGCTTTTGACATTGATGACGATCGATTACTCGATTTCGAACTGTCAGATTCAAATGTTGAGTCAAAAGAGCCGACTGAACCAGAGAAAGAAGCTTGGACTCCACAGGAACAGCTAAGGCTTCTTTATACCTATTTTAAGGACATGGCCAATGAACCACTTCTAAAGCCAAAAGAGGAAATAGAGGTTTCGGCAAAGATAAAGAAATGTGAGACGAAAGCGAAGGAAATAACGATCATTATTGATAGGCTATCAAAGAAGCTTAATGTCAAGAGGAAAAATAACGGACACACCAGTCGCAAAGAGAAAGATCTGAGATGGAAAATCGAGATATTAAATGCCCTACTGACAGTTTACACAGATAAGGCCAAGAAACTTAAAAGCAGGTTTGTTAAAGCAAACCTAAGGTTGGTTGTAACACTTGTCCAGAAGTTTATTGGAAGAGGATTACCTCTATCTGATCTCATACAAGAGGGCAATATAGGTCTGATGAAGGCGGTAGATAAATTTGATCACACCAAGGGATATAAGTTTTCAACATATGCCTCATGGTGGATTTTGCAAGGCGCGTCCCGTGCACAACATGAACAAGTGAGGACTATAAGAGTACCAGTTTATTTGCTTGAACAATCGAAAAAGGTTTACAGTATTTATTCAAAGCTTCAAAGTGAACTGGGAAGGAGACCGTTACCAGAAGAAATTTCGAAAAGAGCTGGACTATCAACAGAGCTTGTTAAAGGAATATTAAAAGCAGCAAATGATGCTACGAGCCTTGACTCACCAATCCTACAGGGAGAAAATTCAACCTTCCTGGATTTTGTGGCAGATGAGGAGTCTCTCACTCCAGATACCGCAATGGCGAAGTCGGCTCTTAAACAAAATTTAAAGGGCGCATTAACTTTTCTAACACTTAGAGAGAAGGAAATACTTCGCTTAAGATTTGGGATTGACCAAAAAAGCACATACACGCTTGATGAGATCGGAAAAATATTCAATCTTACACGTGAACGAATTAGACAAATTGAAAAAGCCGCTCTTGAAAAGATTTCGGTTTCAGAAACAGGAGAGGTTCTAAAGAGCTTTCTAAACAAATGAAATAATTAGCACAACTTGATTACAAAGTAATTTACCCTTTCACAACTCCAATGGGCCTTAATCTCGCTACCTTGTTGGCAATTCCAGCATTTTGAACTACATTCACTACATCCTCTACCTCCTTATAAGCCTCTGGCATTTCTTCAAGTACGGTCCTCTTCCCCCTCGCCATGACTATAATACCCTTTTGCTCGAGTTCAGAAACCAGATTTCTTCCTCTTCCCCTCTTTAACGCCTTTCTTCTCGAAAGTACCCTTCCAGCACCATGACAACTCGATCCGAATGTTTCATCCAACGCAGCCTCAGTGCCTACAAGTACAAAGGAGGCCCTTCCCATATCACCCGGGATAAATACTGGCTGACCAACGTCTCTGTAAATTTCAGGTATTAATTTGTGCCCCTTTGGAAGCGCCCTGGTTGCTCCTTTTCTGTGTACGCAGATACTTTCCAATTTTCCATTTATCATATGATCTTCAAACTTTGCTATGTTATGACTCACATCGTAAACCAATTCTCCACCAAGTTCCTTCGGACCCATTCGAAATACTTCACAGAACGTGTCTCTCGCAAATGACATTATGAGTTGCCTGTTTGTCCAAGCAAAATTTACGGCAGCAGAAAATGCAGCCAGGTAATCCCTACCCTCGTTGGATTTGATATGTGCACAGGCTAATTGCTTATCGGGTAGATTCAATCCTTTTCTGCGCATATAAGAGAGCATTTTCTCTAGATAATCTGAACAGATTTGATGTCCAAATCCCCTTGAACCGCAGTGGATAAGGACGCAAATCTGGTTTTTAAAAAGACCAAAAGCCTCAGCAACTTTAGGATAAAAAATCTGATCAACCACATCGACTTCGAGAAAATGATTTCCAGAGCCAAGAGTTCCGATCTGATCCCTTCCTCTTTCAATCGCCTTTTTGCTTACAGCGTCTAAATTACCTTCTGGCATTGCTCCATGATCCTCTATTCTTTCCAAATCTTCCCCATTACCCCATCCTCTTCCGATTGCCCATCCTGCACCACTATCAGTTATGGATTTATAGTCTTTGATTGAAAGCTTCACATTTCCACCCTCTCCAACGCCACAGGGAACGTTTGAAAAAAGTCTAGTTACGAGCTCTCTCAGCTTTGGTCTTACTTCCTCTTCAACTAAATTTGTTCTCATGAGCCTCACGCCACAATTGATATCATAACCAACTCCCCCAGGCGAAATTACACCATTCTTCACATCCATAGCCGCTACTCCACCAATTGGGAACCCATATCCCCAATGAATATCGGGCATCGCTATCGAGTATTTCAAAATTCCAGGTAAATGAGCAACATTTATTACCTGTTCAAGGGCCTTGTCCTCTCGTATTGCACCCAGCATTTTCTCAGATGCATAAACCCTTCCAGGTACATTCATTTGTCCACTCTTGGGGATTTCCCACAGGAAATCACTAATTTTTTCAAACTCAATCTTCCGATTCATAGCGTTTACACCCAATATGTTACCTGATCAGAATCCTAAACCCTAAGTCAATGACATTTAAAATCCAACATTCGAATATTTGTAATAATTTTCCTTTGTATCTTTACACGTATAATATTTTCAAGAAGTTGATTAAATGTGACGAACCTAGAGACTGATCAAAACCTTCTTTTTGAAACCTTGGTTGAAAACGCATTATTTTAAAGGAAACTATCTTATTTAGGTGATATTAAGTGAAATTGTCTATTACTGATTATCCGGGTGATTTTTATAAAGGGAAAAGGGTCTTTTTACGCGTCGATTTTAACGTCCCAATAGCAAGGGGCAAGGTAAGCGAAGACTATAGGATTAGGAGATCCATGCCAACCATTGAGTATCTAGCCAATCGAGGCGCTGCTGTAATTCTCGGATCTCACCTCGGAAGACCAAAGGGAAAGGTTGTAAGGAAATTGTCATTGAGACCGATAGCAGAACGACTTTCAGAGGTTCTTAAGGTTTCTCAAGTGAAATTTGTCGATGACTGCATTGGAAAGGATGTCAAATATACAGTTAGCGGGCTTGAACACGGGGAGGTCTTGCTTCTTGAAAATCTTCGATTTCATAAGGAGGAAGTTTCAAACGATTCCGATTTTAGTAAAGAGCTTGCATCTCTGGCCGATATATATGTAAATGATGCATTCAGCACATCACATAGAAGCCATGCATCTACTTATGGAATGACCCTTTTTTTCAACGATCGACTAGCCGGCTTACTAGTTCAAAAGGAACTAGACGTGCTCAGCAAGATAAGGCAACACCCCTATAGGCCATTTATCGTAATTGTTGGTGGAGCAAAGATCAGGGACAAGATAAATGCACTCAAAACTCTAATCAACAAGGCTGATACGGTTCTAATTGGTGGCGGAGTGGCATATACTTTCCTTGCTTCGAAGGGCATATCTGTTGGAGAATCGCCAATCGAGAGAAACTATCTAAAATGGGCAAAAGAAGTTCTAAATAGCAATAAGAACAGAGTGTTATTGCCTGATGACCATGTAATTGCGCCTATTTCGGATACTAAGGGCCGGACTAGATTAATACAAGGACAAATACCCAGCGGATTTATCGGATTGGATATAGGTCAGCGAACGTCTAAGGTATACACACACGAAATTATGTCAGGAGAAGGAACAATTTTTTGGAATGGCCCTATGGGATTTTTTGAAAAAGAAGAATTCTCACATGGAACAATCGATATTGCAAGAGCAATTTCCCTCGCCTTCTGGAGGGGAGCAAATACCGTAGTGGGCGGAGGAGATACCGTAGCTGCTCTAAGAAAGGCCGAAGTACTTGAAACCGAAGTGGATTTTGTATCCACTGGGGGTGGTGCTTCACTCGTTTTTCTCGGTGGTGGCGATTTACCAGGAATCTCTGTCCTATCTGATAAAATTTAACGCATCTAAAATGCGATGACTAAATAGAGTAGGTAATAAATAGAACCCCAATTACAGAACATGTTTTCTTGAGACATAGATATATAGTATTTTCTTCCGTAAATTACATTATTCTTTTTTCAAAATAATTCGTGACAATACACATTCGAAAACAAATATACTAAGTTAAGGACTTATCTTAGGGTTTGTCCCACATACTAAATTATTTATTCTATTAACAGTTTGGCCACATTTTTAATCAAAATAAATTTCGCTAAGGCCATAATGACTATAAAATAAGGATAGCGGAGAAATTTTCTAGAAAATCTAGTTCTTAATTCGCTCCTAAAACCCCATAATTTGGGACTCTTAGAACAGGTTTTTTCTCAACATTCAAGTACAAAGTACGAATAGAAATAATGTGAATTTATCATCATAACTGCCTAAAAACATTGAATTTAGAAAAAAAACTTGACAAATCTTTTGGCCTTCTGTTACGATAAGCATCACACTCTCACGGTGGGGTTAAAATTACATTTCTTTCTTAAGTTATCCACATTTTGTGGAAAACTGTGGGAGGTACTGCTCTTTGCATTACTTAGGAGGATAAAACTTGGCAAAAAGAGAAACCCTTGGACGAAATCTAAGGTCCCTAATAAGCGACGAGGAGAGAGAGGTCATAGGGAGTAAGGTTGAATTACTCCTGAATCCATCCGATCGTGCCAACGCGATCCCTACTAATAGGACTGAGGAAATCATAAAAATAGAGTGGCAAGATGTCCTTGAAAGAATAAGAAAGAAATCCAATCCACAGGTATTTTTTTGGTTTGCTCCGCTTAAGCTTGCATCAGCAACTGAGAATTCCCTAACCTTAAAGGCCAACAGCGACTTCGAAAGAGACTGGATCATACATCACTATAAAGACTTCATAAGTGAAACAGTGAAAGAGGTATACTCCAGGAACCTCGATGTAAAGATAATAACTGAAACAGACATTCGCAAAAACCTCGATCAAACACCCGAGAACACTTCTATCTCAAGAAAAAGACAAGAGATGCTTTACACAGGCTTTCTCAACCCCAACTATACGTTCGATAAATTTATAGTCGGCCCCAGCAATCAGTTTGCGCATGCGGCATCAACCGCCGTAGCCAGCAAACCTGCAGAAGCGTACAACCCTCTTTTCATCTATGGAGGTGTAGGCCTTGGAAAGACACATTTAATTAACGCAATCGGGAATCATATTCTAAAACACACATCACACATTGCAAGAATATGCTGCATATCCGCAGAACACTTCACAAACGAAGTCATAAACAGCATAAAATCCAACAAAATGAATGAATTTAGAAACAAATATAGGTTCGGGTGTGACGTACTGCTCATTGATGATATACAATTTCTTATAGGAAAGGAAAGCACTCAGGAAGAGTTCTTCCACACTTTTAACACCCTATATGAATCAAAGAAGCAGGTAGTCATTACAAGCGATAAATCTCCTAAGGACATGTCATATCTTGAAGAAAGATTGAGATCGCGGTTTGAATGGGGATTAATCACGGATATTCAACCCCCTGAGACCGAAACAAGGGTAGCAATAGTTAAGAAAAAAGCTGAATCTGAAGGTGTGGTCATTCCAAATGAGGTTGCCATTTTTCTTGCTCAGAACATAATATCAAATATAAGGGAACTTGAAGGAACACTAATTAACATTATCGGGTATGCCAAGCTTCTAAACACGAAAATTACAATAGACCTTGCAAAAGAGGTTTTGAAAAATATAATAAAAGAACAAGACAGAAGAATTCTAAGTATTGAGACTATTCAAAAAGAGGTCGCCAGTTATTTTGGAATAAGAATACAGGACCTAAAATCCATCAAGAAACAAAAAAACATAGCTAAACCGAGACAAATCGCTATGTTCTTTGCAAGAAGATATACTGGAGCATCATTTACCGAAATTGGAGAGAAATTTGGTGGTAAAGATCATTCTACTGTGATACACGCTGTGAGAAAAATCGAATCGTTGATTGTAGATGATCTAGCATTCAGAAACACGATAAATGCAGTTTCGAGGAGAATCGAAGCTCTTAGAAGTGGATAGTATGTTGATAACATCGTGGGAAAAGCTGTGGGTTTTTATATCGATAATAAAACTGTGGATATATGTTTATAAGTACATTAAGAAATCAACAAGTTTATCAACACCAAAGTTTTATTATAATCAGTTACTTAGGATAGTTGTCCACAAATTCACAGACACTACTATTACTACTACGGTATTATATAATTATTAAAACTTATTAGGAGTAGTAATTATGAAGTTTAATGTAGACGTATCGAAATTCTCTGAAAAATTAGGGCTAATTCAAGGAATAGCTGAAAGAAGGGCAACAATGCCTGTACTTTCCCATGTTCTGCTTCAGGCAAGAAGCAATGTGATAGAGCTTTCTGTAACAGACCTTGAAACTACAATGAGTGCTACAGTTGATGCCGATGTTTCAAAGGACGGCAGTCTTTCTCTTCCAGCTAAAAAGCTCAATGATATCGTCAATGAACTTCCACAAGGGAACATAGAATTTGAAGAAATTGGCAATCATTGGGTAGAAATGAGAACTTCATCAGCGAATTTTAAAATTGCGGGTCTTCCAAATGAAGATTTTCCAGTGATTCCTGAAGCTTCTTCTGAAGAACTCTTTTCAATCCAAAGTGATAAATTTGATGATATGATATCAAAAACAATTTTTGCTGTTTCACCAGATGATTTAAGACGAAACCTAGCGGGAATCTATTTCGAGAAGAATGGAAAAAATAATCTAAAACTTGCTGCTACAGACGGACACCGACTTTCTATTGTAGAAAATGACCTTAACAGCGAAATAAAACTGGATCGTAGTGTACTCGTTCCCAAGAAGGGAGTGGCAGAACTTAGAAAAATGCTCAAGTTAGGTGAGGAGATAAAGATTGGTTGTGGAAAGAACTTTTTTATGGCAGAGGGTGAGGGAATTAGGCTCATAGTTAGACTCATTGATGCTGAATTTCCAGATTATAACCAGGTAATACCTAAATCCACCAAGAATACTTTTCAAATAGGAAGAGAACGGTTTTTGAGTGCTCTAAGGAGGGTCTCTGTTCTTTCTTCTGAAAAAACTAGAAGTGTAAAGATAAGCATAAGTACTGAAGGAATGACTTTACTGTCAGTTTCTCCTGAAGTTGGCGAAGCCAAAGAGCTCTTACCATTGGAGTATTCAGGTACGGAAATAGAGCTTGGATTTAATGCAAGATATATTATGGATGTTTTAGAGGTTTTATCGGAAGAGAATGTCGAATTAGGTCTATCGGATGAACTTAGTCCAGCTGTGATAAAGCCTGTAGGAGGGGAAAAGTACATTTCAGTGATTATGCCGATGAGGGTATAAAGAACTACAATACTTTTGCAATATCAATGTTAAACCTTATTTTTCCAAGTATCTGCCCCATTTGTGAGTCAGTTACAAATGATAAATTGGTATGTGATGATTGTTTAGATGGTGTTAGGTTTATTAAGGATAGAGCGTTATGTTCGAAGTGCGGGTTACCGTTCGGATACACTAAGTATGATAATGATAATATTGATTCTGAATATCTTTGTGGAAAATGTCTTAGAGGAGAATATTATTTTGAAAGGGCTCGCTCCATTGCATTCTATGATGGTCTATTAAGAGAGATATTACATAAGTTTAAATATCAAGGAAAATTACATCTAGGAAGAGTACTTTCTGGGATCCTAATTCAAAACTATCCTTATGAACTTGGCCCTATAGATATCGTAGTACCAGTTCCATTGTATATCGGTAAGCTTAGGACGCGGGAATATAATCAGACAATCATTCTTGCAAGAGAGCTAGCTAATTATATCAAAGTCCCGTTTGAGCCATTAATTTTAAAAAAGGTTAAGGAGACTAGGCCTCAATTTGAAATTACTAACGAAAAGGACAGAAAGAAAAATGTAAGGGGTGCCTTCATTTTAGAAAATATTAGAAGGGTTAGAGAAAAATCTGTTTTATTGTTCGACGATGTCTTTACAACTGGTTCAACAATAAATGAATGCACGAGGATATTAGGCCGAGCGGGTGCATCGAATGTTCATGTCCTAACATTGATGAGAGCGGCTTAATTAGATTCAGTGGGCGTGTAAAGCAATTTAACTATGTAACCGAAAGTTGTTGTGGTTCTGCAATTAAAGATGTAA
>JALLOG010000111.1 GCA_027717645.1 Desulfobacterota bacterium AH_259_B03_O07
GAGGCCAGGGAACCCGAGGAGTTGAGAAAACTTCTTTATGAATCCGGGAACACAGGTGTTTTGTTAAGGTATATTAAAGAGGCGAAGCATGATTGCTTGGAAAATCCTGAGGCTACCGTTAAAACAATAGTAGGTTGGATGCCGTCTTGTATTTAGTAATTTTAATCGTAATCTACTTTTATTAAAGAGACGAGGGGTTTTTAAATGCAGTTAAATAAAATTTTATGGGCTTCAGATGGTTCGAAAGAGTCTGATGAGGCATTAAAATATTTAGGGCTTCTATCAGGTAGTTATACTTTTCATACTATAGGTTTAGGGGTAATCAGGCCGTTTCATGTGGACCACATACAAATTCCAACTGGCATTAAAAAAGAACTATCGCAAATTGAGTTGGAGCAGAGGAAGCGGGGGTACGAGAGGATTGAAGAGGCATTGAGTAAACTCGGGCTAAACAATAAGTTAAGTACAAGAATTGAGACTGGGATGCCACATGAATTAATTCTTAAGGTAGCTGAGGAAGAAAATGTTGATTTGATAGTTATGGGTAAGCGTGGACTAGGACTTTTAGATAGGTTAACTATTGGTAGTACTAGTCTTAGGGTTCTAAGAAACTCCAGGATACCAGTTCTTTGTGTTAAGAAGAGAGACGGGGGAAGAAGTGTTAATATAAAAAACATTCTCGTTCCCCTAGATATATCTGAGAATATAGACTCTGCTCTCAAATTTGCAACTGAATTAGCTACCAAATTAAATTCTAAAATTTCTGTAGTCAATGTGATTTGGATCGACGGCCAGATGTATGACATACCTCCTCGACTTGTCGATGATTTAATAGCACAATCAAAAAATGAACTTAGAAATAGGGTTGAAAAGATTCAACGAGGAAATGATGCTATTGAAATAAAAATGGAAGTTTTGCATGGTTTCAATCCGGCAATTACAGTAGCTGATTATTCAAATGTTAATGAATTTGATTTAATAGTTGTCAATACTCATGGAAGAAAGGGGATAAAGAAATTATTCTTGGGTAGCTTTACAGAAAAGATCATTCAAGAGTCCAATTGTCCTGTACTAGCATTAAAACCGTAATATACGAATAAGAGATTTTATTTTTAATCAATCCTTAGAACCTTTGCCCCCCTTATTTTTCCTTCTTTAAGCTCTCGCAATGCCTGATTTGCTTCTTCCAAGTTGAATTCTTGTATTTCGGGTTTAATTGGTATATCCGCTGCTATTTCCAAAAACTCGCTCACATCTCTCCTTGTAACATTTGCTACACTCTTTATTTCCTTTTCATGCCAAAGGTGAAGGGAGTAATCCAATTTCAGAAGATATTCTTTGTCAACATCTTCTTTGCGTATCGCGTTAATCACTAGTCTCCCCCCCTTCTCGAGGTTCTTTAGGGCTTCGACGATCGGTTTCCAAACTGGAGTTGCATCAATGATACAATCAAGCTTTTCAGGTGAATACTCTTCGGTATCACCTGCCCACACTGCTCCAAGTTCTTTGGCAAAATCCCTTTCCTTTGCATTTCTAGCAAAGACAAAGATATCAGTCTTTGGATACTTCTGCCTTGCGATCTTAAGTACAATATGGTTTGATGCTCCAAAACCTGTAAGTCCCAGATTTCCCCCATCTTCAATACCGGTTAATCTTAGCGCCCGGTACCCCACTGCACCCGCGCACAAAAGTGGAGCGGCTTCTGAATCAGAAAATACATCCGGGATTTTGTATGCGAAATCCTCTGAAACTGTCATATACTCTGCGTATCCCCCATTAACATCCCTACCTGTTGCCTTGAATTGTTCACACAAATTCTCATTTCGCTCCAGACACAACTTACATCTTCCGCATGCGGAAAATATCCATGCAATCCCAACTCTGGCTCCTTTTTTAAATGTATTTGCATTACTTCCACGATCTTCAACCATACCAACTACTTGGTGTCCAAGAACGACCGGTAAATTATAAGGAGGTGTTCTTCCCTCTACTTCATCCAACTCTGTGTGACAAACACCACAGGCTCTAACTTTAACTAATATATCCTTTTTTCCAGGGACAGGAACTGGTATATGCTTCATTACAAGAGGCATATTGTTTTTCTCTAAGCTATCAATCTTACCCAATACCATAGCCTTCAACTTTTGTGTCCTCCTTGTAATGTTTTAAATTTAAATTATAAACAGTTTACAATTTTGAATTAACTAATGTATCAAGTCTGAGATAATATTGATAAGTTTCAATCTTCTATTCAAATTTAAATTTATGAGATAATCCGCGAAACTAAAGTAAAAACATTTTTTGCGATTTCAATTTTGGGATCTAACAAATTTATGAAAATCGAATTGAAAAAATGAAAAAAAAAGGAATACGTGACCGGAAAAAGCTTATGAAGTTCCTATTAGATCCCTTATCCTATCCCCATAAACCCAGGTCTGTAAAACATATTCAAACTCATATTTCAGATGTCTTTATGGTGTCACCTTATGTCTATAAAGTGAAAAAACCAGTTGATTTTGGTTTTTTGGATTTTACAACACTTAACAAGAGGAAGTATTACTGTGACAGAGAAGTGGAACTGAATCGTCGGCTTTGCGAAATATATCTTGGAGTTGAAGAAATCTCACTAACCCACGGAATTTATAGGTTTGGAAAGGGAGATAAGACCATGGAATACGCTGTAAAGATGAATAGACTTCCTGATAAGTATTTTCTCAAGAACCTTATAAGAAGGGGAAATGTGAATCTTGACGATCTCAGAAGAATTATACGAAAACTTGTGGAATTCTATATATCTCAGTCCAACAATCAGAGTATTGGTGATTATGGAAGGCCTGAGGAGATCAAAATATTCTTTTACAACAATATTTCTCTAGTAGGGAATTTTGTAGGAAAAACAATTTCCGCCAATGCTCACGAGGCCATTAGAATCTATAATGATACGTTTTTTGAAAAGAATCCCCCTTTATTTCAGGAGAGAATTAAAAAGGGTTTTATTAAAGACTGCCACGGTGATCTCCACCTTAATAACATAAATATTAGTCCCAATTACGTTTGCATACATGATTGTATTGAATTCAAAGATAGATTCAGATTCATCGATATTGCTTCTGATATAGCTTTTCTAGCAATGGATTTGGACTTTAATGGCAGGAGTGATTTTGCAGATTTTGTTGTTTCAGAAGTTTCGAAGAATATGCAAGATGACAACATGTTTAAGATCATTGACTTCTACAAATGTTATAGGGCCTTTGTGAGGGGTAAAATTGAGAGTTTAAGAAGCGAAGAACCGGAACTTCCTGAGAAGGAAAGGAGGGCTTCTCTAAGGAGGGCACGAGAGTACTTCTCGCTTTCACTTAAATATGCACTTTTCGGCTCTCGACCAACGTTGATCGTTATTTTTGGACTTATAGGAACTGGAAAAAGTACACTTGCTAAGCTACTTTCAAGGGAATTAAGGTGTGAAGTGATATCATCCGATAGAATTAGGAAAGAAATGCTGGGAATTGCACCAACAGAAAGAAAATATGAGGAGTTTCACAGTGGTGTTTATTCAAAAAATATTACTGAAAGGGTCTATAAAGAGATTGCAAGACTAGGTATTCAATCTGTCCAATCGGGTAAAGCTGTGATTCTTGACGCCAGCTTCTCAAAAACGAAGTATAGAAAACTCGTCATAAACAAGGCTAAGTCTCTTGATATCCCTATTTTTTTTATTCAGGCAAAAGCGGCTGAAAAAGCGATTAGAGAAAGGCTTATTAAAAGAGAAGAAATAGGAAAAGCCTTCTCTGACGGAAGGTTGGAAATATTTGGAGAATTTAAAGAGGGCTTCGACCCTCCCGTCGAGATACCCAAAGATAAGCACGTTTTTGTAAAAACTGAAAAGATTCCTCAAGATGTATTAACTGATACTTTGAAGAAAATAATAAGCAACCGTCTTCATCTTTGATATCGTTCGTAAGGTTCATGTTGGGTTAACTTAAATTTTTCTCCCTTTTTTCAAAAGGTATTGTAAGAGATTTCTCCCTACTTTAATGAAAAGGGTTGTGTTTTAAAATTTGATTATGTACAATATGTTGTACATATGAAATCAATAACTTATACTGAAGCCAGAGAAAAGTTGGCAGAGATGATTAGGACAGTGTGCAGGGATCATGCACCTGTGATCATAACGAGAAAAAGGAGCGATTCGGTTGTCATGGTTTCGCTTGAAGATTACGAATCGCTAATTGACACATCCTATCTACTAAAGAGTCCTAAAAATGCAAGGCGTCTGCTTGAGTCAATAAAAGAGCTAGAAGAAGGAAAAGGAAAAGAAAAAAATCTGATTGAATGAAAATAATCTTTTCTTCTCATTCTTGGGAAGAATATCTCTATTGGCAGAAAACTGATAAGAAAATCCTCAAAAGAATAAACTCCTTAATTAGGGAAATTCAAAGAAATCCTTATAATGGAATGGGAAAGCCTGAACCATTAAAATACGCGCTTTCAGGGTACTGGTCTAGAAGAATAAACGACGAACATAGACTAGTATATAGAGTTACCGAAGATTCAATATTTATAGCTCAACTTCGATATCACTATTGAAAGTATTATTGATATAACGATCAACTACCCCTCTACGATAGCCTATGTTTTCTATCTTGCGGGAAAAGGCGAGGTTTTCCAATCTCGCAAGACTTCTATCGGAAGTATCCATCCCGGGTTTTTCCAGGGTCCTTAGTGTGGTTCATCCCGGCAAAGAGGGATGGATTCTCATAATAGTGATGAGCATTCTGCCACTTATCATAGGATAAATACACAAGTCTTTTGTAAAATAGCAAAAATGAATAAATGACATTCTGTTTATAATGGGGTCACCCTAAATCCCTTTTTATTCCTGAAAGATTATTATTTTTGAAATAATTCTACAATCAGTTCCTGTTTGCTGATATTTAAGTAACTAGATACATCAATTAATATATTGTTCAATGTCCCTATTTTTATAAATTTGTAATCAGGTATGGTTATTTTGTGCTCGTAGCCTTTAATTGATGAGCCTAATCTAATATGGCTTCCTGTTTCTCTAATAAGTTCATATCCGTATATTTTTAGAAACTTTGCAAGATCTCTTCCCGAAATATCTCTGGGAATTTTAGGCATATATGAATGTTTCCTCTTTCACAATGTGGAGACGGACTATACTAGGAATATCTTCTTCTTTATCGAAATGGCATTTAATCGCGTTTTTGATGCTTTCTTTAATTTCCTCTAATGTCTCACCCTCAGTAAAAATAGAATGTCCAAGGGCTTTAGCTGTAAATCCACCTTCAGGGTCCTCTTCTACCATAAATATAATTTCATTTATTTTCATGGTTAAACTCCTTTACACTAGAAATCATATCTAATTACTCGTTTTTCTAAGATCACTTAAGAAATCTTTTTCTAAATTTTACACTATCTCTAATTTTTACCTAATTGAAAATTCCCTGTAGGTTTCTGCATGACTGCCGATGAGTCGTTGCGAGAAATCCTAAGCTATGTCGAAGGGGCGAAGCAATCTCACCATCTGTCATCCCCGAACATCTTCATCGGGAATCCAACGTCGTTTTGTCATCCCGAATCCTGTCCTGAGCAAAGTCGAAGGAGAATGTGAGAAATCTTTCTTTCACGTCAACTCAAGCTTAAGCGAAGCAATCTCCAATCCATGTCATCGTACTTCGACATGCTCAGTATAGACTCCATTGTGGCCATCTCGTCCATTTTCACTCCCGAATGCTTTTATTGGGAACCCATTCCGTCATTTTGAACTGGTTTCAGAATCTATTTGGCATTCCAAAAATTACTTTAAGAAAAATCTCCTTATATCCACATTCGCCAAAGGTCATGGCAGGCTCTTTAGAAAAGAGGGGATTTCTTTTTTAATCTCCTGCTTTTGCAAAGGAGTATTAAGGAGGATCTTTCGTTAAATTTTTCAAAAAAAGACCGTTTCCGGAGGGGTGAACCTAAATTTCAAATGTTCAAATGTAATACTCCTTCAGATGATAACGTTTGATAATATTATCGCATAGCGTTATTATGATTATGTGATCAAATCATTCCGGGATAAGGATACAGAAAGGGTGTTTTTACGAGAATATACTCGGAAATTTGGTCCGAAATTGCGTCGAATCGCGCTTAGGAAGCTAGCAATTTTGGACGCAGCGGAAGTTTTAGACGACCTTAGTATTCCACCAGGTAATCGTCTTGAAAAACTTTCGGGGGATAGAAGCGGGCAGTATTGTATACGAATCAATGACCAATGGCGAATTTGCTTTCGATGGCAGGACGGAGACGCTCATGAAGTTGAAATTGTTGACTATCATTAGGAGGGGTTAAAATGACTAGGAAAAGGGCACCAATACATCCAGGTGAGATTTTGTTAGAGGAGTTTCTTAAGCCTATGGGTATTAGCCAGTACCGGTTGGCAAAGGATACGAGTATGCCACCAAGACGAGTTAATGAAATTGTACAAGGGAAACGATCAATTACAGCGAATACTGCTTTACGCCTAGCTCGTTACTTTGGCACGACTGACCGTTTCTGGGTAAATCTACAAGCAAGGTATGATTTGGAAATTGAGAAGGATCGACTTGGAACAAGACTTTCAAAAGAAGTAGAGGTTTTGCGAAGGGTTGATTAACAATGCATTCAAATTATGAATTAATAATTTTTTTGCACGATTATAAGGTGTACTCCCCTCTTTGTCCTTATACCTGCTGTTGTGAGCACTTCGACTAGCTCAGTATAAACTCCGCGAAGCAATCTCCACTTCCTGTCATCGCGAAGGGCGAAGCCCTGTGGCGATCTCGTCCGTTGTCATTTGCATCCACAAATACAACAATATAAGCCTTACACGTATACTTATTATCCTGTGCCACCCAGAACTAATAGCCGCAATCCACCACCACCCCTCATTCCCGAATGGCCTCTATCGGAAATCCACATGATTCAATTCCTAAACCATTCCTCCCTCACTTGTGGGGGAGGATTAAGGTGGGGGCACAGCCAGTTTATTGTAAAAGGACAAGAAAGAGGAATCTCATGACAAGGAAAGGAATAAGGACAATTAAAAAAATAGCTGGGAAGAAGAAAAATGAGATAAGAGGATTGTCAATTGTAGACCTGACCCCTTTGATTTTATTCGTAAATTCTTGTTCAGTATAAAATAGAAAAATAATTATCTCAATTGATAATCTGGATGATAAATTGAATAAACACGCACGTATTCGAATTTTCCGCCGGTGCTAATGTCATAGAATGCCGACACAAGCAATCTGAACGAGCTGCCAGCCTTATGTTTTACGCCGACCCATTCAAGATCTTTTTTACACAAAAAATCAATTGGAGCCTCTACAGCAATAGCTGTATCGGAAATGACTAATGAGCGATGGTCTTTGATTTCTTCATGCATTATGTCATGTACATGTTTCCAAAAAGAGACTGTTACTTCTTTACCCACATTTTTGGTTGCATTGGGAATATATTCAAAAATTGCGTCTGGCTCGTAATATTTATCATAAAAATCACCAAATGCGTTGCCATCGCCGGCACAAGCTGCATTGAAATCACTGACATATTGATTATATTTTTCTTCTCTCATCATAGTTTTAATCTCCAAGTTCAATTCAATGATTAATTATATACCAATCATAGTTCAAGGTGCGATTTTTAACTTCGAACCCGCACGTCTTCTTGGGCCGTTTTTCGTCAAAAAAATCCGGCTCTTCCGGAAATTGTGTTGCGCCTAAGCTGAGCTAAGTGGTTGTTTAAACAGGAACATATCATAACCCTGCAAATCTAAAAAGTTAAATAGTGTTTGTTGTCCCTATTTTTTATTCTTCTTAGGGGATAGGCGAGGTTTTCCAACCTCGCAAGACTTCTATCGGAAGTATACATCCCGGGTTTTTCCAGAGTCATTAGTGTGGTTCATCCCGGCAAAGAGGGATGGATTCTCATAATAGTGATGAGAATTCTGCCACTTATCATAGGATAAATACACAAGTCTTTGGTAAGAAGGTAAGAGAGGAATAAATTATATTGCTTTTAATAATGGCTGACCCGAACATTATGTCACTTTTGATGCTTTTTTTGGGGAGGATTTAGGTAACAGCCCGTCAAGATGCGTCAACTTTTCTCCTTTCAATTGAAATCGTTAAAATGTTGATTATACGGAACTGTTCCTTATAATCAATGATTAGGTTCATAAAGAGATCTTCAGAGAGGTAGAATTAGTGTCTAGTTCGTACATAACGGGTCCAGAATTTGTGTCGGAGTACTCGAAGCTCGACCGCTTCAATTTCCATGCGAGTTCGCACATCGACGAGCTCTCGGAACATTTTAGTTTAGGACATCATGACCAGCCCCTCATCCTCTGTGGTGAACCTGGAATCGGAAAGACGTACTTGCTGGAGGTCACGGTCTTCAGGCTGCGTCGATCAGGATTGAAGCAGATTTCTCTCGTCTCCGTAGACCTCAGCGATGTCGATTGCGCCGAATCGCCTGATGTGATCTTTGAGAAGGTTTTCTCCGAGAGAGATAAAGAACTACTAGAAAGGTCAAAATCGCTCTTTGAGCACATCAAGATTCGACTTGGCGTTAATGCAGCGCCTTGGTTATGGGGTATATTGTCGCTTGGTGTCCAAGTCGATCTTCCTTTATCCAAGATAAAGGAGCTGCTCGAAGGCCAATCTGCCCGTTTGGGGGGGGGCCGCCCTTTCCACCTCGGGAGTACTTCGGGTTGCTCCTACAGCAACTTTTGTTTGAAGACGGCTCGCTCATTCTTGAGATTAGTCCAGCAGAAGTAGCCCCGGAACCGATGGTGCGATGGCTTCTCGATGAAGCTTCCCGCGTAGATGGATTGCAACTCGTATTTAGCGTTCAGGATGGTGCCGCTCGTTTTTTCCAATTAACAGGGCTAGAAAACGCCAAGCGAATTTTCCTTAGTCGGCTTGGGCAGGAACAGGTGCGTGCGGTCATTGACCGGCAGTTCCAACCAAATCACTTCCCTGCAGGCCTGTACCGCTCAATACAGCTCTATTCTCAAGGACTACCTGGCTATATGGCAGGCTGCGTCTATAGACTCTTACAGGGAAACGGTATAATCGAGGATGAAAACGGTAACTGGTCACTGCCGGAAGGTGGGTTATCGGCGCCACAGGTGGAAGAGGTTTTCGCGCGGGAACTATCTGAGCAAATTGAAAGGTCTATAAGTCAAGCCACCACGAAATACCAGAAACCACTAAGAGACTTTCTTTTACTTTCAGCTATCTGTGGCCAATACGTACCTGTTGTGGAAACACTGCAGGTTCTCGATTTTTCAAGGGACGAGATTGACGAAATCGTAGATTGCATCGACGATGCATTCGGCGATGGCGGTCAATGCCCTATATTTGAAGACCTCGGCTATAAATATCACGCCTATTCAAGGCGCTTGACGTATAGACAATTATTGGATATGTGCCCAGCTATTATCTGTGCCCGTAATAGCCAGGTAGAGACGCAACGACTTGCGCGAGAGCTGCTCCGAGTCTTAAAGCGTACAGTCCCACTTGAAACCCGAGCTACTGCAAAGCTTTTTCTTCGTGTTTCGACACTTGCCGGACAGCCTGATTCAGACTTCTATGCTAGTTACCTAGCTTGGTGGATAGATATCGACGAGATGGAAGAATTGGAAAAGCTTGTCCTTAGTGACCTTGACACTGGGCGGCTCAACCCAGAGGTACTCTGGAATATAATTGTTTTGAGTAAGAGAAGCTGGCCCGAGCATCTGCGTCTAGCGTTAATGAACGTCTACGGTAGTAATTACACAAGCTTGCCAGATCAGAGAGCTCCCATGTTCCACGCACTGAGAGCGTCTGCACTCGATCACCTGGGCCAAGAGGATGAGGCGATTGAGGAGGCACGAAAGGCACTATCCCTAGGAGGAGGCGAGAAGTCAGCGTCATCATTTTTAGCATATCAGGTGTTGTGTAGCGTTGCGGTCGCAAAGCATGATGTCGAACTTCATCACGAATCATGCTCGAAACAGCTAGAGCTGGCCAGAGCCATCGAACCAGGTGGGGGTTTAGAGGCTTTTGCGTTGAGCTCAATTGCTGTACTCCTGATTCAACAGGGGCGTTATAAGGAAGCCGAGGCTGCATCGAGGGAAGGATATGAGATCTATTTATCTTTGGTTGGACCAGATGATCAGGCAACCTGCGAGGCCGCACTTCATCTGAGTAGAAGCTTAATCTGTCAAGACCGCAAATCAGAAGCACATGAATATGCTTTACTTGCCCAAAAAGGGTATGAGAAAATCTTCCACTGGAAGCATGCATCGATGGGTGTTCTTTATAGCGTTTTGGGAGAGACAACCGCAGCTATAGGAGATCTAAAGTCAGCCGCAGAAATTTTTCAGAAGGCCTACTTAATATATCACTCGACAATGGGCCCGGATCACCACGATACGAAATCCGTGGTAATCAATGCCCGATCCTACGGGATCAAGCTAAAGTTGGATTCGGGCAATGCAGAGGACACCGATAACACTTAACAAGAAAAAATTTAAATTAGCAACGGAGTTCGGGGTGTTGCATGCATATTGACTTAACTCAATTTCTATGAAAATAAAAAAGCGGAAGCAGGCCTTTTTATGCAAGTTTATCTCATATTATTATGTCGAATGTTATTCTAGGTGGATTTTGGAAACCGGCTGCGATGAAGGTCCGCAAAAAATATTGTTCCTCTCAATATCGCGTTTAATGACATGATTTTTTGCCCAGGGGAAATTGCTCCGTAGCGGACCTGACATTCGCATCAAAATTAATTTGATAAACATAATTAGTCAACAAGAGATTTGACCGTATGCCGTCAACGGCTGTTTAACTAGCGGGTTAAAGTCCCGTGAAAGGAGTTGTTCGTTCACCTTTTTAGTA
>JALLOG010000112.1 GCA_027717645.1 Desulfobacterota bacterium AH_259_B03_O07
TGACGGATGAGTAAATTTCGAGAAAATTTATTATTTTTTTGGATTCTGTCCTCGATTTACGTGACATCTGCACCAATGACAGGACAAAGGAAACCCTCTGCCGAGCTACAGGGAATTCGCTAGTTAAACAGTACAAAAATAATTTTCAGACAAACCTTTTATGTAATCTCAGCAAATCTTTTCAACGGAATAATACTTTCAATAAACAATATTGAAAAAATATCAATTTAAATTCATTCTTCCGTTTTACGGTGATTGCACAGTTATAATTATAACTGGACTTATATCTGATGCTGATTCATCCATGCAATCCTCGTCTGAATTTGTATCAATACATCCCCGCAGGCTAATCTGATCACCGCCCGCCATATCATCTATATTTAGAATGATTAATCCTATGACATCTCCATTCTGATTTGGAAATGCACAAGCGGTATCAGTGCCCATTGTTGTACCAGTAATCGTCGAAGCAGGATCACTGTTGCCAAGAATTTCAACACAAAGTTGATCAGATGAAGCGGGGTCAGTAAACACATTAACAAATGTGCTCCCATCCGGATCTGGGAATGGATTATCCGCCACGATTTGTATGGCCGATGCCGCAGGTGTTGGTGTAGGAGTTGGAGTCGGAGTTGGGGTCGGAAGTGGAGGAGTAATTGTTACAGTAGCAAAATTAGATGGTTCAATGTCATTACAATCTCCCATTCCGTCTTCATCTATACAAGCAAATATAGTAACGGCTTGCTGAGTCATTACATCAGCGCCTAGCAAACCAATTACAGCTTCTCCTAATGAAGTCGCTTCAGTGCATTCAGGGCCCGACCCCAATGGGAAAAGTAAGTCGAAAAATAGATCTGAATTGGGAGCGCTATCTATTATAATTTCAAAACATATATCAGTACCAGCTGGGACAGGGGGCGTTGTCTTGGCAGTTATAGTACTTGTTCCAGCCGAGGGGATGACTAAAGGATTTGCTGTAAGTTCTATAAGTGGTGGTACACCACCTGGATTTATATCTATAAAAACACTGTCTTGTGGTTCTTCAGGATCACAGGCGGATGGAGTCGTATTTGTATCTATGCAACACCGTACTTGAACACTGTCAAATGTCCCCACCTGTCCAGCAGTAAATTCAGTAACAAATTGACCGTTTACATCGGTTACGCCACAAACGGGTATAGGTGGAAACACAGGGGGATCACCGAGAGTAGATTCGGGACTGCTGTTGATAGGTATATCACAACAGACATCTGTATTCGTTGTTACAATAATAAAGGTTTTACCACCAGGTGGAAGCTCCTCGTTAAAAGCTTCAACATCAATTCCTGGTGAAGGAGTAGGAGTCGGGGTTGGAGTGGGTGACGGTCCCGGAGTTGGCGACGGTGTAGGAGTTGGTGTAGGAGCTGGTGGGACAATTTGCTCAAAAGTAATTGCAGCCTGAATAGTCCTTAACCCAACAGGAACAGATTCACAGGCTGCACTCTTTGAACGAGGATCTCCAATTATAATGGTAACAAACACAGTCTGAGTACAACCTATTCCATCGAAAGCGTTGTACTGAACAACAGAGATTCCCGCCTGAAGTGTTCCAAGGACCAGGGTGGCGCCGCTCAGAAATCCACATGAAGGATCCGCTATCTCGAAATCAACAAATGTGCCGGGAAGTATTCCAGAAGTGATCACTTCAATTGTTGCAAACACTGGAGGGGGAGGTTCTTGCCCTGGCAAAAGCATTGGATTAGTCGTGATACTTTCCGGTCCTAAGATTTCAACAATATCTACACCTACGATCACAATTGGAACAAAGCTAGACTGTTGCTCTCCGTTTGGCAGTATAGAAGTCACGCTTACATTTACACTCCCTACCCCCAGACCAACAAGCGGACCTCCAAGATATTCAATTTTCGCACTGCCGTCAATAACAACTGTATCAGCAGAGGTTATACACCCCCTTAATTCATCGGGTAAATTGTCGCTGAAGATTTCGGCCTTTATCGTCGATCCATCAATTGTTAATGATGGATTGACCAGGACTTCAACCTCAGAAAAAGAACAACCATTTCCAAAGATCGCAGGCGGAAGTGCGTTTAAAACTATTATTTGAGGACCAAAAGGGTTATCGGGGTTTGGACTATTTACGTCATCTAGACAGGAAATAACTGCAAACAAAAATAATAGTAATATTATAAGAGAAAAAAATTTATTAAGCGAATTGCCCCTTATATATTTAAATACTATTCCCATAACCTATTCCTCCTTTAAAACAAGAGCTGATATTAAAAATGATAGTTAACACCTTACTATGGTGTTGGTTAGAGCGCGCAGTTATTACATTCTATAGTAAGATCAAGATCGTCAACAGAACCGCTATCCAATGAAGCACTAAGAGTAGCATCAATATCTCCCACAACATGTATAAGTATTATCACATCAGCAACGCCACGATCATTTGTCGTTGTTATAAATGGTGAATTTACAAAAGCTCCTAGGCCAAACCATTTTTCAAGGGCTGTGTTTTGACAACCCCCGGGACTAGGACAAGCATCAGGATCGACAAGTTGAAGGATACGTGAGTCAGGAACATCATCACCATTTGTATCTAACAATAGATCGTTTAACCCTGCGAAAACAAGTTCCCAAATTACTATCACACCATTTAACGGCTCTCCTTCAGAGTTCGTAACCAATGCCTCTACTCTTTGATTAACTATAGAATCCAAAGGAATGGAGAAATCTATACTACTCGTTTGAATTTCAATCGTGGAACCAAAAGGAGCGTTAGGAGGATTACCGATACAGCTAATGTTTATCATTCCACCTAAAAGGGTTAAAACAATAATAAAGTATGATGTAACAAAGCTCGAATGAGTCATATTCATTTTAGCCTCTCCTTTTTATCTAATTATTCTAGGCGTAATAAAGACCATGAGTTCCCTTCTTTGGTCAAGAATCTGGGTGTTTCTGAAGAGAAATCCTAGCAGTGGAATTCTTGAAAACCAAGGAATTCCAGAAATATTGTCCGTTGCAGTTCTAGTAAAAATACCACCGATCACAATCGTCTCTCCATCTGCTGCTAGAGCCTGCGTCTCCGCCTCATTCCTTCTAATACCAGGCTGTCCATTAGCACCAGTCACACTGAAATCAGGTGAATTATCAGTAACTCGTATTTCCATAAGTATCCTATTATCATTTGTCACTTGCGGCGTCACTTCAAGTCTTAGAGTTGCATCTACGAACTGTGTCTGAGTACCCGCGGCAGAAACACTTAGAAAAGGTATTGACACACCCTGTTCAATTCTAGCAGGCTCATTATCAAGCGTTAGAACCTTTGGAGAAGATAATACTCTTCCGTCACCTCTGTTTTCCAAAGCCGATAATCTTATATCGAGATCATAGGCTCCAGTTAAGCTTCCTAGAACTATACCCAAAGCTCCACCGGCTCCAGTCCCGACAGCAGCTGGAAGATCAATTATGAAATTCTCCGCTGCGGTTCCAAAAGGAGATCCCACATTCACTCCACCAACGTCCACACTAGATGGAAATGTTGCCCCTGTCGGGTTACCAGTTGCAGCCGATGCTCGGTAATTTAAACCCCATTGAACACCAAGCTCTCGCACGAAATCCAGAGTAGCCTGCACCACTCTTGCTTCAATCAGCACCTGAGGTGTCCTTGTGTCCAAACTAATTATTAGATCTTCAATTTTCTCTACGCTGGGCTGAGTATCTGTAATCAAAATACTATTTGTACGAGTGTCAACTCTGAGATCACCTCTACTACCTAATAATGGGTCGACAAGCGGTATTAATTGCTCGGCCTTGGCATAGTTCACAAAAACCTGTTGTGTAACCAAAGGCTCTAACTGTTCCCTCGATTTGGCAGCGGCTAAAACTGCACTTTGTCTCTTTTGGAGAGTTGCAAGGGGTGCAATCTTCATTACGTTTCCCTCAACAATAGCACTTAGACCAGCATCTTCAAGAATCACATCTAGGGCCTGGTCCCACGGTACATTTGAAAGTTTAAGTGTTACAGTCCCCTTAACATTGCTAGCTATTATGATGTTAAATCCGCTTATATCAGTAAGGATTCTGAAAACATCTCTTATGTCCGCATCCTTGAAATCGAAAGACACTAGTTGGCCACGATAATCTTTTAATGCTCCTGGTGCCGCCGCAACACGGTAATCAAAAGACCAGGGCCTTTGTTCCTTTTCATCTACTAATTCGGCACCCATTGCATCAACTTCAACTTCTGATGGTTTCTCGAACCTTAATATTAAAACATTTTCACTTTGATCTATAAGCATTGGGGCATCTTGTTTAAGATCCACTACGATAATAGTGTCATTTTCAGAGCCTGGATCCCTGAATGAAGAAATGAAGTTCACTGTACTATCGAATTGACTAACATCACGTGAAACTTGCAGGTTAGAAGGAAGTATTACATTTAATAGCTTTACCCTAATTTTCGTTTCTTCTCTTGGGAGCTCTTCATATGTAGCGATATTTGAAGTCTTTATAGTTACTATTCCTACACCATCTTCTACACCGTAACTTATATCCTCCACGGAATTCAAAACATCGGTAACGCTTGGACCCGTTGTTTGCGCTTCTGGCTGTGGTTCCTGAGATTGACCTAATTGTAGACCAGAATCAACATCGTCTGTTTTTACCGACATAACTTCTTCATAAACATCCTTTGATTCATACTTTGTTATTCCATTAAGATCGGATGCACTAACACGTGTTTTGGAAATTAAAGTTGTGAGGAATAAAATAATTAATATATATATAAAATGATTATTTTTTATTTTCACGCCACTATCCTCCTAGGTTAGGCTAATCTTATAATCAAATTACCTTCACTCTTGAAAAGCCAATAAAACCTTGTCAACTTCAACTTTCTTATTTCCAAACACGTCTTCTAAATGTCTTTTTTCCTCAACCATCATTCCATTTTCACTAATTTGAATTATTATTCCCTCTCTATTTCCTATCTGATCTCCAGTTACAAGGTAATAGGTATTTTTCTCGGGATCGATGACCATAGCCCGCGGTTCTCCTTCAACCCAAACGACGCCTGCTAACTTAAATTCCTGTAATTGATATCTCTTAATCGGAGGCACCAAATCACTAACACCTGTATCTTCCTCCTTTATTAATTTTATAAATGGCCTAAACGGATCGCGCTTATTCTTAGGATTATATAGATCATTTGATTGTGCGAATGAATCATTCACAGATCCTTCAGATTTTTCTTGAGCTTGTTTAATGTCAACCCCTTGCTGTTTTGCTTGTTCTGCTATTACGACAATCGAAGTCATACAAATCATTAAGAGAAAAATAATTAAGCTCATGTCTATGTATATCCTAATATTTTTCATAAAATTAACGCGTACTACGTTTTTCTTTTTCCCCTCTTTCTTCCTTCCTGTCTTTCACCATCCATCTCATCAAGACTTACCGGAAGCAATCTGAATGTAACAGTTGTAAATTCAACATCTAACTTAATATTGGCACCCTTACTTTTTTGTGAATCCCGTTTCATTTCAAGGTTTCTCACATTTACTATTCTTGGAAGCCTTGAAACCCTATGAAAGAAATTGGCAAGTTCAAAATAGGAACCAGAAACCTTCATTTCTATTGGTATTTCTGCGTAAATATCCTTTCTAACTTCTCCTTTTGGAACAAATGTAATAGGCTCCAAGCCTGCTGCGGAAACCGCAGAATACACACCGTCAATTAAAGCAGGGATTTCTTTCTCCTGTGGTAACTTAAGAGCAGCTATATCAAACTCCTTCTTCAACCTTTCGAATTCAGCCTCAAACTTTGGTAAGTCCTTAGCAATGGCTTCATATTCTTCTAATTTACTTTCTAGTTTATTTAGCGTAGTTTTAGCCCTCTTCAATTCTTCAGCCTTTGGTGACCAGATAAAATACCAATAAAGACCGGAAATTAATACAACAATTACGACTAAGATCGCAATCTTTATATGGAGAGGCTGTTCATCAATCGATTCAACGAATTCTTCAAATCTTGCCATTATAATTCTGCCTTGCTTTTATCTTCTTTATTTTTTTCCTCGCTTCCAGGTTTCTCTTTTGTTTTTCCAGAATAGTTAAGCGTCGATTCAATTACGAAACCCCTTAACGGTAAGTTTTGTATATTCTTTTTTTTAATAGCCTTAAGTTCGACATTATTAAAGTAATTAGATGATTGAAGATGTTTCATAAAATCAGAAACCGTAAATTCATTCCACGCTATTCCATCCAACTTTGCTTTAAAACCTTTCTCAGTGAATTTATCAATCCAAGCCCGTTTTGGAATAGCATCTGCCAGAGAATCCATCACAAATAGAGGTCCTGTACGGTTTTCCTCTAATTGGGCTATTAATTTAATTCTACGTTCAAGTTCCTGATTCTTGACCTTAAATTCTTCTACCTTTTTTTTAACTTCCTCCAACTCTCTAATCCTTTTCTCAACCTTAGCCGTTTTATTTTTTACATCCGTAAATTCCTTAGCCTGGAATAGATGTATAATTGTTATCAAAGCTAAAACAGCAACAATAATAAGGACACCCAAAATAAAATTACGGACTCCCTGTATCTCTCTTTGTTCTTCGAACGGTATTAGATTAATTCGAATCACTCTTTATCTCCTATCTTCCTTAACGCTAGCCCCATTGCTACACCCATTTTAGGTGCAATATCCTTTAGATATTCAGAATCAAAATCTCTTTCGTTATAAGAAATATTTCTAAAAGGGTTAATATTTTCTACCGTACAACTTGTAATATCTTCAAGAGCTAAACCTAATTGTGGAACCTTTGAGGATCCACCACAAATCATTATCTTACTGACACTATCGTTAATTAAGGTCGATGAAAAAAAATCCATTGTTCTTTTTATTTCACCGCAGATCGATTCAATAAAGTCATCCGTAATCCTTTTTAGATCAGGTGGAATATTATTGCCCATAAGTGATAGCTTCATATTTTCAGCTTCATCGTATCCTACGTCAAATTCCTTTTGTATCCATTCATTGTACTGATGGCCACCCATGGACAAATCCCGGGTAAATATAGAAATTCCATCTTTCAATATATTGATATTAGTTATAGTCGCCCCGATATTAACCAAAGCTAATATTCCATCTATTTCTGAGTAATTAACCTCATACATGTTCTCAAGAGCAAACAAATCAATGTCCACTACCACTGGATTTAGACCAACTTCGTTAACAATTTGCATATAATCGTTGGTTAAATCCTTCTTTGCAGCAGCAATCAATACCTCCATCCTTCCTTCCGAATCTTCGCCAGGGAGAACCTGAAAATCATAATTAATATCTTCAATGCTTTGAGGAATGAATTGCTGAAGTTCCCAAGGGATAGCTTGACGTAGTTCATCGTCATTCATAACAGGCAGACTGACCTTTTTTATAATGACGGAGTTTCCTGATATAGATATGACAACATTCTTTGTTTTAATCCTAAGGTCTTCTAGAAGCTCAGTTAAGGAATCTATCACGTGATCAGGATTTACAATGGCCTTGTCCGCGATTGCATCAGGGTTGAGTAGCGATTCACCAATATTTTTCAATTGATGAGCATTTTTTGTCTCTTTTAATTCGACAAGTTTTATTGCGTTAGAACCTATATCAAGTCCTATAATTTCTCTTTTTCCAAAAATCAATTAATCCCCCTTAGTTACAACTATTATTTAATCACAATCTTTAAGTAATTGCAATAACATTTTAAATTATTTAATAAATAACTTTAATTACCATTCTTTATCTTTCTCGTGCAACCTCTTGTATATTCAATAAATAATTTGTGCATATTTATACCTTTACCCAAATCTTAATGATAAAGGTAATGCCGTTCCTATTTTTTGTCAACAACATAATTTACAAACCCCAATTAAAGTAAAGATCAAATATAGAAAAAAGCAATATTAAAAACATACAGTTTTGAATTTTAAAAGAAACAAACTGGAGTCGGGTCAAACTTAATGATATAGGAAGGTTATAGTAATAATCTAAACTAATATGCGATAATCTAATTTGAGTAAGGCAATTCCTCCGTCGGTGCTCTCCAAAGATTTCCCTGACCGTATTCTACTTTTAGTTTTCTCAGAAAATCAGCGACCGACTCGGTTTCAACACCCTCGGCAATGACCTCCTTATGCATTACATGTGACACTGTGATGATTGCCTCGACAATCGCACCACTTGTGGGATCTGAATTTAAGCTTTGAATAAAAGACTCTTCAATTTTCACAAAGTCAACAGGCAACAAAAGGAGATGTGCGAAAGAAGAGTACCCCATACCAAAGTCGTCCAGCGCAAATCGACAGCCAAAACCCCTTAAGTGGTTCATCCATTGCCTTACTCGTTCTTGATTCGTTATTTCAGTTAACTCGGTGATTTCAAAGCCTAGCCTTTGAGAAATTACCTTTTTCATCTTGACGCTATCTTCAATAAACATTAATAGTGACTCATCTCTTAGGCTTGACCCAGAAAGATTGACAAACAACTTCAAGTCCTTGTTATCAGCTAGAAGGCTTATCGCTTTTTCTACAACCCAGCGATCCACTTTAGACATCAAACCAAAACGTTCAGCAGCTGGAATGAAGGCATTTGGAAGTATCACTTGACTACCTCCGTCCCTCATTCGAACCAATGCCTCAACATATTCCAGCTTACCATTTTCAAGACAAACAATTGGCTGAAAATAAAGTAATAAACGATCTTCATTTATCGCGTCATTGATACGGATGCCCCATTGACTGGCTCGTTCAAATTCAACTTGATGGACATCTTGATGCTGATACACGATAATTCGATTTTTACCCTCATATTTAGCTTGAGCAAGTGCTGAATAAGCCATAGCCATGATTAACTTAGGATCTGACTTGGTGTCAAACATGGATAATCCTATACTTATACCAAGTTGAAAATTGTAACCTTTCAGATAAAAACTATATCCATATATTGCTTTATTAAATCTCTCTGCAATTGTTTTTGCTTCATCAACTGAAACATCTTGTATAACCATTGCAAATTCATCACCACCCACACGTGCCAATAAATCATCGAGTCTCATTGTTTCTCTCAGGATTTCACTTAATTCAATTAGTAATTGATCGCCTTCTAAGTGACCTAGAGTATCGTTTACTAATTTGAAGTTGTCTAAGTCCATAACAACCAATGCATGGGTACCTTTAAAGTTAGGCTGACTCATCAAATTTTCTAAGGTTTCTTGCAATGCCCTACGATTAGGAAGATCAGTTAATGAATCGTGCATAGCCATATGGTGTATCTGCGCTTCTTGATTTTTTCGTTCAGTTATATCAAGATCCATACAGATAAACTCAACATTGCCTGAAGATGAGGGAATAGGAAAGATTGTGGAGTAGACCGTGCCCTCTTCCCCCTCTCCATTTATGAATCTCCATTCGGAAGGACCATAAGGTTCATGGGTTTCCCTTACTTTCTTTAGAATTGAGTTAAACTCCTCAGTCGATTCTTTATCGAATATCAATTGATCAAGCGTTTTGCCAATAGCTTGTTCTCTTTTCCAACCAAAAATCTTTTCTGCAGCCTTATTCCAATAAAGTACTCTCCCACTTATGTCGTACCCCTCTATCGCAACATTAGGTGTATTATCAAAAATATATGTTAGCCTTTCCTCACTTTCCTGAAGGGCTTCCGCTTGCTTTGCGTTTTTGATTGCTATTCCAATCTGCTTGCCGACTATATCTAAAAGTTGCAGCTCTTCGTCATCAAAGGCATCTTTATGGAAGGAATGTACATTTATACTTCCAACTGTTTTGCCTTTATAGAGTAATGGCATGCTCGCATAACTCTTTGTACCAACCTCCTTCCCTGCAGGACCTATTACAGTATCTTTATCGACGTCAGCACAGTAAATCGGCCTTCCATCTATAATTGTCTTCCAAGTAAATCCCTTCGGATAAGGAATTCGTCTTATCCTTTTAACAAACCAATCAGGATGCCCTCTATACGCCTTCATGACTGCTTCTTTATCTTCAACAAGGTATATCGCAACATGTTCCACAACATCTATATTTTCACTCATTGCTTCCACGGAATTTTCAAGAACTTCTTGTAAGTCAATCGACTGATGGACACTCCTAGTTACTGTACTGATGATTGTCTCGTATCGATTTTTTTTTGATAACTTGGAAAGGTTTTCATTCAGGGCGCGCTCCATGTTTATGCGTTCGGTTATTTCAGATTGCAAAGCTTCATTTGCCTTAGTCAACTCTTCAGTTCGTTCACTGACTCGAATTTCTAATTTTTGATGAGCTTTTCTAAGAGCTCCCTCCGACCGCTTTCTATTAGTTATGTCTTCGCAAGCTATCAGCACGACATTACGTCCTACATCTCCCTTTACAACACGGGCAGACTCTCGAACCCACATAACAGTTCCGTCTCTTCGAATTTTTCGCAGATCCCACTGATACAATCTTTCCGGATTCCTCAAACACTCTTTTAACTGGTTAAGAACTTTTTTTTTGTCTTCGGGATGAAAGACATCGAGAACTGAGTTGCCAATCAATTCATCTTTTGTATAGCCAAGTTGTTTAGCCCCGTATGAATTTACTGAAACAACCATACCATCAGCATCAACAGTAAAGAACATTGAAGGATTTTCTTCATAT
>JALLOG010000113.1 GCA_027717645.1 Desulfobacterota bacterium AH_259_B03_O07
AATAGCTTGTCTGCCTTGAGTAAACTCTAATCCCATCCCACTTACTTATCACATCTCTCGCACTGAATTGATACCGCACTTGATTAGGCAGAAGCTTTATCACTAGTGTGTCCACTTCAACCAGATCCCCTGGTGCTTCAATTTTATATCCCTTTGGCTTCCTTATAGCATATCTCGGCTTCAACCTCCTCTTTCTTGCCGCCTTTACAATTGCATCATTAATAGGCTCTTTTAAAATCCCACATCCTTTTAACCTCTTTATCACTCTGCCCACTGTAGAGGCTGATACTCTTATTCCCTCTTCTATAATGAATATCACTAGCTTGTCTTCCCCCCATCTAGGGTACTGCCGCCTCAGTTGTTTAATCCTATCCTCTACCTCAGAGGGAGTCTCGTGGTTTTCTTCTCCTAAGTGGCCTAGATGACCCAGATTCTAACGTGCTTAAATCATAGGGATTGAATCTTTTCTTCCAACGGTAAAATGTTTGAGGAGAAATCCCAAAATACCTGCAAGTTAATCTGGCATTACAGGTTTTTCTGTAGTGATCAAACCAGCTTAATCTCTTCTTTGCCTCTCTTGAGATATTAATTCTTTTTTCTAAAGAGGCTGAGGAGCCTCCTCTTGGTAAAACGACTCCGTATCTATTCATAGTAACGCCTATTTTACCACTACTCATACCTTTAAGGTGTCACTAACGTTTCTGAACTAGCACATAGTTTTTTTGCCATTGTTATAAAATTTTTAAAAAGTTCTGAAACGAGTGAATTAAATCTTTATTGCGGTATATATGTAAGCATTAAAATGGGAATGGAAAAAAGTGTTTAATAATAAACCTATAATATATTTTAATGAATCCAAGGGAATAGATTTAGAAATTTAATGTATAACCGAACAGGCTATTATGTGATAAATTTAAGAAGTCAGCGTATAATTAAATTAAGGTGAGTTTATCCTTTAAAGGAATTTTTCCCTGTCGATTATAACCCAATACTATAACTATGGTATTAGAATTCCTTTATTTATCTACAGTAATTTTTGATTATACGGGTATCTGCTTGTATGATAAAAAATCTCGGCTACGCAATATTAAGTCTATTCTTAACTTTAGGTTGTGATAATTAATTTAGGTTTTCTTTTGATATATTAAAAAAAAATGATTTTACTAGCGAGTAAAGTTTTGATACTAGGACTAATTTTTTATGTTAATATAAAAAGCAGAAGCGAAGAGCACGAATGTCAAAATTTCAACCTGAGAGAAATTTGAGTAAGGAATGGCGATGGTTTATTGCAATCATTATAACATTTGTTGCTCTCACAGTCGGATTGTATTTTCGGATGATCTCTGTCCGTTCAGCGGCTTATGAAGCAGAAAAGGAAAAGAGCTTGAGGGTTGTACGCGTTCAACCTTTAATTGCTACTGAAGTTTGGAAGACAACCAGTTTCCTAGCACGTATAGAGGGTGGTCAATCGATTGATGTTCGTGCTCAAGTAGGTGGATGGGTGGTTTCGCGTGATGCTGTTAGGGGCCAAGAAGTTGAAAAGAATGAAATATTGATTGTTCTTGAAGATGAACGAGAAACGCTTAAGCTCAAGGAAGCTGAGTCTCGTTTAAAATCCGCCCGTGCTAATCTAAAGGATCTTAGACGAAGACTAGAACAGACTAAGACACTCTTTGACAAGGGTATAGTTTCTCGGGGCAATTTAGATTCTCTTTCAAACCAGGTTGAGGCTGAATCTGCAAATTTTAATGCACTCGAGGCTTCATACAAGTTAATGAAATGGGATGTTGAGCATTTGGTTGTTCGTTCTCCCATCTCGGGGAGGATTGTAGAAGTCTTGCCTGATATTGGGCAGGAGGTGTCAGTTGGAGATTTACTTGTTAAGATGGTTAACAGTTCGCAAGAGCGCGTGATTGCAGGTGTAGGACCACGTTGGGCACGTTTAATTGAACCCGGTATGACAGTTAAACTGAGTACAACTTCTGATGGCAATGTCCAGGTAACGGAGGGTAAAATAATTGGTGTAAGCCCTGATATGGATTCTTCTTCTGGTACTTATGAAGTAGAGGCTGAGATAGTTGTTAATGAATATGATTGGTGGCCGGGTGAGATTGTAAACATGCAGGTACCGGTAGAGTTATTAAAGGGCGTTATAATTTTACCGAGAACAGCAGTTTTATCGGATAGCAAAGACTTATTTATTTTCGTCTATAAAGATGGAAAAGCCTTAAAAGTTCCTGTCAATGTAACTTGGCTGAATGAAACCGAGGGAGCTGTTCCTCTTAACATGATCCCAGAGGGGACTCAAATCATAGTTGAAGGTCATGTTGGTTTAGCAGGTGGTCAGCTCGTAAGATCAATGGAGTAATGGGGATAATGAGGTCTTTATATGCATATCGCTGAGTTCTCCACAAAGAATCCAGTCCTGATGAACCTTCTTATGATAGCCATTTTAGTTGGTGGTTTTTTGGCTGCACTGCGACTCCCGCTTGAGTTGTTTCCCTCAATAAAGCTTGAGTTAGTAACAGTAACAACTATTTACCCAGGTGCATCAGCAGAAGATGTCGAACAGCTGGTAACAATTCCAATAGAAGATGAGATTAATGATCTTCAAGGTATCAAAGTCATACGTTCAATTTCATCAGAGAGTCTTTCACGTGTGATTGCCGAAATAGAGCCCGGCGAAGACATACAAAAAATATCTCAGGACATAAGGTCTGAGATTTCAAAGATAAAAGATGATCTCCCTGAGGACACAGAAGAATCTGTTGTCGAAGAAATAGAGGCAGGTTTTCCACTTATCAGCATTGCCATTGCCGGCGAGGTAAGCCCTGAGACACTTCGAGGTTATGCCCTTAGGCTTAGAGACGAGATCAAACCGGTTCCTGGCGTTGATTTTCTTGTGACATCAGGCATGAGTGATCCAGTATTTTGGATTTATGTCCAGCCTGAAAAACTACGTCAATACAACTTAAGTCTTGAGCAAATTGGCAGAGCAATTCAACAAAATAATCTGGATCTCCCTGGTGGTGCCTTCGAGCAGGGAAAGGTTGAATTTCAAGTTAGAACCAAAGGCAGAGTACAAAGTGTTGAAGACCTATTAAACATTCCTGTTCGTGATAATCCTGAGGGACATCATATTTTGATACGGGATATAGCCCGTGTTGAATTAGGTGAGAAAAAAAACACTATGTTGTCAAGGGTTAATGGCCTACCCGCAATTAATTTCTGGATAATTAAGCAGAAGGATATCGATGCGATTGATACTGTTGAGAGAATTCGTGATAAAGTGGAGAATTTTCGAGAAGTTATTCCCAATAACATAGAGATATATGAGACCAATAATACTTCATATTGGGTAGAACAAAGATTTAACACGATGGTGCAAAGCGGCATAATTGGTCTTATTATAGTTCTAATTATACTAGCAGCTTTTCTCGACCTGAGAGCTGCCAGTATGGCAGCAATTGGTATTCCAGTTTCCTTTTTCGGCGCATTTATATTAATGCAACTTACTGGAATTACTCTGAGTCTACTTTCAATGTTTGGTTTGATCTTGGTACTCGGATTGATTGTAGATGATGCAATTATAGTTTCAGAAAATATACAGCGCTATTTACAAGCTGGCCTTTCACCCGTTGATGCTGCAGTCAAAGGAACAAAAGAAGTAGCGCTTCCGGTGATAGCTACAATACTAACAAATATTGCTGCTTTTATACCACTGCTCATTGCAACTGGGATCATTGGTAAGTTTCTTTCCATTATACCAAAAGTTGCTATTTTTGCGTTAGCAGTTTCACTACTTGAAGCGCTCTTCATTCTTCCCTCCCATTGTGCGGTTTTTTTAAGACCGCTACCCAAAAGAAAACCCATACGAAGATGGGTATACAAAGTGCGCCATTATTACTTGAATGTCCTGATATTTGGTATTCGTAAAAGATATGTAACTGTTGGATCATTTATATTGATTTTTATATTGACGATGATTGTTGTTAAGCAAATACCCCTTGTATTATTTTATACAAGCGATATTTCTCAGTTTATAGTAAGGGTTGAAAACCCAAGCTGGTCTAGTCCCTCGGCTACCGAGGAGTCGGTTAAAAAGATTGAAAATGTGATTAATAAAACTATACCGCCCCATGTATTAAAAAATGTATTATCTATCATTGGAATCGACATATCTACAAGTGAAATAGAAATCGGAGATCATTTAGCCAGTGTCATTGTTGAATATGAGGATTTTGAAAAACGTAAGGAGAATGGAATTGAGCTCATGGATAAAGCCCGCAAGAATATTGAAAAGGAAGTTGTTGGTCCAGCTAGTATTGAAGTAATACGTTCAGAGGGACTACCATCGGGAAAACCTGTATATGTGCAAATAACAGGTAGCGACTTCGAAACACTAAAGGAAATTTCTTTAAGGGCTCAGAGATATCTTGGGACTTTGCCAGGGGTATATGGAATTTCGGATAACTTGGTCTGGGGAAAACCAGAAATTCAGGTCAAAGTTGATGAACAAAGGGCTGCTGTATATGGACTGGATACTACAACAGTCGCACGGGCCATTAGGGCAGCAGCGGAGGGCTTAATTGTATCTCAGACACGGCTTGGTGAAGAGGAGGCAGATATCATTTTACAATATGATCTTCCAACGGGGAATATTATGTCACTTCTCAGGTCTTATCAGATCCGCAGTTCAAATGGGGGATGGGTTCCAATCGATAGTATTGCAGAAATGAGCAGTGCTCCAAGTATGGTAAGTATTTCTCGCTATGATATGGAACACTCTGTTCGTATCACTGCTGAAGTAGACCAAAAAGTCACGACCGCAGGTGAGGCAAATGAGCTTTTAACTAAAAGATTGGACGCTGAATTAAAAAATTTCCCAGGATATTCATATAGGTTTGGAGGAGAAGAGGCGGAAACGAGGGAGTCAATAGATAGTATTTTTAGGGCTTCTATTATTGCAATACTTCTGATTTACATAATTTTAGCTAGCATTCTCAAATCATATACACAACCGCTTGTTATAATGGCGGTCCTTCCATTTGCTTTAATTGGGGTTGCAGTTGGGATCTTGCTTCGTGGTGAGCCCTTTTCGATACCTGTGCTAATTGGGACAGTTGCATTGCTGGGTGTGGTAATTAACGATAGCTTGTTGCTAATGGATTTTATTAATAAAAGATATAGAAAAATGAATAGAATAATGGCGGTTGCATTTTCTGCAAAACATAGGTTTAGACCAATAATACTAACAACAGTCACAACTTTTGGCGGTTTAGCCTCTTTGATGCTTAAAACTCGTGGGGAAGCAGCTTTTCTAGCACCAATGGCCATTGCACTGGGTTTTGGGCTCGTATTTGCAACTTTGATCACGTTGCTATTGATTCCCTGTCTATATTTAATTCTTGATGATTTACATATCTATTCGAAGAGAAAGTGGCAAAATTGGAGGCGAGGAGAAGACGTTTCTTTAAAAGGTTGGAGTGAGTCAGGTGTCTCCTCTCCGTCTACTGAATCTGAAAGGTAGTCCTGCATTTCAATAAAAAGTATAAAGAAAGTGCTGTATACCAAGTACTAACCAATTGTAGCTAGATCCATAAAAAAAATGATATCCGTCTATGATTAATTGATTATTTTAGATTAGCACTCTCTTGGGAATGATCCATGTGAAGACCACATTCTTTGTCGGATTCATTTTCCCACCACCAACGGCCAGCTCTGAGGTCTTCTCCAGGTTTTATAGCTCGAGTACAGGGCTCGCAACCTATGCTCGGATAGCCTACATCGTGAAGTTTATTATAAGGTACGTTGTTGGTTTTAATATAATCCCATAGCTGATCCCAAATCCAATCAATAATTGGATTAGCCTTTAATATTCCCCCGAATTGATGATCAATCTCGAATTTATTTGCATCAGACCTGTTTTGTGTTTGATCACCACGTATGCCAGTTATCCATCCATCAAGTGTGGATAACATACTAGTTAATGGGTGCACCTTTCGGATACCACAGCAGAGCTTTCGATTTTCTTGAGATCTGTAAAATAGATTCATACCATGCTTTCTTACCATATCCTGTACCTCAACTTGATTAGGGAACATTACCTCAAGGTTTACTTTGTATTTTAGTTTAACCTCATCCATCACGTCGTAAGTCTCTTGGTTTAGTCTTCCCGTATCGAGTGTGAATATTCTTGCCTCTGGATTAATTTTCGCTAACATATCAATTAAGACCGCATCTTCTGCACCGAAGCTAGATGCCAATGCTACATTCGGATGAAGATTATCAAGGGTCCACTTGAGGACATCTTCAGGTGATTTGTTTGAATATTCTTCATTTAATTCGTTTAACTGATTTTGATCAAGTCGCATAATGATTCTCCTTTATCAGTCTTTATTTCTTTCGCCAATTATTATTCATAATTAATTGCTATAGGCTTCCATCAATATTTTCGCCACTTCAGGTCTAGTGAACTCTTTGGGAAGCTGCTGTTTATTCTTGAGCATTTCTCTTACCTTTGTTCCGCTCAGGTGCACATGATTCTCGGGTGGGCAAGCACATGTCTTTTTTGTTGCCATGCCGTTACATCTCTTGCAATAAAAGGCGTGGTCAAAGAAAAGTGGCGTAATTTCAATTTCTTCAGAGCTAAATTCATCGAAGATCTTATGTGCGTCATATGTACCGTAATAATTTCCAACACCTGCGTGGTCACGTCCGACTATAAAGTGTGTACAACCATAGTTTTTTCTAACGATTGCATGAAATATAGCTTCCCTTGGTCCCGCATATCTCATCGCGGCGGGAAGAACCGAGAGAAGGCTCCTATCTTCTGGATAATAGTTTTCCAACAATTCTTCATAGCATCTAATCCTCAGATGGGCAGGTATGTCATCAGACTTCGTTTCACCAACAATTGGATGAATTAAAAGCCCGTCTACCATCTCGAGTGCGCATTTCTGTAAGTACTCATGTGCTCGGTGTATTGGATTCCTGGTCTGGAATGCTACAACGCGTCTCCAACCTTTCTTTTTGAATATCTCTCTGGTTTGCGCCGGTTCCAACCTATAATTTGGGAATTCGACATCTGTCGGTCTGTTCACAAGGTTGATTTCTCCACCTAACAGTACATCACCTTGGGAGTTGAGCACACTCACACCAGGATGAGCCGAATCGGTAGTACGGTAAACATTTTTCGCTTCTGATTCTTTATCGTAGAAAAACCTCTCTTCAAGATTCAACATCGCGATGAGATTTCCTTTCTGGTCTAATATGGATATTTCTTGGCCTTCTTCTATTTCATCTGCGACTTCAACTGAAACTGGTAATGTAACTGGTATAGTCCAGGGAAGACCGTTAGATAATCTCATATCTCCAACAACACTATCGTAGTCTTCTTTTCCCATGAATCCTTCGATTGGACTAAGCGCTCCAACTGCGATTAATTCTATGTCTGAGACTATTCTCGGAGATACCTTTATGCTTTTCAGATTCTCGGCTTTCTTTTGGGCCTCTTGTCTTTTCTCTCCTTCGAGAATTCTATTAACCAATTTGCCACCGTGAGGTGAGATCGTATCATTCATAAAAGAAATTTCTCCTTTTTAATCTAAAAGTTTGCTTTTAACATTGCAGAGATACCATATTTGAAATAAATCGAAGACAGCATATAACTTATTCCTATTGCTATTATTGGCAGCACGAGCCAGAAAAGCGCAATGCGAATTACATGTCTGTTTTTCGCCGTTATAGAAAATCCTTGCTGAGCAATGGAGAAACCTATTATACCTGATGTAATAATTTCCGCTATTGAGATGGGAATTCCATATATCGACGCGATAAAAATTAAAATAGCTCCTGTGAATTCTACCGATACCGCTCTTAATATACAGATTTCTGTAATTTCCTTACCCACGGTTTCTAGTAATCTGCCACCAAGCACAATTGCTCCAACCCCCATTGCCAGGCCAGCTAGGATGGCTCCTGTGGTTGGATTTAATAGTCCAATACCTACGAGTGGCCCTACAGCATTTGCGGAGTTGTTTGAACCGGCCGAAAAAGCAAGGAAGCTTCCCGATATAGTTATCATAAGAGTCAATACTCTATTGATGTTTTTTTCTGAATAGCGATTGGTTAGGAAGCTTAGCGTTCTGAAGTATAGGAACCTTCCTATCAAGTAATTTATTATTAGGGCAATGAATGGTCCAACCACCCACCAAACTATTATCTCTAAAAATTTCCTACCATTTAAAGCATTGGCATAGATGCCTACGCCTGCTATAGCACAGACGATTGCGTGGGTGGTCGCTACTGGAACTCTGGTGATATTTGCCCAAGAAATAGCGATTATAGCGATAACAAAAATTATCAATACAAGTCCCAGATGGGATGAGAGAACTTCGCCAGGGACTATGCCATTTCCTAGCGTTTTAACAACAGGGGCGCCGGCAACTATGGCTCCAAGCAGTGCAAAAACTGCTATCAAAAAGGTAGCTTCTCGTTTCGTTCTAATACCTGCCCCGTAAGCAGTTGCCATAGAGGCAGCAGAATTATTGGCCCCGATATTGAGGGCTAGAATCGTAGAAAGAACAATGGCAACTGGAAGAATAAATTCCAACTATAGGTCTCCTTTACGAGGTAGAATCGTATTAACTATCAGATTAAAAAACTAAAGAAAAGATGCAAGAGGTATACCGTATCGGAAAAACTTGTAATTTTAGGTAGTTAGGAAATTTGCAATCTATAACACTTGATTAATATTTAATCACCCTGTATATTCTTACAACAGATACAGGAGAAAATTAATGGAAGGGAAAATCGTTTTACTTAGTAGGGATTCTAAGGTTTTAAAAGAGCTCAAGCGCATTCTAGATGAAGGATTTAATTTATCAAATATGAGTGATATTGAGGAAGCATTGGATGCCGACGTGGTGTTCCTTGACGTTGATAGTGTAGGAATTAATGGGCTGAACAGATTAAGGGAAAATTCATTCGTCATGGTTATAACTGCAAAAAAAGGCTCACGGTACCTAATAGAGTCCATGACATTTGGAGCATTTGATTGTTTATTTCGTCCATTAGAGAGTTCGATGGTCATTGAAACCCTTAATCGTGCACTTGGAATAAGATCTGAGACCAGTGCCGAATTGTTTCCGTTCCATGGTGAAATTGAAAGCAGCAGTGTTACATGTGCAATAGTGGGCGATTCTCCTGTTTTACAGGAGGTCTGTAAGCTGATAGGTCAGGTAGGTAGGGTAGATGTTCCTGTTTTGCTCACAGGTGAGAGTGGAACAGGTAAGGATCTGGTTGCCGAGTCTATATGGAAGGTGAGTACCAGATGGGAAAAGCCTTTCGTAGTAATTAACTGTGCTGCTATACCTGAAACTCTTCTTGAAGCGGAGCTTTTTGGATACGAAAAGGGGGCCTTCACCGGGGCAACTACTTCACGCATCGGAAAGTTTGAAGAAGCAAACGGTGGGATAATCTTCTTAGACGAAATAGGTGACATGTCTCTATCCTTACAATCAAAGGTCCTCAGGGTTCTTCAGAATAGAACGTTTAACAGGCTGGGAGATAATAGAGAAAAGACTGTTGATATACGTATAATAGCATCCACGAATAAAGACTTGGAAAGCATGGTTAGAGATGAACTATTCAGAGAGGATCTTTATTTTCGTATAAACGTGGTAAAAATTCATCTGCCGGCCCTTAAAGCGAGGAAGGAAGATATTCCACTCCTCGTAGAATGTTTTACTAGTCGCTATGCGAGCCAGATTGGTAAGGATGTATTAGGAACCACCAGAAAATTTTTGGATTTACTGATGGAATATGATTGGCCGGGGAACATTCGGGAGCTTGAAAATACCATACGTAAGGCGATTGCATTTACTAAGACCCCATACCTAACCTCTTATGAATTAAATTTAGAGGATTCATTAACCTATACAGGAGACAACAGAAATACCTCATTTGTCGAGCCTCTTCGTAATTCTGTGAGAAATATGCTTAAATCGAAATCTAATAATGGCAATGTTCATGGCCAAATTCTTCATGAAGCAGAAAGGATCCTACTAGAAGAAGCCCTTACTACAAGTGGATGGAACAGGTCACAGGCAGCGAGGCTATTAGGTATCAATAGACTTACTCTTCGGCGAAAATTGGAGGAATACAATATAACCTTTCCCAAGGGCTTGACTTGATTTTTCTGCCTATGAGGGTAGGTCACGCGACGGGATGCGTGACGACTAATTGCAAACAACCACCAGCAAGCCTATCCCGAGCTTAAGCCGAAGTGGCTTATTACCTGGGATCGGTAAAAAAAGATGTCATACCCAAAAGCAGTTATTGGGGATCCATCCCGTTAGAAATCTTGGATGCCCGATAGAGACATTCGGGCATGACATTCAACGAGCAGCATTCGTTGATTTCGGCATATATTTCATCATCATCTCCCATCTCGCATTTGCAAATGGGCGGGCTAAAACCAGGGGGGTGTATTATTCAAATGTAGCGCTGACCTTCGGGTCGCCACAATACTTTGGCGATTGTATTTCACGGTTGAAACATTCGAGAACAAGATTTTGTTCGGGTATCCGCAATGTTAGTTTCTTTCTTTGTCTTGATACAAAGAAACAACCCTTCGACCCTTCGATGCAGCTCAGGG
>JALLOG010000114.1 GCA_027717645.1 Desulfobacterota bacterium AH_259_B03_O07
TGTATAAAGAACTACTTGATTGATTTAAACAAAATCTGTTTGAGCAACAGCCCGTTCACAATTGACAAATAATGATAACTGAATTAGATATTGTTATATGGCAAGACCTTTCAAGCTTGCATCTGCGAATGCAGGCTAGTATATAACCTCCAGGAGGGAGCGGAAGAAAAATATTTTTTATACTGATAAAGATAAATCTGTATTTTTAGAAAAACAAAAGGAGGTAATGTGTCACTAACGTACTGAACGAGTACAAATACTTGATTTTTTTGATAATCTATGATATTCATGATAATCTATGGATATTTGTATTTTAATTTTATAGGGTAATTAATATTTACATTTTAATGTAGATTTTAGAAGTTGGATAATTCTGATAAAAGGAGATGTAGGATATGCCCAGTAAACATAATTCCAAAAATCGTCAAACAAAATATAAGAAGAAAATAAACTCTAAAAATAAAAAAGAGCCGATTGCTATTATTGGCATAGGCTGCCGATTTCCAGGCGCGAATGGCCCTGAGGGTTTCTGGAATCTTCTTCGTAATGGGGTGGATGCCATCACAGAGGTCCCTGCAAGCCGGTATCCTGTCGATGTATTCTACGATCCACAACCGGGTATCCCCGGCAAAATATGTACACGATGGGGTGGATTCATAGAAAATGCTGATCTTTTCGATCCATATTTCTTTGGCATTTCTCCTAGAGAAGCAAAATCCATGGATCCACAGCAGAGACTGCTTTTAGAGGTAGCATGGGAGGCTTTGGAGGACGCCGGCCAAACATCAGATACAATATACGGTAGTAACACCGGTGTGTTTATTGGTATGTGCAACAGCGACTATTCGGACCTTCAGATACATGTAGGCGATTCCTCCACTATGTCCCTTTATACCGCGACGGGTGTTGCACGAAGTGTCATGTCTGGTCGCTTATCCTATATTTTCAGGCTTGAAGGTCCAAGCCTAATGACGGATACCGCTTGTTCATCTTCCCTTGTCGCAGCTCATCTTGCCTGCCAGAGTCTTTGGAGCGGAGAGTGTGAAATGGCCATAGCGGGCGGTGTTAACCTAATACTGACCCCGGAGGCCACCATGTGTTTTTCCGTTGCAAGCATGATGGCACTCGATGGCAAATGCAAAGCTTTTGATGCTCGCGGAGACGGTTTTGTGCGAAGCGATGGAATCGGGGCAATCATACTAAAGACTTTATCCAAAGCGCAGGAAGATAGAGACCCAATTTATGCTGTTATTCGCGGAAGCGCGATCAACAACGACGGTTATGGCACCGGAATGATGACGCCACGTCGTGAGGGACAAGAAGCAGTCATAAGAGATGCTTACAAAACGGCAGGCCTCACCCCTGGACAAGTTCACTATATTGAAGCACACGGTACTGGTACAAATATAGGCGATCCTGTCGAGGCGCTTGCTTTGGGAACGGTACTTTCAAAGGAAAAATCAAAGGACAATCCATGCATCATCGGTTCTGTTAAGGGCAATGTTGGACATATGGAAGGCACAGCAGGCATAGGTGGAATTATTAAGGTAGCCCTATCACTTAAGCACAGAGCTATTCCACCAAGCCTCCATTTCCAGGAGCCGAATCCAAATATTCCTTGGGGCGACCTTCCACTAAAGGTCCAAACAGAATACGGCCCCTGGCCGACGAGTTCCGGGCCTGCTTTATGTGGTGTCAGCTCCTTCGGGATCTCTGGAGCAAATGCTCACATGGTAATTGAAGAGGCTCCAAGAACCACTAAGAAAATGGCGGAGACACAGAAAGATGACGCCAAGGCCAAGATTCTCACGTTATCTGCTCGCTCTCAAAAAGCGCTTGAAAGCATGTCAAGAGCATATCACTCATTCTTGAGTGATGGGGGAGCTGGAGCAGATCTAATACTAAATGACATCTGCTATACAGCAAGTGTCAGGAGAACTCACCACGAACACCGCTTGGCCGTGATCGGCCATTCACGAAATGAAATGGCAGAGAAACTTGAGACGTTTCTCAGAGGTGAGCGTATTCGCGGACTCTCTGTAGGTGAAAAGTTGCCAAATCTCGATCACAAGCTAGTATTCGTAATTTCACCCACAGGATCCCAGTGGGTAGGAATGGGTCTGGAGCTCATCAAAACGGAACCTGTTTTCGGCGCAAGCATGGAGAGGTGTGATCACTTATTTCGCCGATGGGTTGACTGGTCTTTGATAGAGGAGTTAAATAAGGATGAAGCTCACTCCCGCTTGAACGAAATGCAAGTAGTACAGCCTATTCTTTTTGCCATGCAGGTATCGCTAGATGCGCTATGGCGTTCCTGGGGGATCGTACCCGATGCAGTTATAGGTCATAGCTTGGGAGAAACAGCTGCAGCACACATTGCAGGTATCCTTAATCTGGAGGACGCAATTCAAGTCATCTGCAATCGTAGTATCCTAGTTCATGAGCGGGCATCTGGCCAAGGAGGAATGGCTATAGTCGAACTCCCGGTCGATGAGGTAAGAGGTATTTTGTCAGACTATAAAAATCTCCTCTCCATCGCAGCATCAAACAGCCCCAAAACAACCGTTGTATCGGGATATGCCGATGCCATTCAGGATTTTCGGGATACCCTCGATCGTAAGGATATATTTTGCCAGATTATACAAATTGCTTATGCATCCCACAGCCCGCAGATGGACCCCTTGCTAGACGAGTATAAAAAATCCCTAAGTGGAATTAAGCCGAAGAAGTCAACCCTGCCTATGATATCTACTATGACCTCCTCATTTCTCGATGGACATGAATATGATCCCTCGTATTGGGTGCGTAACCTAAGGGACCCTGTGTTTTATTCTCAATCTATCGACCAACTATTGGAGGAGGGATACGATATCTTTTTGGAACTCAGTCCTCATCCAGTACTTTCAGTGTCAACGGCTCAATGCATACAAAGTAGCAAAAAAGATGCTGTTGTATTATCTTCACTTAGACGAAATGAAGAAGAAGGGTCTAGGATGCTTGGATCCATGGCAGAGTTATATGCTCTAGGATATCCAATTGAATTCAGTAAATTATATGCCACCGGAGCACGTTGCGTTCAACTACCATCTTATACCTGGCAGCACGAAAGATATTGGCTAGAGGAACTGGATATAAGCAAATTTCCCCATAATCACCCTTTCCTGGGACAGCATGTAAAATCGGCTGTTCATACCGGAACTCATACCTGGGAAATGGAGATGGATACTAGTTTATTCCCATATCTAAAAGACCATGGTGTCAACGGATTACCCTTGTTACCAGCTGCGGCCTATCTAGAGTTTGGCCTAGCGGCCGCGAGGGAAGCATTCGGACCGGGAAATCATACTCTTGAGAACATATCATATAAAAGGGCGCTCTTCTTCCGGGAAAATGTAACATATACAATCCAGTTAGTTATCTCCCCCGAAAAGCCTGGAACAGCCTTATTTCAGCTCTTCAGCCGTGAAACGAGCAATGCACAACATCAGGAATCTTGGAACCTCTATGCTGACGGAATTATACATATCGGTCAGTTGGAGCAAGAAGCATCACCCCCTGAACATTCTTCAATTGGGGTGATTCTAGCACGATGTATGAAACAAATATCGGGCAATGAATTCTATGAGTTTACTGATAAGCTGGGTTTTGAGTATGGTCGACACTTCAGGAGTAATGAGAAACTATGGATCGGAAATGGGGAAACCATAGCTAAGATCAATATTCCTAAGACCATTAAATATCAATTAAATAATTATCATGTTCACCCAGTAATCCTAGACTCTTGCTTACAGCTTGTGCTACCAGCACACGCATCTACCTTGACAGGAACAGAATCAGATGCTGAGATCTTTCTTCCTGTTGGGCTTCAAAGTCTCAGGGTTTACGGTGATCCCAGTACCGGGGTGTGGGGCCACGTTCTCATAAGTAAAGAGAAAGGAGTGAATGCTGATACCGTTATTGCAGATGTTTTCTTACTTGATGAGGAGGGGGATGTGGTGATAGAAGCTAAGGGTCATACTAGCGTACCCCTGGCGCGGAACTTCGGCGCTGCCGTCTCAGAAAACTTAGATGATAACCTCTACAAAGTCCACTTTAAATCCAAGAAACGACCAGAAGAGATTCGGGATTCGAATAACGATAAACCTTCTACTCGGGGAAGGTGGCTCATTTTTGCCGATAATGGAGGCATTGGAAAGTCCTTGGCAGATCGTTTAATGACACGAGGAGAGCACTGTATCCTTGTAACTCCTGGCAAAATATTTAAGCGCACTAATAAACGCAATGGTAAGGAAAATTACCAGATTAATACTAAGCTACCCGAAGACATGCAAAAGCTCCTTCATGCCACCTTTGAATCGGATCAGCAACCCCTTCGCGGTGTCGTCCATTTATGGAGCCTCGATACACTGAATCCGACAGATACAACAATTCACTCCCTCAGAAAGGCACAAAACTTGGTTTGCGGTACTACACTTCACTTGATCCAGGCGTTAAGCGAATTTGATTCCCGCAAATCAACCCGCCTATGGCTTGTGACACAGGGGGCTCAGGCTATAGGAACAGATAATAATCCCCTTTCCATTGCACAATCTCCCTTATGGGGACTTGGAAGAGTAATATCGCATGAACATCCGGAATTACGATGCACCAAAGTCGATCTTAGTCACACAGTTTTAAAGGAAGAAATAGACTCACTTTTAGAAGAACTGTTCTTTGATGATAATGAAGATCAGATTGCATTCCGAGAGAAGGAACGATATGTTGCCAGGCTGGAACATTTTTCAGAAGGCGATGCTGTCGAAGAAAAAATACGTATTGCACATGGTGAACAACCCTTCCGATTGGAAATTACAAAGCCCGGGATATTGGATAACTTGACTATTCGAGCTACAACCCGTAAAGAGCCTGGTCTAGGAGAGGTCGAAATTGAGGTTTTCGCAGCTGGTCTCAATTTTATCGATCTCATGATAGCTATGGGAATTTATCCAGGTCAACCAGATGGTCCTTTGCCCCTCGGTACAGAATGTGCTGGCAAGATTGCCTCCGTTGGAAAAGGCGTTAAAGAATTTCATGTCGGGGATGAAGTAATCGCACTTGCCCCTTTTAGCTTTGGTACCCATGTTACAACTCCGCATGAATTTGTTCTACACAAACCTTCTGATCTGAATTTCGAAGAGGCTGCAACAATTCCAAACGTTTTCCTCACAGCTTATTATTCACTCTACCACTTAGGAAAAATAATTAAGGGAGAAAGTGTGCTCATTCATTCAGCCGCAGGCGGTGTCGGACAAGCAGCAATTCAGTTAGCAAAGCTTGCAGGTGCTGAAATTTTTGCCACTGCAGGTAGTCCCGAAAAACGGGAGTTTCTTAAATCACAGGGTATCAAATACGTCATGGATTCGAGGTCATTGGATTTCGCTGACGAGGTAATGCAAATAACAGATGGTAAAGGAGTAGATATAGTACTTAACTCATTATCTGGAGAAGCCATCCCGAAGGGCCTGTCCACTCTGGCACCTTACGGTAGATTCTTAGAAATCGGTAAAAGGGATATCTACCAGAATAGCAATATAGGATTATTACCTTTTAAGAACAGTTTGTCTTTCTATGCAATTGACTTAGCCCGTATGTTCACGGAACGTCCAACTCTTTTGGGGTCGTTGTTCCGTGAGTTAATAAAATACTTTGACGACGGCACTCTTAGACCTCTCCCCCTCCGTGTATTTCCCATCTCGGATGCTGAAGGTGCATTTCGCTTCATGGCCCAGGCAAAACACATGGGTAAGATTGTTCTATCTATGGAAGAGGATGAACTATTGATAGCACCTCCTCTAAAAACACATCCAAAATTTCTCGATGATGGTACATGCCTCATTACGGGTGGACTTGGAGGTCTTGGCCTAACAATGGCTAAATGGATGGTGAAGAATGGAGCAAAACATCTGGCACTATTGGGTAGAAGAGGCGCATCCGATGAGGCTTCAGAAATCTTGGAATCGATGAAAAATGACGGAGCTCAAGTGGTTGTCTACAAAGCTGACGTTTCCAAGAAAAAGCAATTGGAAAATGTGTTCTCTCAAATATATAAAACTATGCCACCAATTAGAGGAATAATACATGCAGCCGGGGGAATAGATGATGGTATTTTAACTCAATTGAATATGGAGCGTTTTAACAAAGTTATGGCCCCCAAGATAACAGGATCTTGGAATCTACATAGCCTGACATTGGATAAGTCACTGGATTTTTTCATTCTTTTCTCCTCCGTAGCTTCCGTATTGGGATCTCCAGGTCAGGGGAACTACTCGGCAGCCAATGCTTTTTTAGATTCACTTGCCCCCCACCGACGGGCCCTTGGGTTACCGTGTCAGGTAATTAACTGGGGTCCATGGTCAGAAGTGGGTATGGCAGCTGATCCTGAACATATGAATAGAATGAAGTCTCAAGGTATATCTCCAATCACACCCCAACAAGGGGTGGAGCTGATGGAAAGGATCATGCTCAAGGACCCGGTTCAAGTTATGCCCATATCCATTGATTGGTCCAGATTGCTTAACCTATATCCATCTAACAATAAACCACCTCTTCTCTCGGAATTTGTTGAAGATACCATGTCTTCAGCTTCAGAGGGAAAAGACAGCGAAATTCGCAAACAACTCGTAGAGGCAAACCCAGAAGAACGCCCATCAATTATGGAATCTTTCATCATAGACCTTGTTGCTAATGTTTTGGGTATTCCCCCATCAAGGCTTGACAAAAATAAACCCATCACGAACATAGGCCTTGACTCCCTCATGGCCCTGGAGTTGAAAAACAGCACGGAATCAAACTTGCGTCTAGTTCTGCCTGTTACAGCTATGTTGCAAGGACCTAGTGTATCAGAACTATCAACGCTCTTAATTAACCAAATGTTTGATACTGCTCCAGAGGATGAAAAAGATGCTGAAAATATTGATGAGATTTTAGAAAAGGTAGAAGAGCTTTCAGAAGAGGAAGCAAAAGCTTTACTAGAAGCTAGAAGAAATGAGGTCATAGTTGCAGTGAGCAGCAAAGAATCAGGAACAATTGATAGTATTCGTAATCGCATATCTAATCTCTCTCCCGAGAAACGTAGACTATTTGAGCTGTCAAGTAGATCTGAGGATGAGAGTATAAATCAATCCATAATCGTGAAGATTCAACCAAATGGCAACAATAAACCCTTTTTCTGTGTACATCCGGTCGCCGGAAACGTCGACTGTTACTTTGAATTGTCCCGAAATCTGGGACCGGAATACCCATTTTATGGACTAAAATCGCCTGGACTGAACGGAGAACGGGCTCATTACTTGAATCTTGAAGATATGGCACGCCGATACATCGATGAAATACGCCTTATACAAACCCAAGGCCCTTACCGATTGGGAGGCCACTCGTTAGGTGGTACCGTTGCCTTCGAAATGGCTCGTCAGCTCAATGCGCAAGGTCAAGAAGTTGATCTACTTGCTATTTTCGATTCCTGGGCAGCTCTTCTAGATGAGATTACTTATAACGATGAGGTCGAAAGAGAAGCTAAAAAAATGTTGGAGGAGTTTTTGCTGGAGCAGGGTGTATCTCCAGGGCAATTTAAGATGCAATTGCCATTAAAGGACTTCTTAAATCTCCAACCAGATGAACAAACAACTTATATACTGGAAGAAGCAAGGAATTCTAATTTAGTGAAATCAGATGGCGAGTTAGACATGATTCGGCATTTATGGGAAATCTTCAGCGTTAACATGCGAGCCTTACTCGATTATGTACCGCAGAGCTATAACAACCATATAACCCTCTTCAAAGTTAGTGAACAAGTTTCTTACGAAAACATAGACCCAACCTTGGGATGGGGTAAGTTGACATCCCAAGGAGTAGATGTCCACGTTATTCCAGGTAATCATTTTTCTATGTTGAGAGAACCTAATGTAGGTGTCTTGGCCGAACGGTTAAAGGATTGTCTTAATAAAGGTAGTGAATTATTAAACATGGTGGAGGACAAAGAATTTAACTGATCCGCTCGATGTTTGATGACACAGTGATCCTTCGATTTAAATGAGATCAATCGGTCATGAATGGGATCGCGAACATAATAATTAGGGAGGAGCAATCTGGAATGGTTGATGACATTTCTGAACGAATAAATAAATTGAAGAGATTCATACATCGAGACATCCCTTTGTAATGAATTATGATTCTGAAGATGGAATTGACGGTAGTAAATTGATAAACAATAACGTGAATTGGTCTAATTCTAGGGACAGCTGGGGCATAAGATTATGTGACATTGCTAGTAATATAATCTGATATTATACTGAATAATATCAGTTATCAATTTTCTTGCTTTAAAACGTTGGAGAAGAACGAAACAATGTTAAGCTATATCTCATACTTACCATTGTGACATTTTATATGAAATTTTTCTTTTATTTCTATTAACTCTTTTGGTTTTTTAGTTCCAATGACCTCTACCCAAATAATATCCCCTAAATAGGATGGCGAATTAACTATACCGTAATCCTGTTTGGATATTCTAAACCCTGCTGCTAGAAATAAGTGTTTTATTTGATATAGCAGTGGTATAAATTTATAGAAATCTCCTACCAAAACTCCCAATTCAATATCAGAAGCAGGTTTTACAGACATCTTTATAATATTTCTTTCAATCGTATTCAACTTCGGCCACAAGCCTAATATTTTATGATTCTTGTTTATAAATTGTTTTTTCCTAATTCTACTATGATAGTAACTTGAAATTCCTGCATGCCGACGTATGTAGTAATGTTTGTCTTCAAATCTTTTATCAATTTTATTAATTTCCCATATCATTACTTTACTTATAGAGGGATACCAATTGACTGTAACACTCTCATTATCATAAAAATAATTTATAAATTGTTTTTTTAACAAAATACTGTCTTCGTCATGCTTTATTTCTTTTTTTAAAAAATAAACGGGAGTATGCTTAATACCCACCTCCAAAATCACAGAATTATTATTTTTATTGAACAATAAATTATTGTATTCTTCTGAACCCTTAGAAATTTCTCTTATGGTCCCATTTTTATAAATTTTTATATAATCAAATAATTCTGCCACATTAGAATATCTATAACTTGATCCATGAACGGGGGTTTTTACACAACTACCAATTCCTACATCTAAAAATTCAGGTAGGCTATCAATCGTAAGGTTTTTATTATCCAAAAAGTTCAACAAGTTTTTTATAGTAATACCGGATTGGACATAAACATGATTATCCGTTAATTCGATAATGTCGTCATATTTTTGTAGAGAAATTATTTTTTTGTCAGCGGGGTTTTTTAGTTGTATAAGAAAACTATAGCCCATACAAATGATATTGACATTCTCAAATCCGAATTTTGAAATTAACTCAATGAGCTCATTTTGATTTGTTGGATAAGATATATTTAGTTCTTGATCTAAATAATCTAAATTCAACTGAGGGGTATAATTTATAATTTTATATGTTCTTTTATCATTAAACGTCGCATATTTATTGAGAAAAAATGAGAAAGTCGAGAAAGTTTTAGATAACATAATAATTGTCAGATTCAACCATTTCATCAAAAAATAACCTGCTATCCCCCTCTTATAATTACTGTAATCGTTTTTATTAACCACTACACAGTATTTTCGAAATGAGACTTCAAAACCCCCTAAGTCATATTCATCATTGTAAAAGTTCTCATTGCTCAATAATCTAATAATGGCTGCTACTAAATCTTTCACATGAATAATATTTACCTTATAGCGATCAGGAAGATACTTTGGAAGAAAGTTAAGTTTTGATATCGGGTCTGTCCATATCAACCCTCGGCCTACTACTAAGGTGGGCCTTAGTATGATGTAGTTTAGTCCCGTTTCATGACATTTATTTTTGATTAAATCTTCTGATATTAATTTAGATTTAGTGTAATGATCAGAAAACAAATTTTGTGAATGAATCACCCAAGAACTAAAAAAAACAAATAATTTTATATTTTTTTTTGCGCATAAATTTAATAGTCTATCAACTATTAATATGTCTTTATTTTTCCTTTTTGTTAAACAGGCATGAATAATTATATCGATTTTGAAATCCTTTATTTTCGATTCAATGTTTTCATCTACTAGATCACAATTGATTTTTATTCCTAGTACTTTTTTATTTGATGAGGTAACACTATAAACATTATAATTTTTTTGTATCAATTCATATTCTAAATATCTTCCAATTCCTCCAGATGCACCAGTTAACAAAACGTTTTTATAGCTCATTTTTTCAAATAATATGGTGACTTACACCCACAAAAATAAAAGTTGCATAATACTGCTATTCTTTAATCTTATTAATTAGATCATGAAAAGTCTAACAAATGCGTACAATACATTAACCCATTTTATGCATAAACCTTTTCTTTCCACATTTTCCTGTAAAGATAAGCTC
>JALLOG010000115.1 GCA_027717645.1 Desulfobacterota bacterium AH_259_B03_O07
TCATGTATGGAAATTCATTTAAATAGATATGCTTTATTCTAGACACTAGTTATATCGCTACAAGACTAATGAATGTTGCCTATGTAATTGAAATTATACAATCAAATTGAATCCGGGGTTGGAAAACCCCAGCTATCGGGTGTGGCGACGTGTGGCGGAATCCGGGGTTGGAAAACCCCGGCTATCGCTTGCGCTAACAAAGGATAGACGGGACATTCCTGTCCCGTTCTATCGGGTGTGGATATGTATGGCAGTTTTTAAAACGCTGCGTGGAATGGGGAGGACTGTATCAGGATATAAAAAGTGGGATACCCAGAGGGGCATTACTCTCTCCGCTCCTTGGAGCTTTTTATCTTCTCGATCTGGACAGAGAAATGGCAAAGCTGGATGTGAAGTATATCAGGTATATGGACGACATACTGATACTGGCAAAGACAAGGTGGAAGCTTAAAAAGGCAATCAAGGTGCTTAACTAAACATTCGATGAGCTGAAGTTGGAAAAGCACCCGGGAAAGACCTTTATTGGAAGGATTAGAGAGGGGATTTGATTTTCTGGGTTACCACTACAGACCCGCCCCTCGATACGAGCCTTTGGCTGCTACTCGGGAATAACGGAATAGATAACCGATTATCCCGAGTAGGGCTCCAGAGGAGCCCGTATCGAGGGGAGCACGCCCTACCCGGCTTTATGAGCAAGAGACGGGGGAGCCTTACGGTTCCTATCGACTTGGAGAGTACGTGAAACGGTGGGTCAGGTGGGTAGGGGCGGGCTTGGATTATAGTGTATAAGAGCACGTAGTGCATTTGCCGGAAGTTTGGCGGTATGAACGCTGTCTATGTCGAACCGTGGTGGCGTTGTTGCGTCAACACTCCCTAGGATTAATATCGTGTGGAGAGTGAAATGGTGTGTGGGGTTTCACGGCGGGGGCTAACGGCCTGTATAGTATGATTAGGGGTGGTGGGTGTCCATGATCAGGTTGCATAGCGTTTATGCTTTCCCCCGTGTGATCGTCCGCGGGTGTCATATGGACATTGTAAGAATTTGTCATCGGCTTCGGACGATCCGTCGACTCTAGGCTAAATAATGTGTCACATCTTTAATATACCGTATGTCAGGTTACCCTAATCTATGCTCCAGGCCCGAAGGGAAAGCCGTCTAAGAATAGTGATGACATTTTGAAACTCTCAGGTGACATACCTTCTAGCACTGCCACTTTAAAAACTACCGAACCGTTTTTCTTCTCCACACTCATAAGTTCAACCACCACATTTTTGGCTCCATCTTTCTTCAACACTGAAAGAGTAGCGTTTGGTGGGTCTGCCTTGAAGTTATCGACCCCCTTGTCCCACATCTCAATGAACTCCGAGAGACTCATATGCCCTGCTTTTCTTGCCGGCCGGTCTGAGAAATAGATAACATTAGGTACTCCGTTTAATGTCAAAGTATCTCCCTTTAAGCTCCCTGAGGCCGCACTCAGAACAAACAGATAACCAGGCTTTTTGCTATCGTCGATTACATGCTCGGCGAATACCAAGCCGGGAACCAGCGTTAACATCACGGTAAATATTCCTACTATAGTTGAGAATCTCATAGCTACTACCTCCTCAATAGTACTTTATATCTATCTTAATATTATAGCATTGATTCAACAAGCAAGTGCAACTAAAGTGTTTATGCCAAAAAATCCCTGATTGGTGTTTTACCGTGGACCAATTAACACGCATCGAACTCGTAGGAAAAGTAGTATCAACACGACTCGAACGGCTATATGAGCTCTCATTCGGTCAATGTGACTTAGTTAGACCGTTACCAACACTCTCCGAATGGGGATTGATAGCCATGGCTGGAGTATTGGGGATAATAGGGTTATTAGCTATCCGCAGAAGGAATATAACAGCCTAATTAAATACTAAAGGAAACAGTAAGAATTAAATGTAAAGAGGGGTGCGTAGGCTCCCTTTTCTTATTTAGTCAGTGGGTTGAAGCAGTACATATTAGACTATCCATAATTCCAACTTAATCCGAGCTTGACAAAAGGGGAGCAGTACAAGTGTAACTCAAAGTTCACTCCCATCCTCAAGACCTCTCACCAATTTATTATAAGAAATTATAAAATAAATAAAGACGTGAAGTCAATACATAGAGTTGGTTGGGGAAATGAAAATAAAATTGCTACTAACCAAGATTCACGTGTACCGAAAATACACAGAAACGGTACTATATTTGCTTATTTTGTGGGTTCTTTAAAACTTAAGTTAAAAAAGGTAGTATATTGCACTTCTAGGCTGAATTTCAATATTTATGGCTGTTATTGGAGGCAAGAGGGTAAGAAGGATAAACTCTCAAGCTTAAGTTCGAAAGATCCAACTTACTAACCTTTTTATTCAGGTTTCGTAGAATTGTACTCTCGAGCTATCTTTAGTATTGCACTCGCTATTTTTTCGCTTCCTTTTTCAGATGGTTCGATTGGTGTCGCGTAATCTTCATTAGAATTACAAACCAATCTAAGATCAATTAACTTAAGACCCTTATCTATTGCTTCGCGAATGATGCAGTCGTTAAAAATTGATAATGTTACTATGGAAATCCTCTGCATAAGAGAGTCTGGGAATCGAGGGTAGTATATTGTACAAATGGCGGTAGGCAGATCATAACTGAGGGCCTTTTTTAACATGTTTTGATATCGGTTTTGGAATTCATCTTGAATATCTGCGAACTTGAGTAAAACCTCGGCAAAGGAATTTGCACTTTCATTAAGAATATCTGCGTGGGTTAAAGCGTCATTTCCGCCAACACTAATTACTAGAAAACTAGAGTCTAAAGGTAATTCCTCTAGTTGGTACTGAATATCGTTAATCATACTGCCGTCTCTTGCTTTTAGGGTGGCTTTCCATCCATCCGGGACAATTTTATTCAGATGATTTATAACATCTGAATCAGTCGATACGTAAGCTGCATTATCCAGTATGGAATCACCTAGCAGAATAATATGTTGCATAATCTAAATCCCTCTTTATTATTTGTATCTTAGTAAGCAATGGGCACAGTTATTATATATTTATTACAAGTTTAAGTTAATTAGAGATTTTGCACAAAAGGAAGAGAACAATATAAAAATTAACTTTATAAAAATTAACTTTTATGAATTTAAATTGATGATTTTTTTAATATCAATTATAATTTTTTATGATTCAGATGATGGATAGAATTTTTAGGGGTAAAGCACCAGATTACATTTCGGATCATAAATGGATAATCCCTCGAAGGGATTATGTCCCTGCTTATCTTCTTACTTATGAGACTGATAAACATATTTTTCAAGAGAAAGTAGAAAGGGCTCTAGATGTACTGAGTAATTGTGAGGTTTGTCCTCGTGACTGCCACGTGAACAGATTAGAGAATAGAACTGCTGTATGTAGAACCGGTCGTTATTCTTATGTTGCGAGTGCATTTCCACACTTTGGTGAGGAGGACTGTCTAAGGGGTTGGAAAGGTTCCGGCACTATTTTCTTTTCGTTTTGCAATCTGAAATGTGTGTTCTGTCAGAACTTCGATATATCATGGGAAGGTAATGGTCACACGCTTACACCAGATCAGCTTGCAAGCATAATGCTCCAACTTCAAGAAGCAGGTTGTCACAATATAAATTTTGTAACGCCTGAGCACGTTGTTCCACAAGTGATGGAAGCAATTCCGATCGCTATCAACATGGGTTTAAACTTGCCGATTGTATATAACACCAGTGCTTACGACTCAATGCATTCATTAGAAATTATGGAAGGTATTGTGGATATATTTATGCCTGATTTTAAATTCTGGGATAGAGAGCTTTCCTTCTTTTATATGGCTGCCAGGGATTATCCTGATGTTGCACGCCAAGCAATTAAGGAAATGCACCGTCAGGTTGGACCACTAAGATTTGATAATCAGGGCTTGGCGCTTAGAGGGTTACTTGTTCGTCACTTGGTAATGCCTAACCGAATAAGTTCTACTAGGGAGATTTGTAGATTCCTTGCTGATGAGATTTCCAGAGATACCTACTTAAATATCATGGATCAATACAGACCAGAGGGTAGGGTATTGAAGAAACCTGATAAGTATCAAGAGATAAATCGTAGAACCTCAAGTTCGGAGTATAAAGAGGCTTTAAAGATAGCTCGCCATGAAGGTCTTTATCGATTCGATGAAAGGTGGATGCATTAATTAAATTTTAATGAACAACCAAGCAGCTAGCTACTGGGAATTATGAAATTAAACGGGAGTTTACAATATGTAACGACTAAGATCTCTGTCCTTCACAATATCTGAAATCCTGTCCTTAATATATGTTGCATCAATTACCACTCTACCATTCTTCATATCGGGTGCATTGAAGGAGATTTCTTCAAGTAGTTTTTCCAAAATGGTATGGAGCCTTCTTGCGCCTATGTTCTCAGTCGATTCGTTTACATAAGCTGCCGTGTCTGCTATTTCAGATATAGCATCGTCTTTGAATTCGAGATCGATTTTCTCTGTTTTAAGAAGTTCCTCATATTGCTTGATCAATGCATTCTTTGGTTCTGTAAGGATACTTATGAAATCCTCTGTAGTTAGAGGATCGAGTTCGACTCTTATAGGAAATCTTCCCTGGAGTTCTGGAATTAGGTCTGAGGGTTTAGCAACATGGAAGGCTCCCGCACCAATAAAAAGTATATGATCGGTCCTGACCATTCCATGCTTTGTATTGACAGAACATCCTTCGATTATCGGCAACAAATCTCTTTGTACACCTTCTCTTGAAACATCAGGTCCTGCTGAGCTTTCGCGGCCAGCTATTTTATCGATTTCGTCAATGAAAATGATGCCGGCCTGTTCTGCCCGTTCGATAGCGAGTTTAACTACTTTATCAGAGTCGATTAGTTTCTGAGATTCTTCCTGAATGAGAATTTCCCTTGCTTCAGGAACCTTAACCTTTCTTCTCTTTGTTTTCTTTGGAAAGAGATTTCCTAGCATGTCGGAAATATTTACGTCCATTTCCTCCACGCCTGAAGGAGTAAAAACTTGTAATGGGAAGTTTTTTGAAGTTACCTCGACATCCACATATCTATCGTCTAGTTTTCCCTCTAGTAAGAGGCTTCTCAACTTCTCCCTTGTCTCGCTGTTTGATTCGGTTTCGCTGGATTTGTCTTTTGGGTATAAGAGGTCGAGTATCCTCTCCTCAGCTAAATCCTCGGCCTTTGTTTTTACTGTCTGTCTTTCCTCTTCGGTTATGTCCCTTATTGCAATATCTGTGAGGTCACGAATCATAGATTCCACATCTCTTCCCACATAACCTATCTCTGTAAACTTAGAGGCTTCTACCTTCAAAAAGGGTGCCTGCGCCAGCTTGGCTAGCCTCCTAGCAATCTCTGTTTTGCCTACGCCTGTGGGTCCGATCATGAATATATTTTTGGGTGCTATTTCCTCTCTTAACTCGGGTGCTACGCGTTGACGTCTCCACCGGTTTCTGAGTGCTATGGCTACAGCTCTCTTTGCCTTTTCTTGGCCGATTATATATTTATCAAGTTCGGATACAATTTCTCTTGGTGTGAAAAAGGATTTATTGTTCATTTTCTATCAATTCCTCAACGACAATGACATCATTCGTGTAAATACAAAGGTTGGCGGCAATTTTTAATGATTCTTTCACAATATCGGTTGTGTCTAAACTAGAATACTTTGACAGTGCAACAGCCGCTGCCTGGGCATAAGATCCACCCGATCCAATGGCTATCACGTTATCGTCAGGCTCTAACACATCACCACTGCCTGAGATTAGAAACATATGATCCTTATCAGCTATGGTAAGGAGTGCCTCCAATCTCCTCAGAACTCTATCGGTTCGCCAATCCTTCGCAAGCTCTACAGCTGCTCTTCTGAGATTTCCTCTAAATTCCTCTAGCTTTGCTTCAAATTTATCAAAGAGTGTAATTGCATCCGCTGTTGCTCCTGCAAATCCAACCATAACCTTGTCATTGAATATCTTTCTTACCTTTGTTGCAGTATGCTTGATCGCAGTTTGACCGAAAGTGACCTGGCCGTCTCCACCCATTGCGACCTTACCATTTTTTTTCACGCAAACGATTGTCGTCCCCCGGAATTTTTTCATAATCTAGGCTCTGGGGTGTGTTTTATCATAGATTTGCATAATCTTCTCAATTGACGCATGTGTGTAGCGTTGGGTTGTTGAAAGGCTTTTATGACCCAGCATCTCCTGAATGGCTCTGAGGTCTGCACCGTCTCCTAAAAGGTGAGTTGCGAATGTGTGCCTGAGAACATGTGGGCTTACGTTTTTGGGGATTCCTGAGATTGTAGCGTATTTTTTTACTATTCTGGCTACGCTCCTTTCAGAAAGTTTACCACCTCGGGAGTTTAAGAATAAATAACCAACTTTTGGTTTGAGCTCTTCTCTTTTTACCAGATAATTTCTAATAGATTCTATCGCCTTGGAACCTAGCGGAACTATTCTTTCAACGGATCCTTTCCCAAGAACCTTGACAAAAGATGCATTGAGATTCACGTCCTTTAGGTCTATCCCGCTTAGTTCACTGACCCTCAGCCCGCTTGAGTATAATAGTTCTAATATTGCTCGATCTCTAAGCCCCAATATCCCCTTATCCTTAGGTTTTTCAACTAATAAGAAGACTTCGTCTACAGTTAAAAACGCGGGTGTTCTCTTTTCTGCCTTAGGCGTAGGGACAAGTTTGGCTGAGTTTTTCTGAATTTCTCCCTCCCTGATAAGAAATTCGAGGAAGGTTCTTATTGAGGTAAGTTTTCTAGATATAGATGACTTCGAATTCCTAGTGTAAAGCCAACTAATATATTCCCTAATATCCGTTTCTTCAATTTTTGCTACGTCAATATCCTTTTCGCCGGCTGATAATTTCTTTTTGCTTAGAAAGTCTCTGAAGTGCAAGAGATCCGTCGTATATGCTCTTACTGTGTTTTCTGAATAATTTCTTTCGTAAAGCAGATATTGTTTATATCTTTTAATACAATTGGTCATAGTCTATCTCTGCATTAATATATACATCGTCTTTAGCTATTTCAAATATAGCTTGTGGGTTTCGGTAGGTTATTTAAATTTGTGACCTATGGATTTGAATATGAGAAGTTTTTTGTTGAGAGTGGCCTTAGTTTAATTCAAAGCCCTTATAATCTTTGGAAATTTCATCGTAAAATAACCCGGCAGTTTCAATTCTCTTAGCTCCTATATATCTCTTACTATAATAATTAAGGTTTATGTTATCGATAGTAACCTTCCTAGACTTTGAAGACGCATGGATGAATTTATCGTTACCAATGTATATCCCAACATGAGATGGGTATCTTGCATAAGTTCTGAAGAACACCAAGTCCCCAATTGAGAGTTGGTTTTTTTTCACATATCTACCAACTTTATATATATCGCGTGCGGTCCGTGGTAGGTAAATATCTAATATTCCATATACCTCTTTTACATAAGCCGAGCAATCTAGTCCAGTTCTTAGTGAATTCCCTCCAAACCTATAGGGTACACCTAGAAACTGTTTAGCGATTTTTATAACACGATCTTTAAATGATGTAGATTCGCTACTAGCTTTTCCATTTTGTTCATAATAATAATTTCTTTCTGTAGTTAGGTCTTCAAAATGGTTAGAATGTTCTGGAATTATTAGAATCTGCCCAGCCCTTACCGAATCTCTTATTAATCCATTTGACTTTTTTAAATCTTCAACGGATGTATTGTGTTTAATTGCTATTAGGCCTAGAGTGTCACCCTTATTAACCTTATAGTATTTTAAATCAGTTAAATGAGATGGAACGCCAATACTATTATTTTTAGCTATTGAATTATTACTTGGTATTTTTAATTTCATGCCTATTTTTATATTATTGGTTCTTAGTCTGTTTACTTTCTTTAATTCTTTAACGGAAACACCGTATTTGCTGCTTATCTTTATCAGACTCTCACCTTTTACTACTTTGTGTTCAGTTTGATTGAATGATACCCCAGTATATTTTGGGTCTGGAATGGATAATATATCTCCGGGATTAATCGTATTATTTGTGAGATCATTTGCTTCAATTATAGATTGAGCAGAAATTTCGAACCCTTTTGAAAGTTGTTCTATATTATCGCCTTCCTTTACGATATATTTAAGCGATGGTTTTTCTTCTGGAATCCTTTTAATAATACCCTTGGTACCAGTAGATGGAATATTTAATATAACACCAATTTGTAATCTATCGTTTTTAAGTCCGTTTACTTTCTTCAGATCTTGAATTGATAATCCAAATTCACGTGAAATTTTTCCCAGTGTATCCCCATTCTTTATGAGATATCTTATGAAGGTCTGTGTATCTGAATCCTTTGAAGTTGATAACTGTTTCTCATTTTCTCGGGTGTTTTTTGCAATTAATTCTTTTTTATCACTTTGCTTGACTTTATCATCAATTTTTGACAAATAGGGAATAATAAGTAACTGCCCAATTTTTATATTATTGTTTTTTAAATTATTTGCCCTCTTTAATCTCTTAACAGTAACTCCAAACTTACTTCCGATCCCACCAAGTGTATCACCTCTAACAACAGCGTATTCATGGTTATTGACTTTATTAGTCGGTACTTTATTAACTTGCCCGTTTGAGCCGGGAATAAGAAGTTTGTCACCGATATCCAGTCTATGGTTCTTTAACCCATTTGCTTTCTTTAAATTGTTAACGGAGATATTGAATTTCCTTGAAATGTCGTAGAGATTATCACCATTTTTGACAATGTATCTGTTATTTGTGGGTAACTTTTCAGCAGTTGTTTTCTGAAATTCTTTACTATTAGAATTATATTTTTTGGAATTAGAATGGAGGGTTACTTTGGTTTCTGGTACCCAATCTTCTTGTTTCTTCGGGGCAATAGTATCTTTTTCAACATTACCGGTGACTATATTATTTTTCGCGTCGGTTTGAGGCATAATAGGAATAATAAGTAATTGCCCAATTTTTATATAATTGTTTTTTAAATTATTTGCGCTCTTTAATCTCTTAACAGTAACTCCAAACTTACTTCCGATCCCACCAAGTGTATCACCTCTAACAACAGCGTATTCATGGTTATTGACTTTATTAGTCGGTACTTTATTAACTTGCCCGTTTGAGCCGGGAATAAGAAGTTTGTCACCGATATCCAGTCTATGGTTCTTTAACCCATTTGCTTTCTTTAAATTGTTAACGGAGATATTGAATTTCCTTGAAATGTCGTAGAGATTATCACCCTTTTTGACAATGTATCTGTTATTTGTGGGTAACTTTTCATTATTTGTGTTAAGAACATTAGCAGCATTATTAGTTTTAATTTTATGGGTTTCCGAAGGTTGTTGAATCTTATCGTCTTGTACTGTTTCTTCTGGTAATGTTGGACCAATAAAATCTAGATCAGTTTTGGTTGCAAAAGAACTGCTTTTTTCATGGGATTCAAGTGTGGAAGGTATAGAAAGTTTTTGTCCTATTTGTAATTTATCGTTTTTTAAATTGTTAGACCTTTTTAGGTTTGTGGTACTTACCCCAAACTTATTTCCGATCCCACCTAAGGTATCACCTTTAACTACGGTGTATTCTTTACTATTAAAACTGTGAGTGTTTACTTCGTTTAATTCCTTATCAGAAACTGGGATTAACAGAATATCGCCAATATCTAATCTATTACTTTTAAGGCCATTAGCATTCTTTAAATCTTTAATGGTGACTTTAAATTGTTTTGAAATGTCGTAAAGGTTATCCCCATTTTTAACAATATATTGTGTTTTGGAAAAGACAGGTGTTGAAAAGGAAATGAGTAGAATTAGAAGAATAAAAGTCGTAATTGACATTATCAATCCTCCTTCGGATTCCAATGACCTTTGTTGGTCAGCCCTCCGGTCTAGCACGATCCTCTATAGGTAGGTTGGCCCCATCCTCTAATGACAAAGTTCGAAAATAACTTATTTCAAATAGTGGATAAAATTTTAGTGATTATACACTCATGCAATTTTTATTCCAAAATATTTAATTTTGAAATTTCTAATGATTTTAGCAGATTAATACAAAATCAAGGTTTCAAAAAATCAGAATTGTGTGTATTTGCACAGTGCAAACTGTTTGTTTTTACACAATAAGCTTTAACACTCTATAATGGTTGCGTATTCTGCGACGTAAAATGTAACCGAAATGGTGTTGGTTGTGCAATATAAGAAAGTAACCGAAAATAGAAAGTAATATGGCTATAAAGACGAGATTTACACTATCTTACTTTCATTATGGATATGCACTCAAGAAACCAATATCTT
>JALLOG010000116.1 GCA_027717645.1 Desulfobacterota bacterium AH_259_B03_O07
GCTTAAATGTGTTTTGCCTCCTCCTATGTTAACCAACTAAAAACGGGACATAATCATTGGGTGGCAACATTTAGTTAGTGAATTAGATAATACAATTCATCCCATTTTATGCATTAGCCTTTATCTTTGTACCATCTGTCGAAAGATGACTAACATCAACCAACCCTTCCTCTCTTGCAAGGGTTACTGTATGCCTGAAGACTTCTTTGACAAGTTCTCCATTGTCTTTCCTAAAATCGCTGATAGTCCTGAAATCCGGCGTCAATTTCTCGGATAAATAAATGTATACGATATTTTCTCGTGCATTCTTTGCAGGCCTCCTCGATGATCTTACCCTGTCTAATACTCCCATGATCAATATCTTCAATACTATCCTCGGATGATATGCTGGATGCCCTGCTCCTGAATACTTAACGTCAAATGATGTATAATCCATTGATTCCACTATACTCTCCACCAGAAAGCATATGTGATCCTCTGGTATCATGTCTTCTATGCTAGGGGGTAACAACCATTGTTGTCCCTTGTATGATTTAATGTATGCCAGTTTAAATACCTCCTCTTTGATGATTCTGTTGGGAGTTATCATGATCTAATTACTAATTGTCGGACAGCCTGCTTGCTGCGGGGATAGGAATTTTAGGATTTTCAACATTTATATGTAAGATTTTCTGACGCTAGACACCTTTTTTAGATTCAATCACTGTAAAATAAAAGAACTTTCACTGGCATCTTTCTTGCATTTTAAAATATAGTAGAGATACCCTGAAAAGTTTCAAAAATTATGAAGGGAGAAAAAGAATGATGCTTGTAAAACACTGTATGACTCAAAATCCAATTATCGTATCATCATTAGAAAATATAAAAAACACTTATCATTTACTCATGAAACACTGCATTAAACAGGTTCCCGTAGTTAATAATGGCAGACTCATTGGCATAGTTACAGATAGGGATCTTAGGAGGGCACTCATGCACTACCTCAAGAATCCAAATCTTACTATAAATGAAGTTATCAGTCCTAATCCAGTTACAATTTCTGAAGATTCGCGCTTGGAAGAAGCCGCTAGAATAATCCGCAAACGAAGATTCAATGCCCTTCCGGTTGTTAACAGTCAGCGTGATCTGGTCGGTATAATAACGGTGACAGATATACTTGATGGTCTACTTAACTTTATTGAAATACGAAATAAACTAAGTATGCAAATCGGATATCGTGTAAGGCACTCAAAAAAAAATAGGGAGAATACATGAGATGAACGTAGACAGAATTCTATTTCCCACTGATTTTTCAGCATGTTCGGAAAATGCAAGAGATTACACCATTTATCTCGCGGAGAGGCTAAATGCGAAAATCTATATACTTCACGCCATTGAACCTTTGGAATACCTAGAGGTAGATGAAGAAGTAAAGAAATTCTTTGATGAAATAGAATTACAGATGGAAAATAAGATTGAGAAAGAGAAGGAAATATTTGTAAAAAAGGGTATTAATATTGAGACAGAAATGGTTGTTGGGCCAAGGTGGCGTGTTATCAATACATTCGCAAAGGAAAAGAACATTGATCTAATAGTGATGGGATCCCACGGTCTAAGAACCGAAACAGATCAACTCGCTTTGGGGACAACAAGTCACAAAGTAATTTTCACCTCACCCTGTCCGGTACTACTAGTGAGACACGAGCGTTGATAACTAGAACCACGCGGATGCAGAGAAAACTTTGCTAAAATCACCGCAAAGGAAAATCAGATGAAACTCCTCGTCAAGAGAAATATGAAGCCAGGGATGAAAACTGTAATAGTAGCTTTTGTTTGAAACGGATCAGGGGAAAATTGGTAAGAAACTTGAGAGTCTATATTGGAGGTGTTCATTATGAAACTAAACATCAAGGCTTTTGCACTTACATGTGGGATTATCTGGGGACTAGGGCTTTTCGCGCTTACCTGGTGGATGATTGCATTCGGAGGAGCGACAGGAGAAAAAACAATAATCGGTAAATTCTACATCGGCTACAGCATTAGTGCAGCGGGTAGTTTTATTGGATTAATCTGGGGATTCGTCGATGCTCTTATTGGCGGAGCAATTTTTGCCTGGTTGTATAATTTAATTGCAGCAGGGGAGTCAAAAGCATAATCAAAGAAATCACAGTTACTTCATTTCATAGCAAACACTATGTAAGGTGCGTTCGGGGAACGCACCCAAAATAAATCCAGTTTTTGTACTCATGCGCATTTAATTGCCCGTTCGGGGAACGGGCACTACATTTTAGAAATACATAAAAAAGGTACTGACAAGATTGAGACACATAAATCATATGAAAAACGTTCTTAAGTGATTTAAATGTACATCCTGAGTGATGATCTATAAACCCCTTCACTGTATTATACGATTATTGTCTCAAATAGCCTACTTATATTGTCTTATTTTCTTACATATGACAGCTATTTGAAAATTTTTCTTCTCTATCACTAGCGAAAATATTGTTATTTTAAATTGATAAGAAGTTCATAGGTTGGCATTTAAATTGCACAAACATAAGAAAATAGAGGATCTTGCAACCAGGTAGCCATTGATCCTTTGGAGGTTAGAAAGATGGGTGTTAGAAGCTTTGAAACTATGGATGGAAATGAGGCGGTAGCATCTGTTGCTTACCGATTGAACGAGGTAATAGCCATTTATCCCATTACTCCGGCTTCCCCCATGGGCGAATGGTCGGACTCATGGTCACATGAAGGAAAACCAAATATCTGGGGCACGGTGCCACTAGTGGTAGAAATGCAGAGCGAGGCAGGTGCTGCAGGTACAGTTCACGGCGCCTTGCAAACGGGTTCACTTGCAACCACGTTTACAGCCTCACAGGGTCTTTTGCTCATGATCCCCAACATGTATAAGATAGCTGGGGAGCTTAATCCAACGGTTTTTCATGTAGCGACACGCTCGGTGGCAACGCATGCCCTTTCAATTTTCTGCGACCATAGCGATGTTATGGCAACCCGCGCTGCAGGATTTGCTCAACTCTGTTCTGCTTCTGTTCAAGAAGCCATGGATTTTGCACTCATTGCACAAGCGGCAACCCTCGAGACACGAGTTCCCTTTTTACACTTCTTTGATGGCTTTCGCACTTCCCATGAAATCTCAAAATTAGAGGTCTTATCAGATGATGATCTGCGATCAATGATTGACGACAATCTGATTATCGAACATCGAGAGAGAGCCTTATCGCCGGACCATCCTGTGATTCGCGGAACGGCTGAGAATCCAGACGTCTTTTTTCAGTCACGGGAAAGAGCCAACCCCTTCTATATCAATTGCCGTGATGTTACGCAATCGGTAATGGAAAAATTTTCTGAGATCGCTGGCCGGTCTTATAGGCTCTTTGAATACCATGGCGCACCCGATGCCGAGAGTGTAATCATGATTATGGGTTCTGGTTCAGAAGTTGTTCATGAAGCCGTGGACTATTTAAATGAGCACGGAGGCAAGGTCGGACTCGTCAAGGTTCGTTTATACCGTCCCTTTGACAAGAAGCGCTTCATCGAATCATTACCTTCTTCTACACATGGGGTAGCAGTTCTCGATCGAACGAAAGAGCCTGGAGGTCCCGGGGACCCACTGTATTTGGACTCGGTTGCTGCAATACATGAAGGTGTAGTCAACGGTTGGGGAAACCTAAAAGAAACACCGAAGATTGTAGGTGGTCGATACGGTTTATCTTCAAAGGAATTTACACCTGCCATGGTAAAGTCGATCTTTGATAACCTCTCAAATGAAAAAACCAAAAACCACTTTACCATTGGTATCAAAGACGACCTGACTAAAACCAGTATTGATCACGACCCCGAATTCTCTACGGAATCCGATCATGTTTATCGTGCATTGTTTTATGGACTCGGTTCAGACGGAACAGTGGGAGCCAATAAAAATTCCATAAAGATAATCGGTAAAAACACTAGCTACCAAATACAAGGGTACTTCGTTTACGACTCTAGAAAGGCTGGGGCTGTTACTATCTCTCATCTTCGCGTGGGTCCGAATCCGATTCATTCTTCTTATCTTATAGATAAGGCAAATTTTCTGGGATGTCATCAATCGGTCTTCCTTGAACGCTATGACATGTTGAAACACTTGGTATCTGAGGGAACATTCCTGCTTAATACTCCACATGATGCCAACAATATCTGGGACCAACTACCACTTTCGGTGCAGGAACAGATCATTGGAAAAAAACTAAAGTTTTACATTATCGATGCCTATAAGATAGCCCGAAAAAGTGGTCTCGGAAGGAGAATCAATACGGTCATGCAAGTATGTTTCTTTGCTATATCGCAAATTCTTCCAAAAGATAAAGCCATTCAGGAAATTCGAAAAACCATCTCAGAAACCTATGGCAAGCAGGGAGATGAAATTGTTAACATGAACCTCCTTGCAATCGATAATACCCTGGACAATCTGTTTGAGGTAAAGGTGCCAGATACAGCAGACGGGGCTATCGAGGTTCCTCCCGCAGTATCTGAACAAGCCCCCCGATTTGTTAGAGAAGTCCTTGGTAAAATGATTGCAGGTAATGGGGACGAACTTCCTGTCAGTGCAGTCCCTCCCGATGGCACATTTCCAACAGGAACTGCAAAATGGGAAAAACGAAACCTTGCACTCGATATCCCTGTTTGGGAACCTGAGATCTGCATCCAATGCGGGAAATGCACTGTCGCATGTCCACATGCTGTTATCCGTATCAAGACATACGAACCCAATTATCTTGACAGCGCTCCAGAGACATTTAAATCAATCGAGGCCCGAGACGAGGTTTGGAAGGGACTCAAATACACAATTCAGGTATCGCCTGAAGACTGCACTGGCTGTGGGATATGCGTAGATGTTTGCCCTGCCAGAAGCAAGACCGAAACCAGAATCAAGGCGCTTAATATGCTTCCTCAACCCCCCATGCGTTATGAAGAGAGTAAAAACTGGGATTTCTTTCTATCCATACCGGAAACAGATAGAACTAATTTACACATCACCAGTATTCGACAGCAGCAGGTACAACAGCCCCTCTTCGAGTTTTCGAGTGCATGCGCCGGTTGTGGAGAGACACCATATATAAAGCTCATAAGTCAGTTATTTGGCGACCGACTTATCGTTGCAAACGGCACTGGTTGTTCCTCAATCTATGGCGGGAATCTCCCTACCACCACCCCCTGGGCTAAAAATAATGAAGGCAGAGGGCCTGCATGGTCAAATTCACTCTTTGAGGACAACGCTGAATTCGGACTTGGGTTCCGTCTATCGATTGACAAGCAGAGGGAGTTTGCTTCTCAACTAATCAAGAAATTATCATCCTCTATAGGTGAGAACCTAGTAGACGAAATCCTCACTGCAAAACAGAAAAATGAAGTGGAGATCTATGAACAACGAAAAAGGGTCTCAGCCTTAAAGAATAAACTCAAAGGCATTCGATCCAGCGACGGGCGACTCCTGTTAAGTGTGGCCGATATGCTGGTAAAAAAGAGTGTATGGGTCATGGGTGGGGACGGTTGGGCATATGACATAGGTTTTGGAGGGGTTGATCATATAATTGCTAGCGGAAAAGATATCAATATACTGGTGCTGGATACCGAGGTTTACTCCAGCACCGGTGGTCAAATGTCAAAGGCTACTCCACGAGGAGCTATTGCAAAGTTCGCATCAGCAGGAAAGAATACTCCGAAAAAGGACCTCGGATTAATAGCCATGACTTACGGTAATGTTTACGTTGCAAGTGTAGCGATGGGAGCAAGGGATAAACACACACTGCGAGCCTTCCTTGAGGCCGAATCTTATGACGGACCCTCCCTGATTATTGCTTATAGCCACTGCATCGCCCATGGAATCAATATGACTACAGCCATGCGTAATCAAAAGGCTGCAGTTGACTCTGGACAGTGGTTACTCTACAGATTCAACCCGGAAAGAACAGCTGAGGGTGAAAACCCGCTTCACCTTGATTCTCACTCTCCGAAAATCCCGGTAGAAAAGTATCTGTACATGGAAAATAGATTCAAGATGCTGCTAAAGACTCGACCGACCGATGCTAGACGTTTATTCAGTCAGATACGAGAAGACGTAAAATCACGCTGGAGCCTTTATGATTATCTGGCTTCAAGAGAATTCAAAGCTGAAAAAAATATTCAGAGTGATAGGTAGCAATTTATTAGACAGTTTGTGATGCGCTAATTCGAAAAGTAATGCCTATATGGTTAAGGAGGTATTGTTATGGACTTAAGCACAACCTATTTAGGAATGAATCTGCGATCACCGTTTGTACCATCTGCATGCCCACTTTCTGAAGAAATAGACAATATAAGGCTTATGGAAGACTCCGGGGCATCAGCGGTGGTGCTGTATTCATTATTTGAGGAACAACTCATACTTGAAAGGTACGAGCTACATCATCATCTCACGTATCATAGTGATAGCTTCGCGGAGGCCCTCAGTTTTTTCCCAGAGCCAAGTGAATTTCATGTCGGTCCTGAGGGTTATCTTGACCATATAAGGAAGGCTAAATCAGCCGTAGATATACCTATCATAGCAAGTCTCAATGGCCACACGATTGGGGGATGGATAGACTACGCTCAAAAAATAGAACAGGCTGGGGCCGACGCGATTGAACTAAATATATACCATCTTCCAACTGACTTAGACCAACGCTCAGAGGATGTTGAGCAGATCTATGTCGATATTCTAAAAGCGGTAAAATCTGAGGTGAAGATCCCTATAGCGCTAAAATTGAGCCCATTTTTCAGCAATGTGTCATACATGGCGAAACGCTTCGAACAGGCCGGAGCCGACGCTCTCGTCCTATTTAATCGGTTTTATCAGCCAGACATAGATCTTGAGGCGCTAGAGATACATCCGAACATTATTCTGAGTACACCACACGCATTGCGGCTTCCCCTCACCTGGATCGCGATTCTTTACGGTCGCGTTAAAACTGACCTGGCTGCTACAAGTGGGATTCACACAGCACCGGATGTATTAAAAATGCTTATGGTAGGTGCTAAAATAACCATGCTCTGCTCAGTACTTTTCCAGCATGGCATTGAACAAATTCGAATGATAGAGAAGGAAATGCTTATCTGGATGGAAGAACACGAATACGAATCTGTAAAACAAATGCACGGAAGCATGAGTCAAATAAATTGCGAGGACCCTTCAGCCTTTGAGCGATCACAGTATATGAGAGGACTATTAACATACATGCCTACGGTTTGAATATAATAATTCAACTATTGGACAAATTTTTGATATACTGCTGAAAAAGGTTTTTCAAGTAAATTCTATTAATGTCAAGGAGGTATTAAGATGCAGTTTTTAATTACTCAAGTACACGAACCTCAAGATTGCCCTAAGGACATTGGAGGATTTAGAAAGGTCCTAATAAATGAAAACGTAGATGGACTCAGTCTAAATAACGTATTTATAGAACACGGGTCACACACAATCATTTACGTTGTTGAAACGGATGACTATGACAACATAGTAAAGTTCCTTCAGCCTGGAATGTTGAAATCAACAGTCTCTATCACTCCTGTTTCCTCTTTATCCGTCGGTGAAATATTGAAGAGATGATGTCTGGAAAGAGATAAAATGTTGCTTCCTATGATATTTATCAAAAGTAATTCTTATGCCTGACGTGATTTCAAAGAAACCTGGTATTTCAACTGAGTATGTTAAAGTCGATTTAGTGGATGTAGTTCGATATTAGTAGGCCTATATTCAGACTACGCTTATTTATACCGCGATTTAGTATTCTTATGAGCTTATATTGGTCGTCAATCGGTATTCCCAATAATTGACTGGAGAGAAAAGGTAAACTCTCCAGTCAATTTTAAAAGTTTCCTATCTAAAATCTTCGCCCTGTATCTCCGCCATTTCACACACTTCGGAAAATGGCAGCTCGGGTATTGATGCTGCACATGAATTACGAATTGATTCGGCATCCTTACTGTCCCACGTACAAAACACTTTTGTCACCTCACCCTTGTCATTGAGTTGTAGCCAACTGCTGACCCCCTAAGCGTCTAGACTTACACCAGCTTTGCACTTCTTAGCCACAGGCGCTACATCCTCAGGTTTTACTGGCGGGTTTACCGGATGAATTGCTATAAATCTAGGCATACTTTTCACCTCCCTTTCTTTAAATTATTTAAATCCTTAGTAACAAAGCCTCATATCACCTGACCTCGTCAAACACTGAAACATAAACGAGCCTTCTTACATTATTAGGCTCATCAGAAATAAGCTGTTTTGATATGATCAGAAAGCAGCTTCTTTAACTCCGTTATGTTCTCCATCTCCTAGTCCTTAATCTTTCTCCAGTAAGCTTGTATCGTCTCATGATCTCTTGCGTTTGCTATATACTGGTCGTATCTCCAGATCGCATCCAATCTTCTACTGAGTTCATGAACCATATCATGATCAAGATCTTGAATACCCTTTGTTTCACCAATGTGCTCTACCTCTTTTTGGAAATCTTCTAAAGATATGACGTACCTCCTTATTGAAGTCTCTTAACTGGTATTAAAGCAAAATCTATGCCATAGACAAAAAGCATAGTCATTAGAGAAGGATAAAAAATAATTGAGATTTGAAAGCAATTGAGTACAATGTCAGGTGTCTTAATATTTGACAAATGGTGCTATTGCAATGTTACCTACGTAATAGACTACCTAATCCCACACGTCCAACATTTTAATTTTATGCTTCGCAATCAGTTTTTTCGGAGCAGAAACCATAATTCAGAGTGCATTTGAGGAAGAAATTGCAGGTTTAATGACGAATATGACTTCTCTTTTCCTGACTCTTCTAAACTATTATCTGTTTGACAAATAAATATTTTACGTAAAATTATGAAGTAGTTGCTAATATTAATCAACCTTGTTTCGTTATTTCAACTATTTAACATATTTGGAGATTCTTCCAAAACATTAAAATAAGTGAGGTAAAATATGGAACGACATATCGAACTTGATCAGTTAGAGGGTTTCTTCAAAGATTTTACGAACAATAATTTGTCTCGACCCACTAGACTTGAAGTATTCGATGAGATGGGTGCACAAACTGAGGAGCATGGTCTGCCTCTTAAGGGTATTGATTTGGAAACGAAAGGAGCTGAAGCACCGCGAGTCGAGATAATGCTCGGTGGCGACGGCACCGAAGCGCGACATCTTACACATACAATCACAAACGTTAAGCGTGTCTACTTAAAGATAGGGGAAGACAATCGTGACGAGGTATTGGAAATCGAAAGCGAAAAAGGGGTAAAAACCCTACTTCACCTTGAGCATCTTGAAGAGATAAGTGCTACTTAATGGCATCATTTTTTTAATGCCATTTAAATTTTAGTATTAGCACTAGGTCTAAAGACTGAGGACATAGACATGCGATGTTTTTCATGTGTGGATTTTAGAAAAAGAGCATAGACCATTACGTTAGTCCGTAATCATCGACCGAGCTAGGCGAAGTCATTTCTTACCGTTGTTATTTCCAATGCATTATAGATGAGACTCTAAAGTCCATCTCGCTTAGCGTGTGAAACGCCGATTCAATGTACTAACTTGTTGTCTTATTGTCAGAATTTCTGACATAAGACAAATTGTCTTAATCCTACCCTCTCCTAACTTCCTTATATTATGTGAAAAAATCACATTAATTTTGGTATGGAATTTGCAATCTATAAATAATTAAATGGTCGTGAAAAAAGTTTACAATTAAAGGAGAAAATAAAAATGGGCGTGCCAAAAAGACTTAAAGATTATCTAGATGATAACAACATTAAGTACGTTAAAATTAGCCATTCTCCAGCATATACGGCACAGGAAATCGCCGCATCAATTCATATCCCCGGTAAAGAATTGGCCAAAACTGTGATTCTAAAGGTAAATGAAGGGTTTGCGATGGCAGTTTTACCAGCATCTCGCAAGATTAATTTTGATACACTGAAGGAAGTGGTAGGTGATCATGGGGCAAGGCTGGCAAATGAGGATGAGTTCAAAGACATTTTTCCAGATTGCGAAGTTGGAGCCATGCCCCCTTTCGGAAACCTCTATGAGTTACCCGTTTATGTCGCAACAGCTCTATCCGAAGACAAAGAGATCGCGTTTAACGCCGGTACACACACAGACATAATAAAGACAAGCTATAGCGATTTTGAGAAACTGGTGAAACCCATTGTGTCCACATTTTCTGAAGAATGAAGTATAGGCCCCTAAACTCTTTTCGTAATATTTTTGTCCTTTAAGACTGAAGTGGGTAGGAGGGT
>JALLOG010000117.1 GCA_027717645.1 Desulfobacterota bacterium AH_259_B03_O07
TGGTAAAATAGTTCATTATCACATTTCTAATTTAAATTTGAAAAATTACATTTATATGGAGATAAAGTTATGCTTGACCTTTTTAAACGGATTTTCGAAGCAGATCATGAATCTGGCGACCAACGCGACAAAACTGACAAACGGGGAAAGTTAAAAGTTGCCACATGCGTCGTTTTACTCGAAACTGTAACGGCTGATTCAATACTATCAGACCAGGAATTAAATAAGATAATCGAATTACTAAAAACTAAATACGATATGACTGACGATCAAGTAAAGGAGCTCATTGAGACTTCGAAAAAGGAACGTGAAAACTCAACTGACCTATGGTACTTTAGCAATCTGATTAACGAAAATTTAAGTATTGATGAGAAATATGATTTAATGGAGATGATCTGGGAGGTGATTTATTCTGATGGCACTCTTGATAAATATGAAAATTATATAGCCCACAAATTACTCAATCTTCTTAATCTCGATCGCTCCAAATTTATCCAACTTAAGCTAAAAGTTAAGGAAAAAACCTTAACATAGATAAAATAGAATTTACATGCGTCCTAAAACTTTCTATACTTTTTTAGCTTGCTTAGAAAATCCTTTATTTCTGCTGATTTTACCTTCATACTTACTTTGTTCACTACAAGCCTCGCCGTTATATTGGCAATAGTTTCAATTTCAACCAATTTATTTTTTCTGAGCGTCTCCCCAGTAGCGCTCAAATCAACTATCACGTCTGAAAGCCCGACTATCGGCGCGAGTTCAACTGAGCCATAGAGCTTAACTATCTCGGTAGTTAAACCCTTTTTTACAAAATGCTCATAAGAGATTTTGGGATACTTAGTAGCAACTCTAATAAGCCTTGAATTGGAAAATTCAAAACCCTTTGGAGCTGCCACAATCAGCTTGCACTTTCCTATACCAAGGTCTAGCGGCTCGTATAATTCGTGTTTTTCCTCAATTAATGTATCCCTTCCTACAATCCCACAGTCTGCAGCCCCGTATTCAACGTAAGATGGCACGTCAAAGGGGCGTACTATCAAAATCTTTAAACCGATTTTAGGAAATTCAAAGATTAGCTTCCGTGAGTCTTTGTAGATCTCACCTACAGTTAAACCAGTTTTTCTTAAAACGCCTGCTGCTTCCTTTAACAATCTTCCTCGAGCAATTGCTAGCGTGATCAATCTTTTTCCCTCCAGATTCTTGCACCGGCGGCTTCAAGTTTTTTATCAAGCCCGTCATATCCCCTGTCTAGATGATAAACCCTAGATATCTTTGTCTTACCACTGGCTGCAAGTCCGGCTAAAACCAGCGAAGCGCTGGCTCTTAGATCACTAGCCATTATGGGAGCTGCTCTAAGATTGGATATACCCCTCACAACCGCGCTATTACCCACGAGTTTTATATCTGCACCCATTCGCCTTAGCTCACCAGCATGCATGAACCTCTGAGGAAAGATGTTTTCCGTTATGACACTTAGGCCATTTGAAATACTCATCAATGTCATCATTTGAGCCTGCATATCTGTTGGGAATCCTGGGTATGGAAGTGTATTAATATCTATACTTTTGATTTCATCACCTCCGCGTACTCTTATTCCACCGTCTATCCTGGAAATCTCTGCCCCTGTCTCTATCAGTTTACCAATAATAGCACCCACATTTTCAAATTTACATTTCCTAATAAACAGATCACCTTTTGTCAGTGCAGAAGCTACCATAAGGGTTCCAGTTTCGATTCTATCCGGCATAACTTGGTGGTCTTCTATCGGTGAGAGCCTCTCAACACCTTGAATGGTTATTATATCTGTACCCGCACCCCCTATCCTAGCACCCATTTTATTCAACACACTCGCAAGCTCCATGACCTCAGGCTCACACGCTGCATTAAGCAATATCGTTTCTCCATCCGCAAGCACCGAGGCAAGCATAATATTCTCGGTTCCTGTAACCGTTGATATATCAAATGGAACTATATTACCTTTAAGCTTAGAAGCAGAAGTTTCTATATAACCTTCTTCAATTTCAATTTCTGCGCCCAAAAGTCCTAGGCCCTTTAAATGTTGATCAATAGGCCTTTCACCAATTGCACATCCACCGGGGAGAGACACCCTAGAGCGACCAAACATAGCCGTGAGCGGCCCGAGTACAAGTACTGAAGCGCGCATAGTCCTTACAAGTTCATAGGGCGCTACCCACTTATTAAGACCAGAACTATCGATTATAAGTGTTCCATCTTGAAGCTCGGCTTCTGCACCCAAGATCTTAAGTAGCTTTATCATAGTTCTTACATCCGCAAGATCGGGTACGTTTGTAAACCTATTTCTGCCCGGTGCAAGTATACAGGCAGGCATCAGTGCGAGGACTGCGTTTTTAGCCCCGCTAACTGTAACTTCGCCCTCGAGTTTGCTCGGACCCTCGACAATTATGCTATCCATTTTGCTTTAACTACCCTTTTTATACCTGAAAGGTCTTTAGTAATTGAAATATCACTGTAACCCGCAGATTGAAAAATTTTTGTAACTTCATTAGACTGGTTGGCTCCAATCTCAAGGACACACCAACCGCCATTTACCAAGATCCGCCGCGACCCATATATTATTTTCCCTATACTGTCCAATCCATCTACACCTCCGGAAAGTGCACACATTGGTTCAAAGTCTTTAACATCAGGCTCAAGCCCGTTGTATTCATGATCTGAGATGTAAGGTGGATTTGAAACGACTAGATCAAATTTTGGTCCCTTAAAAAAATTTAGCACATCTCCACACACAAATGATATTTTATGATCGACTCCCAAACTCTTCGCATTCTTCTTGGCAATCTTAATGGCATCATATGAAATATCTGTTCCCATCATCAACGAACAATTACACTCAAAACCCAGAGTCGAAGCGATGCATCCACATCCTGTACCTATATCAATAACTTTTGGTGAGTCTATACCCTCTATAACCGTCAAGGCTATATCAACAAGTATCTCAGTCTCTGGTCTGGGTATTAGGACATCCGGGGTTACTAAAAATCTTCTAGAGTAAAACTCCTTTTCACCTAATATGTAAGCTATTGGTTCTCTGTTCTTCCTTCTTTCCAGTGCCCGCTTGAAGTCTTTAAATTTATCATAATCTACTTCCTTTTCAGGCTTTGCATAAATCTCATATTTCTCTATCCCCAGGGCCGTTGAAAGAAGCAATGAAGCCTCAAAATCAGGGTTATCAAGCCCTGATTTTTGCATTTCACTTTTCCCTAAAAGATATACTTCTCTTAAATTCATCTTAATAATACGTTTTTAATTCCCCCACAAAATAAAAGAGTTTATTCGGTCTGAGTTGGTTTTCAAGTAAGAAGGGTTCAATATCATTGATAAATTATCTAAATGAAAATATTCTAGAGGTTCTCAATCTATAGGATGTAAATTTATGTAAAACTTTTTTATCTCACTTAATATAAAACTATATTATTCCAAAAAATAGATTGCTTCACTTCATTCGCAAATGCCTAAGTAACGCTTCAGTGTGCTGGAGGGAGTTTCATTCCAATTAAATTGGGGAAAAGGATTAATATACAAAAATTATCCTTAATTACCATAATAAATGGGCATTATTTGCTCTTAAGGTCATAATAATTACTCCACATTGTAGTTCATAGATTTTGCAAATATTAGAAATTTCATTGGATATTCATCGAAGCTAATTTTGTATAAATTTTTACTCTCCTACATTTCTATCTCAGACCTACTACAGCTCTGAAATACCGCTCTGTATCTATGAAAAACAAAAGGACCGATTTCTGAAACCAGACATTGACAGGGACTGGCTAATGAGCGACCCCTTTGGAGATGATATCGCTTAGTAATTGACGCCCTGATACTCCTTAGCTCTTATAAATTCTCCAGAACCTCCTAATCAATATAAGCGCTGGAATCAGGATATAGAGCGGAAATGAAGGCTTGGTTCCAATTGATGCCAACGAACAACCCGAGCTTCCTACTCCCGGGGATTCCTCACCGCAGAGCGTATCATTTATGTCGCATTGTGGCTTGATTCCTCTCTCCCTCTGTTGCTTATTTAAATCGAAGATTGCTTCGTTTGTGGTGGCGTTAGGGTCACAACCGCATATCTGACTGGCACAGCAGCTACATCCAGCCTCTTTCTCCGCTTTAGCGGTTTCCGAAACATCACAAGCCGGAAGCCCGGAGCAAGCTTCTCCGACTAAGAACCTATCGTTGCATGTGGAAGTGCAGAGTGTCGCGTCGCAAGTATAGACGATTTCCACGCCTCCTTCTCCTTGGCACATTTGATACTCTTCACATACCTTGTCACAGTCCACATTAGGGGGTGGCGTCGGAATGGGTTGTGATAAGAGCGGACAACCGCCCAAGTCTACAGGGACGGCAGGAATACAACCCATAGGTGGTGGTGGCGGGAATGTCCCTTTCCCAGGAATCTCACAGTCCGCATTCGGATTGAAGGCGGCGGACCATACCAAGTTACCCCCGAGATCGCAAGCCTGATTGAATTGCCCCACCTGAAAGGGGCCGTCGAAGGTCGGACACGAGCACAAAACGATTCCCTCTTCGTCAGTATTAACGCAAGGAGCCGTCATGCACCCTCCATAAAGAAGAGGCGGCTGCTGCTGGCAATTTGTACAACCAATTCCCTCAATAAAAGCACAATCGAAGCTGAATGTCGAAATCATATCTGCACCGGAAATGAATTCTCCACGGTTGATTGAATCACACACGGGAGCTGTGTTCGTATCTTGACACTTACTGCCATCCATGCCGCATTCCTCTACGGTCTCGAGGTACACTTTAGTATTCAAAATACCATGGATCAGCACGAAGTAGGGCCCGTAGGCGATCTCGAAACATTTGCAGTTGGCGAATGTGCCATCTTGAATGAGCTCACAGGTTTTTGGTTCTGGACCTGAGTAATAACATAGTGCAAATGGACCACCCAAACATGGCAGAAAGTTCTCGCGTTCCAGCACTATGTCTGCAAATGCAGGACCGAACGGTGTCGTCATTATGTCGTTCGGCACAAAGGGCACGACTGGATCAGCGTGGGCCGACGATCCCAAAAGCACTGAAACCATCAACAAGCAACTAAGCCATATACAATTTAGTCTCATAACTCTTCCCCTCCTTACATAGAATCTTATGCGTTGGTTCCGCAAAACGAAAAACAGATAAAGGAACTATCAAAACCATTAACCCATTTTTTAATGTATAAACCTCTTATGTTCCCACTATATGAAAATAATAAGTTCTTGTCAACAAAAACTTCCTCTCTAACCACTGATTTCCTTGGAAACAAAACTTTTTTCCTTCAAGTATATGACCTCCTCATATAATACTGCCATAGTTTATGTTAGAGAAAGACTTATAAAATTGTTTGGAAAGGGAGTTAACAATAATCGCAAGGAAGGATACCATGATTCATGATTCCAACTTAGACCGAGCTTGACAAAAGTGGAGCACTACATTTTATCTTACAACACACCTAAATCCTGAATGAGATAAGCCAGTATCAGGGCTTGCTTTCATCCTTGCAGACACCCTGTAGCCCGAGCAATAGGAGTCATTACATAAAAAAGAACCACCTCGCTGCACACGCTTAGGCACTGTCGGCTCCATAGGATCAAAACTTTTATCCGGCCCCTTGGGATTTTTTACACCTTGCTGTTTACTTACGATTGCATAATAATTCGAATGATACCAATCTGCAGTCCATTCCCAAACATTACCAGATATATCGTATAATCCATAACCGTTAAATTGGAATGATTTTACAGGTGAAAGTCCATGAAAACCGTCTCTTGCGTTATTGAAGTTCGGGAATGTCCCCTGCCAGGTATTAGCCTTCGCTTCACCTTCATCTACATGCTCATCGCCCCATGGGTAAACTCTGTCATTAAGCCATCCTCTAGCCGCCCATTCCCACTCTGCTTCGGTAGGCAGACGCTTTCCAGCCCACTCACAGTAAGCATTGGCATCATACCAGGAAACGTGAACGATAGGGTAATTATCTTTTCCTTCTATCGACGTCCCTGGCCCAGAGGGATGTTGCCAATTAGCACCTTTCACCCATGACCACCAATATCCTACATTACTTGGAGTAAATACCAGAGAACCCGGCACAAGAATACTATCATCTGGTTTGGGTGCATTAGGAGGTAATTGCTTCTTTAGCTCTTCCCAGTCAGGCTTTTTCTCAGCTGTGGTAATATAACCAGTTGCTTTCACAAATTCTCTGAATTGGGCATTAGTAATCTCTGTCTCATCCATCCAAAATCCATCAACAATAACCTTATGTCTAGGCAACTCATCGGGACGAACCAATTCATCATTTCCACCCATCATAAACTCGCCTGCAGGAATCCATACCATCTCCTTGGTAAACCCTTTTCCCTTTTTTATTTCAAAAGCAGGCTTATCTTTACTTTTGGCAATGCGAGGATGAACTTTTAATGTATCGTTTCTGTTTTCTTTAGCACGTATGCCATTGTTTTGAAGCTCGCTATTAAAAGAAGCAAAGAATAATTGTATTAGAATTACAAATACTATCGGAGTAGTCATCGATGTCTTTGATATTGCTTTATACAAAAAATTTTAATTTTTTATGACGTTCACAGCTCCTTCTTATCAACTTTCCTGAGGTCAAGAATTAAGCAAGTTACACAGGGGTTGTTCTTTAAAAGACACCCACATAGACTATCATATACTTCCTATTTTTAACCTCCGGGAACTGAACATGGTTCATCGGAGAATTCCTCTCTTGTCGCCTGCATTATATTAAGATCCTCTGTGTTGATAACACCATCGCCATTCAGATCAGCTGCGCATAGGTTCATTTCAGCAGCAATCTGTATATTGCAAGGACCCAGGGATTGATCCAGTATATCGATATCCTTACTATTAACTCTATTGTCATGATTAAGGTCAGCCCGGAGGCAAGCCCCTAGACAGTCAGTATTAAGATTTTTTATGACGATAGCCTGGTCTTCCTGATTGGTTAGCCCATCCTTATTGAAGTCAAAGTAACTCGGGCCAGCGCCAATGAAATTATTTAGAGCAATAAGGTCCAGATCGTTTACTCTTTTGTCAAGGTTGCCATCCCCTTTACAGTCAATCACAGAATTCTTTGTCATTTCCAACTCCGACATCAATGACGAATATGTCTCCTTCAATTCGTTTAAAGGTCCGAAGCATTCAGGGGCATTACCACAAGGGTTACCATCTGGCAATGCAAGGCTACTGCCCCCATCGTTGCACTTAAGTGCAGCGGCAGGTTTATCCTTATCAATGATCGCACAAATTTCTGTGAAAAGAAAATCCACCTCTGATACTCCAAGATCATAAAATTCGAAGCTTGTGGTAGTTTCAAAAGGTGGAAATTTTTTAGGATCGTTAGTAGGTTCACCGCAGTCACTGAATTCTTGTTCTATCAACTTAAACTCAATGTTCCGAACTGCCCACTGGTCAAGAGGCGCGATCGACGCAGGTTTGTCTTCATCCGACAGTGATTCAACAATATCGCAACACGAATTCCAAGCTCCATCTGGCAAATCGGGTAATTGCGCATTAGGATTAGGTATTGGGCCTTCAGGCCCGAACCAAGTTCCCCCATTTTCTTCACATAATTCCTCTTTATCGAACAGCAGGTCTACACAGACTCCTCCCTCAAGCATCGGAAATAACACACAAGGCCATAGTCTATCACGTGGACGAACTGGAGTAGCAATTGTGCCAGAAGCACCGAGCTGAGTGAAATTGAATTCTCGGATACGATTCTGATTTGGATTGGTCAAGTAAGGAAGCATCGGCTGGCTATCTAGTCGATGTGCCGGGGGTACCAACTCCCGCACGTTTAGTCCAGCGATCTCACCGAAAAGCTGGAACAAATCCACTGAGTTAATTAGTGCATTGACCTCACGGCCAGGGGTACCTTGTACAAGCGGACCCGCAACAATGAGCGGCACCCAAACCCCGGTTTGATATACCGTACCCTTGGACTTTAACGGATCGAATGGGAGCTTCACGATAGGAGCGAAAGTGCCATTGTCGCCAATAATTACTAGCATAGTGTTTTCCTCATTTAGTCTCAAGGTATCGATGGTTCCCTCATCATGCAGGGTAGCGAGTCCGAGTTCATCAAGCATTCGACCAACTTCTTTGTCCATCGCTTCAAACATAGCGTTTGCAACTTGTCTTTTTTGAACATCCACTAAAAGGCCTGCCCCTTGGCAAGCCAGGTCATTGAAAAAAGGTCCAACAAGTCCCGCAACAAGATCATCTGGCGGCTGCTGATAGGGGGTATGAATTGCGTTATAGCTGACCGTCAACATGCGCGGTCCTTGCTGCTCATTCCACCACTCAATCCCACCCTGCGTTTGTGCGATTGTCATGTACTCACGGGACAGTGGGGGCTTACTTTTGGAATCTAAAGGAGGGCACTCAATATTAGCACAGCCTGCACCTGAGCTATCGCAACCATCTGGAGCGGGAAGACGTCCTTTGTTTTTCGTATCGGGCCAGACATAATAGGCGTTTTTATTCTTAAAATTGACGGATGCTGGGGGACCATTTAAACATTGTTCACCTGCAACAAGTACACCGCCCAACTCTAAGCATTTTTTTCCTGAAATTCCGTTTTCACAGGGCAGCCCATCCTTGAAATAGCAAGCACCGGTCCCAATTCCGTTTGGCTCCTCTATTGCTCGCACAAAGCCACATTCATACGTACCGTCTTGAGTGGTATCAGTGCCAGCCTTGGTATCTATGGACGGGGGGCCTGCTTCCAAATTCCCACAGAAAAAATCCCAACCACGGGTTGCAGGCGAACACTGCCCGGAGGGATTATCATTTCCAAGATGATATTTCCCTATCATTGAGCTTTTGTATCCAGCGGTACTTAGCACTCTAGGAAGTGTGGTTTCGTACGTTGACACCTGAGCCTGTGGCAACATTATTGGAACGATGGCACTTGTAACACCGGTGCGAAGGGCGTATCGACCCGTAAAGAATGCCGAACGGCTGGGTGAGCACTCTGGCATAGCCCAGACATTAGAAAACCTTACTCCAGAATTAGCGATTTTATTAATATTTGGAACGATCGCAGGGTCTGAACCACCATTACCAAATGCGGTCATCTGATCGATGCCGACATCATCCATTACGATAAAAAGAATGTTAGGTGGATCTTTCTTAACTATATTTTCCCCTTGGCATGATAGGAAAGTCGTGGATGGGAGTAAGAAAAAAATCAAAAAAAGTATTAGAATTGTTGTGTTCCAAGAACGCTGTGATCGCATTATACACTTCCTATAATCCAGACTTCAAACATTATAACAAACCTTAAGGTATTACAGCGTTATATGGCATGCCCTGGATTCAAATCTTGTACTTAATTAAAACCATTTTAGACATAAACCTTCTCTTTCCACATTTTTCCGCAAAGATAAGCTCATGTCAAGAAAACTTTCCTCTTTGACCACATATTTCTTCGGAAACAAACCTTTTTTCCTTCAACCATAGCCTTAAATTTAACTCGTTCCCACACCTATCTTGTTACTCGAGCAAACCTCGCCTTCTAAGTAATTTTCTCACTCTTTCATTGTGGTTTATCCATTCATTTCCTATCTTTCTGCTATGTAATCCAGACAATAGTCCCAACCCTTCTCTCTGCCTCATTATACTCCTCCTTGTAAGCCCAATCCTCTTGAAGCTTTAAGATAAACTTCCTACCACTCTTAATGAGTTTCCCATCTATCTTCTGAAATACCTTATCAAGCCTAAGCATCAGGGTGTCACTCTGCCTCTTAAAATCAAGGATTACAGCGTAAAGTAGACATGTAAGCATCCCTCCCGCTGAGAACTTTCCCTCTCTCTTCTTAACCGGAACACCACTTTCAAGCTCTTCTTTAACTTTTAGTTGTATTAATTAAGAATTTCCTTAAAAGTTGGATACCACCGAATTTGGTTAGGTTTTTCCCTGTAAACTCAACTCTAATATCTCTTTCAGATGTAACCTTCTTAGGTGAGGAATATCCAAATGTTTCTTTCACTTTTTAGGTGACCTCCCGGTATCGTTCATTTACACCGTCTTATACACGTAAGTATCTATAAATTCAAGGAATAAGCGAAGATACTCCAATCATTGCTCTCTAC
>JALLOG010000118.1 GCA_027717645.1 Desulfobacterota bacterium AH_259_B03_O07
TAAATCAATTCCTACAGCTAAAAATATTTAATTCAGCCCCAACCCTAAATCTTTTCTTAACGCTTTCGGAATTGATTTTGGCAATTTTTTGAATGCCCGTTTAAACCATTTTCTCTCTAAGAGGTTTAGAGATAAGATGCGTTGAAGGTCTCAGAAAATGTCTTGGAATTATTTAGCATCTAATATTTCGTAAAAGTGAAAAAAACACTTGACAAGCTTATTGTCATTGTGGTAATATAATTGTCAAAATGACAATAAACTTGTCAGTCTTTAATGTATTGGTATAGTTGGAAGACGATTTAAACAAGGACTTCTAATGAATAAATCTTCTAAGAGTAAAACAATTGATGGAAGTAAAGTCAGCGATTCCGGATCTAGAGCCATTCCCACAGGAATAGCAGCGGTTTTGCTTGGTGACTCTGCTATTGAAAAAGTAATGGGGCAGGCGGTTGCGCTGTATCATCGATTAAGGGTTGTTGCAGAACAGGTTCATCAACAGGGGGAGATGACTTCTGGTAAGGGTGGAGTACTTTCCGGTTTATACCGTTTTGGCCCTCAGACCGTGCCCCAAATGGCCAGAGCTAGGCCAGTATCTCGTCAGTATATCCAAACATTGGTCAACATGCTTGCAGATGATGGATTGGTCGAATTTATTGAAAATCCTGCACACAAGAGGTCTCATCTGGTTTTTTTGACTAAGAAGGGAGAAGAGTTAATTGAAAAAATGATTAATAGACAAAAAGGGCTTATATCAAATATTAAGGTTGGAATCCCAGAGCAAGATCTTGGCAGGGCAGCGAGTGTCTTAAGAGAATTAAGGGGATTCTTTGAAGGTGAAAAGTGGGAAAAGATGTTAAAAAAGACAGGTAAATAGGGTGAGGGCATTATGAAATTGAAAAAGCTCTTGATTTCACAATTTATGAAGCCAAACGGATTTTTGGGTTATTTGGCCGGATTTATTATGGCACATCGTCCTTCGAATCGTGAGAGGAGCTTCTGGACCATCTCATTGCTCGATATTAAGCATGATGATCGAGTATTGGAGATCGGGTTTGGACCAGGAGTAGCTATTGAAAATATTTGCAATATCGTAACGGATGGCTTCGTAGTGGGTATTGACCACTCACCAGTGATGGTGAAACAGGCAAGAACACGAAATAGAGAAGCAGTAAAAAATGGTCGAGTCGAAATACTTCAAGCATCGGTCACAGAGCCTCCTGGCTTCGGTGAGCCTTTCGATAAGATATTCGCGATCAATGCGTTTCAGTTTTGGGAGGAACCTCTGGAAATATTAAAAACTCTTAGGGGTATGTTGAAACCTGGTGGTCTCATTGCCCTCACTTTACAACCACGTATGAAAAATGCTACAGATGCCGATGCGAAAAACGCTGGAGCAGACATAGTCGAAAAGCTTAAAGACAGTGGTTTTGTAAAAGTAAGATTGGAGACCAAGAAAATGAAACCCGTTTTAGCGGTTTGTGCAATAGGAGTAAAGTAAAAATTTTAAACGAAATAAAGGTTCAAAGAAATCTTGTTGGATCCAACATAAAAACGGGGAGGTGAAAAAATATGATACTTACATGTTAAAAGATCAAAATATGTTGATGTAGTTTGTAATCAGAACAAAAAATAATACAAGGAGGTAAGTAATAAATAAAAAACGATTATTCCTAATATCCATATTTATGGTAGTAGGGATATTGACAATTGGATCTATTGTTTTTTCAAGGGTTTATGATGGATCTCGAGAGGGTAGATCAGAAATGGCAATCGACTGGCTCTCTTCATGGTTCGAATTAACAGAAGGACAGAACTCTAAGCTGCTATTAATAAATGAGGAACTGGGAAATTTGGAGAAAGAGTTGAAAAAAGACAGACTAGAGATAAAAGATGAGATTATCAGAATGTTCGCTTCCGATGAATTGGATCAAGATAGAATTCTGCAGATTATAGAAGAAAAGCAAGAGCAGGTGGATTATTTTGCTGCTAGGATTATTGCTGAATTTGCGGAATTCCACGAAAGCTTGAGCTCTGAGCAAAGAAAGAAACTTGTAGATGAAATTCAGAAGCACGGACATACCAATCCATCCCATCAAAGTTTTCACCATCGATATCATTGATGAATTTTCACTGAATATTTAGATCGTGCTTACCCCTCGTTAATTCAGGGGTAAGCACACAGATCAATGTTTAGTATTTTCCGGGATGAGAAGCATCTGCCAAAGATTAAACAATATTTCCTCTTTTTCAGAGAAAGTTATGTCCTTTCCACTTATGAAACCCTGATTAATTTTCATTGCAAAAGCTAGGAAATCTTTATCTGTTATGTTAATTGATGGTTTAATTGGATCATGAAATTCAACGAAGAAACCCTCAACAGTTTTGATCGCTGTATAATCGTTATTTTCCTTATTCATAGTTCTAATCTCCTTAGTGATTCTAAGATAGTCACTTATGATCGGATTTAAAGGGTAAACATAAAAATTTGTTTAAATTTACTAAGTAATAATGAACTGGAAATGTAATTATCAATGAAATTAGGAAGTTAAAGTTTGAATTTTGTTTAAGAAGAAATAATTAATAAAATTTTCATTTGTAATTGCCGAATAACGCTTTTTTGGATCTTTTTGAATTCGTTTTATATCTAAAGTTATAATATATATATTGGGAATTTAGTGAGTAAGTAAGTTATATTCATAATGACAAGGAGTAATCTCATGAAGAAGCTTATATTTTTTCTAATGACTTTATTTTTTCTGTTTCAATTTATCGATGTTTATTCCGAAGAAGATGGTAGTACAGTAACAAATGATACTATACTGGAAAAGGCTACATTTGCAGGGGGTTGCTTTTGGTGTATGCAACCGCCTTTTGATAAATTAGATGGTGTCTTATTAACTACTGTTGGGTATACAGGTGGGCCTGAAGAGAATCCGACTTATAAACAGGTTTCTTATGGTAAAACTGGACATGCTGAAGCAATACAGATCCTTTACGATCCATCTAAAATCTCGTATGCACAGTTGTTGGATGTTTTTTGGAGAAATATAGATCCCACCACCCGGAATAGACAGTTTAGTGATGTCGGCTCTCAATATAGGACCGCTATTTTCCATCACAGTGACGAAGAGAAACAACTGGCTAAACATTCAAAAGAGGAGCTTCAAAAATCTGGTAGATTTGATAAAGAAATAGTTACTGAAATTACTCCTGCGTCGACGTTTTACAGAGCTGAGGAATATCATCAAAAATACTACAAAAAGAATCCTATAAGATATAAAGCCTATAGAATAGGTTCAGGCAGAGATAGATTTATAATGAAAGTTTGGGGTGATGGCTGAATAATACAAATCTATTTTTTAAAGAGTTGAGCACTAAATTAATTGGAAGATAGACTCAGAAGAACCGTTCCGCTTTCGACTGCGTCTCCTTCCTCAACTTTGATTTCAGTTACTTTACCATCAAGAGTAGACTTAAGTTCACTTTCCATCTTCATCGCCTCAACTACAATTACCCCCTCCCCTAGTTTAACTCCATCGCCTACATTCTTAAGAATTTTTACAACGCGGCTGGGCATCGGCGATTTTATTTCTTGGATGCCGGAGTCGGATGCTTTTCCCGCAATTTTTTGCCTTTCCGATATAGATTCAAGCTCATATAGATTTCCTTCAAAAAATACATCTACTCTCTTTGCGTTTTTAAAAATTCCAACGCTTAAGGATTTACCTTCCGATATAATTGAGTAAAGATTTTCATCAATTCTTTTAAACTCTACAGGAATTTTTTTACCGTTGATTTCGACATTGGTTTGTATATCTTCTTCCCCTAAATTAATTATATAAATTTGATCTTCAAATCTAAAAGTATATGTCATAACAGATTATTCCTGGACACAGCTAGTTTTCTGGAAAGGAGTTTCCAGTTTGATACGGGCTTTTCTTTAGCAATTTCAGCTTCATTGCTCGCGTTCCTCATAGCAAGCGCTGCGGCAACAAGGGCGGGCTTAATATCTATTGATGGTGGTGTTAGAAGATCTGGATGTCGATCAATAAAGCCAGTATCAATATCGCCCTTTTGAAATTCTTCATTGTTCATTACGCGAAGCAGAAATCCAATATTTGTTTTTACACCAAGAACTATATATTCCCTTAAAGCGGAAATCATTTTCTTTATAGCAGATTCTCTAGTTTCTGACCATACGATTAATTTCGATATCATTGGGTCGTAAAAATGTGTAATTTCGGAACCACTTAAAATTGAAGAGTCATCTCTTATTCCAGGTCCGCTTGGGGCTCTGACGTAAACTAATTTGCCGGGTGAGGGTATAAAGTTCATTTCCGGATCTTCAGCATAGACTCTGCACTCAACCGCATGCCCGTTCATTTTTATATCACTCTGTTTGAAAGTAAGTTTTTCTCCATACGCAATACGTATCATCCATCTGACAATATCGATGCCTGTTATCATTTCAGTAACTGGATGTTCAACCTGTATTCGGGTGTTCATTTCGAGGAAGTAGAAATTTCCTTCTTGATCCATAATAAATTCGACCGTTCCAGCACCGCGATATGAAACAGCTTTAGCAATTCTCACCGCTACCTCTCCCATTTTTCTTCTTAGTTTAGAATTTATAGCTGAAGAGGGGGCTTCTTCTATTACCTTTTGGTGTCTTCTCTGGACAGAACATTCGCGCTCAAATAGATGTAAAATTTTTCCATGAGAATCTCCGATTATTTGAATTTCTATATGGCGAGGGTTTTCTATATATTTTTCAAGATATACAGAATCATCTCCGAATGAAGAGCGGGCCTCACTCCTCGCCATCCGTAGTGAGCCTTCAAAATCCTCTTCATTCCTAACAAGTCTCATGCCTTTACCACCGCCACCGGCGGAGGCTTTAATCATGACTGGATATCCTATTTTTTTCGCGATTACATTTGCTTCAACGTCACTTACTGCACCCTCCGACCCTTTAACCAGTGGAACTTTTGCATCTTGGGCTATCTTCCGTGCTGTTACCTTATCTCCCATAAGGCGGATGGACTCAGGGGAAGGACCGATAAAAACTATGCCTTCTTTTTCACACATATCTGCGAAGCCTTCATTTTCTGCTAGAAATCCGAAGCCGGGATGGATAGCTTCAGCCTTTGATCGTTTAGCTACTTCTATTATTTTTTCTTTAGCAAGATAACTCTCCCCAGGTGCAGAGGGACCTATGTGATATGCCTCATTAGCCAATGCGACGTGTAACGAAGGGCGGTCGGCGTCCGAATAAACAGCAACAGTCTCGATTCCCAGCTCATTACAGGCCCTAATTATCCTTACAGCTATTTCTCCTCGATTGGCAATCAGTATTTTATTGAACATTTACGTTTCCTTATGAAAAATTAACCATGAAGACACTAAGACATGAAGTAAAAATTAAGAAAACAGAATTGAGGAGTCAGTAGTCAGGTGTCAGAAGTATTTTTTCTTCCAGCTACTGGATTCTGACTTCTCGCTTCTTCTTTAAAATTCATTTTCATCCTTAGTGCCATTGTGGTTAAATATTTTTTACTACAACGGAATATTTCCATGCTTTTTTGGTGGATTTGTTTGTCTTTTACCTTCAAGCATCTCAAAAGCCCTTATTACCCTCGGTCTAGTATCTTCTGGTCTTATAACCTCATCTATAAATCCCAGGTCTGCAGCTCTATATGGGTTTGCAAATCGTTCTCTGTACTCATTTGTCAGTCGGGTCCTTTCTGCCTCTGGATGATCCGCTTTTTCAATTTCCTTTCTAGCAATAATATTAACTGCTCCCTCGGGACCCATTACAGCAATCTCCGCTGTGGGGTATGCATAGTTAATGTCGGCCCTCACGTGTTTTGAAGACATAACATCATAAGCTCCACCATAGGCTTTCCTAGTTATGACAGTGATCCTTGGAACAGTTGCTTCACAATATGCGTAAAGTAGTTTTGCGCCATGCTTAATGATTCCTCCCCACTCCTGATTAGTCCCTGGCAGAAACCCTGGAACATCAACAAAAGTAAGGATCGGAATATTAAAACAGTCGCAAAATCTTACAAACCTCCCACCCTTGACCGATGCATCGATGTCAAGACAACCCGCAAGAACATTTGGCTGATTACCTACAATTCCTACGACTCTACCAGCCAGTCTAGAAAAGCCTATTATCATGTTCTGTGCATAATGTTCCTGTACTTCAAAGAAATAACTATCATCAACTACGAGTCTTATAACATCCTTAATATCGTAAGGTTTATTCGGATTTACTGGAACAATATCTCTGAGTCCTATCTCACGTCTATCAATCGGATCATCCGTAGAAATCCTTGGAGGATCCTCCATGTTGTTTGATGGAAGAAAGCTTAGGAGTTCTTTAATGATGAGGATGCATTCCTTGTCATCTTCTGCAGCAAAATGGGCTACACCACTTGTGGAATTATGAACCATAGCACCGCCAAGTTCTTCTCTTGAAACTTCTTCATGGGTAACAGCCTTGATGACGTCAGGACCGGTGATAAACATGTAGCTTGTGTCTTTCGACATTAATATAAAATCTGTCATAGCAGGAGAGTAAACCGCTCCTCCTGCACACGGTCCCATTATTGCAGAGATTTGAGGAATTACACCAGAACCTAATACATTTCTTATAAATATCTCTGCGTAACCTGCAAGGCTTTCAACACCTTCTTGGATTCTTGCACCACCAGAGTCGTTGAGACCGATAACGGGTGCACCAACTTCTAGTGCTAAATCCATTATTTTTGATATTTTGTTCGCATAAGCCACTCCAAGTGAGCCACCGAAAACAGTGAAATCCTGAGCGAATACAAAAACTTGACGACCATCAATCTTTCCGTAGCCAGTTACTACGCCATCACCGAGGATTTTGTTTTTGTCCAGGTTAAAATCGGTACATCTGTGTACGACAAATTTACCCAATTCCGTAAACGAGTTTTTATCGAGGAGGAGGTTTATCCGTTCTCTTGCGGTGAGTTTTCCCGTATCGTGCTGTCTTTTAATCCTTGCTTCACCACCGCCCAGCTCTGCTTCTTTTTCTTTTTGTTCTAGGATTGTGATTTTTTCCTTCATTTTAAGCTCCTTAGAACAGAGTAGGATCAAAAAATTTAATTTTTGCCGACGGAGATAGGAAAAAGGGTTAAGAATAAATAGCTAGTTTTAAAAAATGGTGTAGTAAAGTCTGTCATTTCTAAAATATTCAATTTTGATAATAGAGGTCTAATGATTGGGGGAAGATTTCGTAAATTTCACCCATACCTCCATCTCAAGAAGCGGAATCAACTATACCAGATTAATTTGCCTTAATCAAAATCGTAGATAGCGACGAATGAGCACGAATTTTCACAGATAAATGATGCAGCATACATAAATTAAGATGCATGACGAACTTTTTTTCCTGCATCCTGTGTTGTGTATGTTTCATATTGCTGATTTACATTCGTGTAAATTTCTGATCAAGTAACTACAAAAATTCTACGAATTAATCCTGTACCATACATCGCCGGCCTGTTTCCTAGTTTCAGCTAAAGAACCTGAGTTATCAATAACGAACGTTGCATGTTTAATTTTTTCGGATGTTGGCATCTGCGAATGGATTCTAGAAAGGGCATCTTCTCTAGTGAGGTTGTCTCTTTTAGCAATTCTACTAATCTGAGTTTCTTCATCCGCTGTGACAACTATCAAATAATCTAAAAGGTTTTTAAGACCCCCATTTTCAGCTATGAGCGCTGCTTCAATTATTACCACTTTTACCCTCTCCTTTTTATATGATTCTATGCGTTCTTTTATTTTCGCCATTATCTTTGGATGAGTGATCTTATTTAATTTCTCTCTTTTTTCTTCATGAGTAAAAATTATTTCTCCTAGCTTTTTTCTATTTATAGTTTCATCGGAATTTAGAATTTCCCGTCCAAATTCATTAGTAATCTCTTGCCATGCATCTTCGCCTCGCTTCACGATTTCTCTTGCTATCTGATCCGCGTCAATAAGTTTTGCTCCTAAATCTTTAAAATAATTTGCCACTTCTGTTTTCCCACTTGCAATATTTCCACTAAGACCAATTATTTTCATTTAGGAGTATTTTAATTTCCATAAAAATTCAATTCAAATCTCTACCTTTCTTGATCTATCAATTAAAAGGACACTGATAGAAAATATTTAAAGTAATTTTAACAATTTGAATTTCGAATTTAAAGTAGAAATCGGGGCTCTAGACCCGAATAATCATCAATAATATCGTTAAAGCAAGTTCTTAGGATTATTAGCTGGAGTTGAGAAACCTATATTGAATTTTTTAGTTATTACTTTTTATGTAATATATAGCATTATTTATTCGTTTCGTTACTGTATCCTTTCCCAGTATTTCCATTACCTCAAAAATCCCCGGGCTTACTGTGCCTCCTGTTAATGCTACCCTTGTGGGTTGTGCGATGTTTACAAGTTTGAGCCCACTTTCGTCAATAATCTCCTGGAAAATTACTTGTAGCCCTTCGACGGTAAATTCATCTGGTTTGGATAGCTTTTGTATGAGTTTTTCAAATATTGGCAGGGATTCGGACGTGAGGAATCGATTTTTTGCCTTATCGTCGTATTTGATTTCATCAGTGAAAAAATAATCGGCTGAGTTTACAATGTCTGAGAGTGTCTTTACCCTTTCTCTTAGATTCTCGACTATTTTTATTAATTTAGAATCCAGTTCTACTTGAAAGCCCTTATTCTTAATTAACGGAATTACAAGTTCTGCGATCTCGCTGGCTGGTTTATTCCTGATGTACCAGCCGTTCAGCCAAAGGAGTTTTTCCGGATTAAATATTGCGGGGGATTTTCCCACGTTTTCCAAAGTGAACTTGTCAATCAATTCCTCTTTGGAAAAAAGCTCCTGGTCACCATAGGACCAACCAAGACGTGCAAGGTAATTTATTAATGCCTCTGGAAGGTAGCCTGATTCTCTATAAGCAACAACTGAAGTTGCTCCGTGCCTTTTGCTTAATTTTGATTTATCTGACCCTAGAATCGTCGAAACGTGTGCTATTTGGGGTATTTCATAAGATAAAGCCTGATAGATCAATACCTGCTTTGGTGAATTTGCTAGATGGTCGTCTCCTCTTATTATGTGTGTTATTTCCATTTCTGCATCGTCCACTACGACAGCAAAATTGTATGTGGGAAATCCATCAGTCTTCTGAATTACGAAATCATCTATTTCTTTCGCATCAAAAGTGATCTTACCCCTTGTCTTATCTTCGACCTCTATTTGACCCTCATCTGGAGTCATTATCCGTATTGCATAAGGAGCACCCTCGGGTTCGGATTTTAAATTCCTACAAGTTCCTTCATATCGGTAAATCTTTCCCTGCTTTTGGGCTTCTTTTCTTTTGGCTTCGATTTGCTCAGGTGTGCAATAACACTTATAAGCTTTCCCTTCATTTAGTAGTTTTTGAACATGTCTTTCATAAATTGGTATTCTTTCAGACTGTCTATATGGACCTTCATCCCAGTCTAAGCCAAGCCAGGACAAGGCGTCTAATATTTCTTCGATGGATTCCTCCGTAGACCGGGCTCGGTCTGTATCCTCAATTCTTAGGATAAATTTTCCATCGTTGTGTCTTGTAAAAAGCCAGTTGAAAATTGCCGTCCTGGCTCCGCCGATGTGGAGTGATCCAGTAGGGCTTGGCGCAAATCTAGTTCGTATAATCATAGGGTTTAATTATACATGCATATTGCGTCAAACAACCTTTCATTGCTAGGAACTGTGGAGCCAAAAGAAAACTGAAGCGAAGTATAGCAAATCGTTTTGAGATTCCAAATTGCATTGGTGATTGTAAAAGTCGGATATATCTAGGACAGAGTCTTTTCCATAATTGCTTAGCGGTTTGTATCTTATCCCCTTATCTTACAATTTCTTTCATATGTAGAGTCTTTGGATTTTTACCCATGCTTTAACAATGTAGTTCCCTATTGAAACGTTCAGTAACAAGATGTTGAACGGGTATACATAAAGTCTATTTTTTTCTTTGTCTTGATACAAAGAAACAAAAATCAAGGCTGCCCAAAAATT
>JALLOG010000119.1 GCA_027717645.1 Desulfobacterota bacterium AH_259_B03_O07
TTTTTCTGTAGTGATCAAACCAGCTTAATCTCTTCTTTGCCTCTTTTGAGATATTGGTCCTTCTTTCTAAAGAGGCTAAGTAGCCTCCTCTTGGTAAAACTACTCCATATCTATTCATAGTGACACCTATTTTACCACTACTCATTTCTCTTCAGTGTCACTTAGGTTTCTGAACTAGTACAGCTTTGATCTGATTGTGGTTTTGAACTTATTGACATCTAAGGAGTTGAATAAGATATGTGTTTAATTTGAATTATATTATTACCTTTAAGAAAATTTCATAATAAGAGGGGACTGTGGTTGGATGTTAAGTAACTTAAGTTAATTTCTTATGCGGTTATTTCATTTTTTCCGCTTTACAATATAAGTCAAATATCCCCAAATTTGTATTGCAATATACCTATAGTCACGACACTTGCAGTTTCTGTTCTAAGTATTCTAGGTCCAAGGCCCAAAGGCGTGAATCCTTGTTCAGATGCAAGCTTAATTTCCCCTTCTGAAAATCCTCCCTCAGGACCTATGAATATTGCAATGTTTAATGGAGGTTGTGAATTGTTACTAAAGTATTCCTTTATATTGTATATAGAATTTTCATAAAAAATTATCTTCAATGTGCTTTCATATCTGTCTTCGATTACACTTCGAAAACTTCTTATTGGAAAAGTCTTTGGCGGAATTACCCTGCCACACTGCTTTGAGGCTTCAATTGCAATTCTTTCCCATCTTCTATCTCTATTTGTTTGTCTTACCTGTGATCTCTCCGTAATGACAGGAATTATAGCCTTTACCCCAAGTTCAGTTGCTTTCTCAACGATATAAGCCATTTTATCTCCTTTAGGAAGTCCCTGCATGAGAATAATGCTCAACTCAGATTCCGTAATAATCCTATTTGATTTCATAATTGCTACTTCAATTTCTTTTGTCCTGATCTCTGTTATTTGCGCAAGATGTTCGGTAGATTCATCATCATAAAGAGTAATTTCATTACCAGGTTTAAGTCTCAATACTCTTACTATATGCCTGTAGTCAGGACCTGTAATTATCGCTTGTTGATTGACTATGGCGGTTTTTTTTATAGGAAATCTCGGCACTCTAGACCCTTTAACTAGCGAATTCCCTGTAGCTTGCTACAGAATTGCCTCTCGCCTGTGATTGCTGTAGATGTCAGGTAATTCGAGGACAGAATCCAAAAAAATAATAAAGTTTCTCGAAATTTACTCATCCGTGATCCTCGAATGTTCCCCGATTAAACCTTCGGGGACAGGGTTAATCGAAGAACCATCGTTTAATATTTTATTTTACTTTGTCTTGATACAAAGTAACAAAAATCAAGTGCTGTCAAAAAATTAGGATTTATTAAATCAATTCCTACAGCTAAAAATATTTAATTCAACCCCAACCCTAAATCTTTTCTTAACGCTTCCGGAATTGATTTTGGCAATTTTTTGAATGCCCATTTAAAATCGAAAAGACAGTCCCCAAAATATTTAATATCTACAGCAATGACAGCGGAGACTCTCAGTCTATATTTTGATAGCCTGCAGCTTGCTGCTGCAGGGAGTTTCATTATTTAATTATCTATTTTCTTCGATAGTAATCCACAATCTCTTTTGCTAGTTCCTCGGTTGTGTACTTTTTACTAACGATATGTGGTTTCATGCCGATTTTTCTAACAGTATCAGCAGTGATGGGGCCTATACATGCAAATATTGAACCAGTGAATTTGGTTCTACTCCTACCGAAAATTGAAAAGAAGTTGTTCACAGTAGATGAACTTGTAAAAGCAATAACGTCTATGAGACCATTCTTCATAATATTCTCAACCCTTTTTATGTCCCTCGAATTTGGTTTCTTAGTTTCATAAGCAATTACAACGTTTACGACTGCATCCATTTTCTTTAGTTCTTTTGGTAGAGTACTTCTAGCTACCTTTGCCCTCGGTAAAAGAATTCTAATACCCTTTAGATTGATTTTTTCAAATTTGTCAATTAATCCTTCTGCGCTAAATTCATCAGGCTTAAGGTCTACAACGAGACCTTGCTTATTAACGGCAAGAGCGGTTTTTTCTCCGATGGCAGCAATTTTGATTCCCTTTAGATTTCTTAAATCTCTTTTCTTTTTTCTTAGTCTTTCAAAGAAGTAGTGAACCCCATTAACGCTTGTGAATATTAGCCAGTCGTAAGTACTTATCTCTCTTATTGCACTGTCTAGTTCACTCCAATCTTTTGGCGGGACTATCTCAATTGTTGGAAACACCATCACGTCAGCACCTTGTTCCTGAAGAAGCTCAACAAATGTATTTGATTGTATTCTCGGTCTCGTAACAAGCACTTTTTTACCAAACAGTGGTTTGGTTTCAAACCAATTCATTTGTTTTCTAAGGTTTACCACATCCCCAACAATGACTATCCCAGGGGGCTTTATCTTCTTCCCCTTTGCATCCTTGCCGATCTTACCGATCGTCCCAGTAAGTGTTGTCTGCTTTGGAAGTGTGCCCCAGGTAATTACCGCAACAGGAGTTTCCGGCGATCTACCATATTCAACGAGTTTTTTCATGTTGTGGTCTAACCTTTCAATTCCCATGAGAAAAACTAAGCTTCCAATTTTAGCCAGAGCTTCCCAAGGAATTGTTTCATCTTCCTTTTCAGATTTTTTATGTCCGGTGACCACTGCAAAAGAAGACGTGTAATTCCTATGTGTAATAGGAATTCCAGCATAAGCTGGCACTCCGGAAGGCGAGGAAACTCCAGGAATTATCTCAAAATTTATACCACTTTTGGCAAGTTCTTCTGCTTCCTCTCCACCTCTTCCAAATACAAACGGATCGCCACCCTTCAGTCGTGCAATAACTCTTCCGTTCCTTGCCTTCTTAATTAAAATCTTATTAATATCATTTTGAGGAAATTCCTTAGTACCCTTTTTTTTTCCTACATATATAATCTCAGCATCTTTTTTTACATAATTTAGCAGGCTGGTGTTTACAAGATGATCATAAAATACAACATCCGCTCTTTCTAAACACTTCTTCCCTTTTACTGTAATTAACCCAGGATCCCCAGGCCCAGCACCAATCAGATATACTACACCCCAATTTTTCATGATATTACTAAAAGAAACCAGAACCATGGAGGCATTGTCAAGGCAATAAGAATTAAAAGAACGCTTTTAAAATTATAAAAGCTGAGAACCACTATTTTAGTTAAGAAATTATAAGGTTAAATAATTTTCCGGCTATTCACAGGGAACATTCGGAGGGGCACCTTGACCCATGATTGCAGCGCACTTCGCCAGTGTGGCACAACTAATCTTTCGATTTTTAAGAGAGGGATCCATATACTAAAAGCTCTCAATGCCAATTGGCACGTTTAAACAATTCCTGGGATTAAAGCCTTTACCACTATGATCAGCAGTATAATTACCACCGGCACAGGCATAAATAATTAAAGCTAGGGCAACAATTATGATTAATTTCATTTAGTCTAAGCTTATATTATGACAATAAAATATAATATGTTCAAAATTAAAATGAGTCCTTCTTTTCTTTAAGAATTCTTCTTGATTGTATTTCTTTCTTCCTCCCTCATATCAACAAATTTTCCCTTTGGCATTAAAAAGGAAGAGAAAAACGCGATTAAAGCGATGACAAAGCCTGTTACAAAAACATATTTGAGAGAGTGTGCTAATAGATTTGTTAGAGTCTCTAGAACTTCTGGAGATAAGTTAATTCTACTTTCAGGATTTACAATGAGCTCCGGACTTCTAAGATACTCAATGGCAGATGGTTCAACATTTCTTGACAAAGCGCTTGATCCATAAAGCATAAATGTACTCATGACCATGCCCATTAAGCTAACCCCCACAGTTGCTCCCATTGAGCGAAAAAACTGAGTAGTTGAGGTAGCTATTCCGAGCTGGGATCTTGGAACTGAATTCTGAACCGCTAGCAATAGTGGAACAAAAATAATCCCCATACCGGTTCCGAGGATAAGCAAAATGAAAATAGCTTCAAAATGGGTGGAGTTAGAATCCATAGTAGTGAGAAGAAGGAACCCAACCGATAAAATTAATGTGCCCATAATCATCAATCTGCGATAACCAAGATTTATCATCAGTCTTCCGGAGATGCTTGAGAAAAATACCCAACCAAGCAAAAGTGGTGTAAGAATCGTTCCCGTTTTTGTTGGATTGGTGCCTATCACACCTTGTATGAAAAGAGGAACAAATGATATCGAGCCAAACATTGCCATACCTACGAAAAACCCAGTCAAAGCGGATGTTTTAAAAAAGCGGTTTTTAAACAGCTGAAGTGGAAGTATTGGATCTTTAGCCCCTTTTTGTATCGTAATAAAAAGCCAGAGTAGAGGAAAGCATGAACCAATCAGAATATAAGCAACAGGAGAACTAAGGCCATTTTCCTTGCTAATTTGTGTAAAACCTATGAGTAAAAGAGTGACTAATGCGGTTAGAACCAATGCTCCTTTTAAGTCGAGAAATACCTTCTTTTCACTTCTTGCTAATTCCTTAAGAGCAAAGCCAACTACAAATGCCGCTACTAGTCCGAAAGGAATGTTGATGTAAAACACCCAGCGCCATGAAAACTGATCTGTTATGAATCCACCGAGTACAGGACCTGCTAAACTTGAGAGTCCCCACACACCACCAAATAAGCCTTGCACCTTTGCTCTTTCCTTTAGTGAATACATTTCACCTACAATTATCATTCCTAAAGTTAATAAAGCTCCTCCACCAAAACCCTGAAGCGCTCGAAAAAGAATCAATGTAGTCATTGAATTTGATTGCCCCGAAAGTGCAGATCCGACTAAAAAAATGACAATACCGATGATGTAAAATTTTCTCCTTCCATAAAGATCCGAAAGCCTACCCCATAGAGGAAGTGAAACAGTAGATGTTAGTATATAAGCTGAAAAAACCCAACTATAGATGTGAAGTCCCCCAAGGCTTGAAACTACAGTCGGCATGGCAGTGCTAACCGCCGTAGCTTCTAAGGCCCCTAAAAACATGCCAATCATTAAGCCGATTGTTACACCAATCCGTCTGGTGTCTGATATTTTTATCGGCTGTAAGACTGGTTCTATGGTTGAGGGATCATCAATGGCCGGGTGTTTTTTATTCTGTTCATATTCGCTTGTGCCGTTTGTAACTGCCTTTCCTTTCATTAAGTCACCTGGATATCGACAAATATTTTTTAGTACAAAGAATCGGATTAAAAAACCTTAAATTATACACCATACGTACCGGACATTTTCCTTGAGTCTTTTAAATCGGTTAGAATCAAGCGTATTTTCAAATGAACTTAATATTACTTGATTTTAACCATCAGAGGGCATAATTCGTAACTTTTACTTAATTTTTTAGTTATTTATTATAAAACCCTATCTGTATGCAGATGGAAAGCGACATTGAGCTTATGATGAGGGCCAAAACAGGGGACGATAACGCTTTCACAGAGCTTATGAGAAGGCATTACAAATCTGTAATGAATTATATATACAGATTTACAAACAGTAGAGAGAATTCAGAAGATTTGGCACAGGAGGTTTTTTTGAGAGTCTATCGTTCGGTTACACGGTATAAACCTGAGGCAAAGTTCTCAACCTGGCTCTATAAGATTGCAACTAATGTGTGCCTCACGGAAGTAACATCAAAGAGTAGGGTGAAAACAGTGAGTCTAGAAGAGGTTCAAGAGAATACTGGTGATTTGAAGGACTCTAATTCCACAACTGGTTATGATTTGATATACAGAAGAGATATAAGAGATTCTATATTTGAGGTGTTAAAATCGTTTCCCGAAAGAGAGAGAATTTCCATCATCCTTTGTAAATATGAAGGATTATCGTACGACGAGGTAGCAGAAATCATAGGTTGCACGGTAGGTGCCGTTAAGACTCATGTTCATAGAGGAAGAATAAAATTAATTGAAAAGTTAAAACCTTTTTTAGAGGAGAGAGGATTAAAATGAGATGTGAGAATGTAAGAAGTTTGATACTTGATTACACAACAAATGAATTGGATACAGAAGATAGAACTAAAGTTGAAGCCCATATCAGAGAATGCCAGGGGTGTAATCATTTTTTCAAACTAGCTAACAATGAATGGAAACTCTTAGATGAGTGGGGAAGTATTACGCCCAAAGCTGATTTTATAACTAATTTTTGGAACAGGGTTTCGAATGAGGAGCTAAATAATGAAAAGGAAGTCCCCAATTTATTTAAATTTTGGAAGCTAAATTGGTCAACGGTATCCGCTTTGTCTATCTTCCTGGTCGTAGGTATTATTTCAATTATATTAGTCACTTCCAATCAATATGATGTTGTTTATACAGAAGGGGATATGGCTGACGAGGAACTTTTATTTGATCTAGATAGAACGATTTCAGCTAGTGCAACGAACTTACTTGAGGTTTACGGAGCTTGGGATATTGATACTACTCAAGAGAATGGAGGATGAGAGTTGAGAAATATATCGTTCGCAATTATTGCACTTGCCTTATTGGGGAGTGTAAATACATTTGGATTTAGAGGATATACGTACGCCAAATGGTGGAAGAATAATGAGATTATAGAACAATTAGGGCTAACTTCAGATCAAGGTAATCAAATAGAGAAAATATTTGTTTCAAATAAAGGACAAATTATGGAACTCAAGTCCATGCTTACAGTAAAGCAAAAGAGTTTGAGGTCTCTGATTAGGGACACCCATTCTAGTCGTGAAGAAGTTTTGATTTTGAATGATGAGGTGGATCGAATAAAATCGAGATTAAAGAGACTCAGGCTAGACATGTTACTTAAAATAAGAGAGGTTCTATCACCCGAGCAGAGATTGAAGCTTCGGGAGATAAGAGCAAAAGGAAAGAAACCGAACTAAAAAACAAGTTTCTTTTTCTCTCCTTGTTTCATTTTCGTACTATTCCAATCTAATGAACAACCTTGCAGCAAGCGGGAGGGTATCATCATATAAAAGGACAATCTTCTCTGTCACAGCTGTAGATGGTACGTATTTTGGGGTAAGAATTTGTAAATTTTAAATTATGTTACTTTGTCTTGATACAAAGTAACAATAATCAAGGGCTGTCAAAAAATTAGGATTTATTAAATCAATCCCTAAAGCTAAAAATATTTAATTCAAACCCAACCCTAAATCTTTTCTTAACGCTTCCGGAATTGATTTTCGCAATTTTTTGAATGCCCGTTAAAACCATTTATTCTCTAAAACGTATAGAGATAAGATGCATTGAAGGTCTAAGAAATCGTCTTCGAATTATTTAACATCTAAAGCGAGCAACACTGAGCGAAAAGAAAGGGGACGAAGCAATCCCAAAAAATGAAATTGCTTCGCTGAGTCTATACCGATCGAGTCGAAGTGTTCGCAACGACTATGGTAACCCCGTACCAAGCGACAGGGAATTTTCAAGTATAGCTAAGCTTATTATTCTTTTTTGATTTACACTCTAATTCATTTGATTTAGAATTTTATTATATTAGTTGTGTCAAATCATTTTAAAATAAAAACAAATTTTGAACCAAAAGGCGACCAACCCTCAGCCATAGATACTCTTACAAAAGGGGTCATCCGGGGTCTTAAACATCAGGTACTACTGGGAGTTACTGGTAGTGGAAAAACATTTACGATCGCCAAAGTCATAGCTAATATAGAAAAACCAACTCTAATTATTGCACACAACAAAACATTGGCTGCGCAATTATATGGAGAACTCAAAGATTTCTTCCCCGAGAATTCGGTTCATTATTTTGTAAGCTATTACGATTATTATCAACCAGAAGCCTATATTCCTGAGACTGACACATACATTGAAAAAGATGCATCAATTAACGAACACATAGATCGACTCAGGCATGCAGCGACATCCTCACTATTCGATAGAAGGGATGTAATCATAGTGGCGAGCGTATCTTGTATATATGGAATAGGTTCGCCAGAAGATTATTTCGGAATGCAAACGATTGTTGAAGAGGGAATGAAAATAGAAAGAGATGAGCTGTTAATCAAACTTACCCAAGTACAATATGAAAGAAGTCAAAATGATTTCTACAGAGGTAGTTTCTCCTTTAAGGGTGATATTGTCGACATATTTCCATCCCATCAGGCATCAGTCGCATTGAGGATAGAATTTTTCGGCGATTATATAGATTCAATAAAGGAAATCGAACCATTAAAGAGAACTTCCATCAAAACCATTAAAAAGGCCATTATATATCCAAACACTCATTACGTTGCTCCTAAAGATAAGCTTCTACGCGCAATAGAAACAATTAATGCGGAACTAAAAGAAAGAATTAGCTTTTTTGAATCTCTCGGCATGAAATTGGAAAAGAGAAGAATCGAAGAACGAACCAATTATGATCTAGAACTCCTATCAACTATGGGATTCTGTCCAGGAATTGAAAATTATTCTAGGCATCTATCGGGTAGACTTCCCGGAGAGCCTCCTTGGACACTTCTAGATTATTTCCCAAAGGATTGTCTTCTTATAATTGACGAAAGTCACCGGACAGTACCTCAGTTAAGAGGGATGTATGAAGGCGATCGAAGTAGAAAGCTCACACTTGTTGAGCACGGCTTTCGGTTGCCTTCTGCCGTAGATAATCGTCCTCTTAATTTCTCTGAGTTTGAACGAAGAATAAATCAAGTTATATTCGTTTCTGCAACTCCTGGCCCATATGAATTAACGAAGCCTAATTCAAAGGTCGTTGAACAAATCATACGTCCCACTGGTCTTGCAGATCCTGAAATTGAAATAAAGCCTGCTGAGAATCAGGTGGACGATTTATTAGAAGAAATAAGAAAAAGGGTCAGTATAGGGGATAGGATCATTATAACTACTCTCACAAAACGTATGGCTGAGGATTTGACAGAATACTATAGGGGTCTTGCTGTTAAGGTTAGATATATCCACTCTGACATTACTACACTTGAGAGGATTAGAATTATAAGAGACCTGAGATTGGGAAGATTTGATGTATTAATTGGCATTAATCTATTGAGAGAGGGGCTAGATATACCCGAACTCTCTTTTGTTGCTGTATTAGATGCCGACAAAGAAGGCTATTTACGATCGGAGACCTCTCTTATTCAAATGTTTGGTCGAGCGGCCCGGAACATCCGAGGCAAGGTTATACTATATGCCGATAGAATTACCTCATCGATGGCAAATGCAATTAATGAGACAAACAGAAGAAGACAAATTCAGATCGAATATAATAGATCAAAAGGCATAACTCCAAAGAGTATAGAGAAAGGAATTAACGATATACTATCTTCTATATATGAGGCTGATTACTTTACCGTTTCCAAGGAGGAAGATAGCGAATTATTAGAAATTTCACCGGAAAAGATTCCAGGTTTACTACAGAAGCTTACAGGTGAGATGAAAAGCGCGGCAAAAAAACTGAAATTTGAAGAGGCGGCCAAGAGAAGAGATAAAATTAAAAGACTCCGGGAACTGGAAATTAAATATCTTGAGGAAATAAAGTGAGTCTATCAAAGGCACAACATTGATTACCTCAGGTTTAGGTGGAGCAGATATGTGGTGGATTTTATTCAGAGGGATCAAATTAATTTATTCAATGAATTTCGCCTTAAATGGCAATGGCAAGAAAGAAAGGGCATTAGGCGTTTCACGGACTAAAATTTACCAAAATTGCCACTAATTTCTCTACAAAACTATCTGTACCCAAATGCCTTTGGTTGAACCTAAACTCTTGTTCTTTTACATAGTATCAAACCTGTCCAAAACAGATTTTAAGATAGGAGCCTCAGACAGGGAGAATTTTGTTTGTAAGATCAAAAACCCTGAAGGAGGATTCCCAGTATGAATAAGTTTAACAGTATTTCTGGACAAATTTTACAAATATTTCCAAGAAGTGAGTTTTACGGTGCAGTACTAGAGACAGGGGCAGAAAGGAGGGCAAAGGGATTTAGTAGCTGGCA
>JALLOG010000011.1 GCA_027717645.1 Desulfobacterota bacterium AH_259_B03_O07
AGAATCAGTTAATTTTTAATACATCTAAGATTAACTATAATCCCCTAATATTCAGGAAAAACCAATAATCTAAAACATATTTCCAAAACCCAACTCTCGGGGAAAACCAGATAATCTTATATCAATTACCCGATGACCCACTCGACCCCCTCTAACCAATTATGTCCAAAGGAAAGGTTAGTTGTATTAGGTAATAAAATTGGTAGCGATTTGGTAGTAAAATTCTGAATAACAACGTTAAAGAGAGTAATAAGATATTTGTCTAAGAATTGAGAATATACCTGTAAAATAAGGCTAATTCTTAATTGCTATTCATCACACTTTAACGCTGTTAACAGGCTCTAAAAGAAGCTATAATTCTTTTCATTCACCGACAGATAATTCATTTATGGAGTCGCGTAAGAATCTGCTTGGCTTAAAGGTTACAACATTCCTATCAGCTATGACTATCGCATCTCCTGTGGTTGGGTTTCTCCCCTTCCTAGCCTTCCTTTTCTGAAGCCTAAAGCTACCAAAGCCACGTATCTGTACACGTTCACCTCTCGCAAGCTTTTCTTTTACTATATTAAAGAAAAAATCCACGATTTCTGCACATTCGCGCCTTGAAATGCCGATTTTCTCATGTATAACGTCGGCAAGTTCTTTTTTTGTCATCTTTATCCTCTCTTAAATTTTACGTAATTCTGGACATAAGATCGAGCACTGCCATCTTTATGAACCTTATTACAAGCATCTTCATTCTGTTCTAACTCAAAACAGAGTTGATGGATAAATATCTTTATTTTTTCTTTAGATGAAACCCTTAGGGATTATATCATAGGAAATATGATTATTTTTATGGATTTCCTAAGTATTTCATTTGTAACTCTTGACATTTTATTTAATGTGACTATAATAATGTTACATGAGACAAAAAAGAATAAGGACAAAGTTATTCAGAGTTTGGTTGCATGAAAAAGAATTGGAATTTCTAAGCAACTATGCTGAAGAAAATATGTTTACGGCATCAGAGGTAATACGTGCTTTAATTCATCAGCTAATGAAAAGAGAAGGTTATAAGCTTAAAGAGCCTTTATTACCTGAAAAAAAAAAAAAACGGAGGAAATAATTATGGGTGTATTTAAACGTTCGATAGAAAGCAAGAATGGAAGAAAAACACCATATTGGTATATAAGATTTGCCATGAATGGGAAAATGAAATGGGAATCAGTTGGGAAGGTAGGTGTAGCAACTAAGGATATAGCTCGAAGCAAGCTAGATGAAAGAAAAAGGCAAGTTAGGCTAGGTCAATTGGATGTAATAGTTGCAAAAATACCAACATTATCTGAGTATAAATGCGATTACATAAGATATGTAAAAGATGTGAAGGGCAATAGGTCTTGGCGATCGACAATTCACTATCTTAACCAATTAGAAAAATTATTTGGCGATAAGAAGCTGTCCCAAATTTCTTCAAGAGATATTGATAATTACAAATTATCAAGAATACAAGAAGTTAAACCATCTACTGTAAACAGAGAATTGGCTTGTCTAAATCATCTGTTAAATCTCGCAAAAAGACAAAAGAGATTCTTTGGGGAAAATCCAGTGTCAATTTCTAAATTACTACCTGAGAACAACAAAACAGAAAGGATATTAAGGACTGATGAGGAAAAGAGATTACTGGATACCTCCTCTATCCATTTGAAACCAATTATAATTACAGCATTGAATACGGGGATGAGGAAGGGTGAGATACTTACATTAAAATGGAGCAACGTCGATTTAGAAAATAAAATAATTAACTTGGAACATACAAACACCAAAAGCAAAAAATCAAGGCGTATACCGATTAATAATGAGTTAAGAAAGCTACTGTTGGAGCTAAAATTAAAAAGCGGTGGTTCAGATTACGTATTTTTAAGTTCAAATGGCAGTCCATACAAAAGACACGATTCACTAAAGAAGGTTTTCCGTGATGCTTGCAAGCGTGCGGACATAACAGGGCTTAGGTTTCATGACCTTCGACATACCGTAGCGACTCGTATGATAGAAAGCAACGCAAATATTGTGGCTGTGAAAGAAATACTAGGACATTCTGACCTAAAAACTACTATGAGATATGCCCATCCAAATGATTCACTTAAAGATGCGGTGGAAAAACTGGCTCTTCATCAATGAAAAGACTCTACTGACTCATTAATAGGAAAGTAGTTTATTTAATAGTCAATAAGATTGGAGCGTATATTAAGAAATTACGTAATTTTTTCGAATTCCAGGGCAAAGCGATATTCATTTTTTTTTGCTATCACTACTTCTACATGTTTAAGACCATTAGCTTCTAAGATATTTATAATCTCCTCCTTATCTTTATCACTTATTTTGCATCCCATTATTAGACCATCAATCTCTTCAGGAAGAATTTCCAGCATTACATATTCTTGATTATTTTCTCCTTCTCTATCCGTGATACATCTCCATTCTTTTTCATAACTCCAGTGACGACTTTTAGTATAAATTAATTCGTTAGTTTTCTTTTCTATGTTTATACGATTTTCCCCTGTAAGGTGTTTAACGAATTCGTCTAATGAAGCATATACTGGCGTCTCGGTTTGATAATTAATAGGTGTTGCAGCACACAATACTGTGTCAAATTTTTCGATGCATTTGAACCTAATAACCACTCCACTATGATTTTCTGAATAATGCGCCCACATAAGCAAATTATCGAATTCTTCAGCTACGCAAAAGACTTTGAATTTTAACAGGAATTCGTACCAATCCTTCGAACATTCTTCAAGTATACGCCTAAATTCCTTTTCCTCTGCCTTAATTACAGATTTCGATGCTTCTTCCCATTTTGTACGAGGTATCTTTTTTCGAAGTCGACGTAATGAACCAACTATTTCATAGCCAAATGTTGATGTGTCTAATTCGGGTTCGGTTTCAGAAAACATTAGTTTTGACAATTCACTTGTTAGGTGTTGGGCTAAGTCATCATATTCAAATCCAAATCGCAGTTTTAATTGCGTATCAAAAGGGTCATTAAAGAGTATCGGAGAACTCCAGCGAGCGTGTAAATTACTTATTATCTTTTTTGCGGTTCCAGCAGTTACATATTTGTAAAAGTATTCCTTATCATGGGTTTTCATTTTTTTTAGTTATTGCATTGGGAATTTTCTATGATTTACTGACCATTCCACTGACCGCAAGGGTGTATAATTATGAGACTTCGACGTAACCTACTTAAATAATTGGTGGAGCCGAAGGGATTCGAACCCTCGACCTCTTGAATGCCATTCAAGCGCTCTCCCATCTGAGCTACGGCCCCACTAAGTCCCATTAATTTAAGCCCACTTTGATTTATTGTCAAATTTATTAATGTATAATTGTTCGGTAGAAATTAACAGAGAATTAGTAGTGTAAAGGAGACCGATTTGATGGATGTCATAGATGTTGGTTTAATAGGCGCCGGAACTGTTGGATGTGGAGTCATTAAGGTCCTGAGTGATAACAGGGACATCATTGGAAAAAGGGTTGGGCTAGAGATTAATTTAAAGAAGATAGCAGACATCGACCCTGATAGGAAAAGACCTGTCAAAATACCAAAGTCTTTATTTACGACTGATGCGTCAGAATTAATAGGTGATAGATCAATACAGATCGTAATAGAGCTGGTTGGTGGGACTACCGTAGCAAAAGACTTTATTTTAGGCTCAATTGAGAATGGAAAACATGTAGTAACGGCGAATAAAGCGCTTCTTGCCCATTACGGAAAAGAGATATTTTCTGCTGCATCTACGAAAGGGGTTGATATTGGATTTGAGGCTAGTGTCGGAGGAGGTATACCAATAATCAAGGCAACTAAAGAAGGATACGTGGCCAATAGAATAATATCCATACATGGCATAATGAATGGCACCTCAAATTATATACTCTCGAAAATGACCGAAGAAGGAAGGGAATTCGATGACGTACTCAAGCAGGCTCAAAATGAGGGTTACGCTGAGGCCGATCCTTCATTTGATATAGATGGCATTGATGCTGCTCATAAGCTTTCCATCCTCATAATGCTATCATTTGGAGTTTTCCTCGACTTCGAGAAAATACATGTTGAGGGAATTCGTTATATAACTCCACTTGATATCTCATTTGCCGATGAACTAGGGTATGCGATTAAGCTTCTTGCAATAACAAAATCACGGGATGAGGGAATTGAGGCCGGAGTTTATCCAGCACTTGTGCAGAAAGGTACTCAAATTGCTGATGTTTCAGGAGCATTTAACGCGATATATCTTGTGGGAGATTCTGTTGGCCCCACAATGCTTTATGGTATGGGCGCTGGCATGATGCCAACTGCTAGTGCTGTCGTAAGCGACATAGTTCAGATAGCTAACAATGTAAAATTGAAGAATTCACATTCTTCATTACCAAAATTTTATGATGATGGGGAATCCTCGACTTTAATTTCGATGACCGAGATAATGACAAAATACTACCTAAGATTCCAGGTTGAAGACAAGCCTGGTGTTTTGGGTCAAATTACAGGTTGTCTCGGAAGAAATAATATAAGTATTGAGTCTGTTATTCAGAAGGGGAGGCACTTGGGTGGAGGGGATGTGCCCGTTGTAATGATGACGCATGAAGCAAAGGAAAAAGATTTACTTACTGCTCTTGATGAAATCAACAATTCCTCTTTTGTAAAAGCAAAAAGTGTCTTTATAAGGATAGAAGATTTATAGAGTTAATTTGGATCAGTAATAATTTTTTTCCTGCAGACAATTAATTCTTATATTCGATTATTAAGTTTTTCTTTGATTCTTTCTGCTATTCCATTCGATTCCAAGCTTGTTGAGCAAAGCAATTCTGTCTTTTTTCAGTATGCCCCTACGGTATCTAGTCTTTTGTTTAAAAATCCATTTATATAAAGGATACATACTCACAGGAGGCCATCTATCCGGATTTTCCTTTCTATATTTTTTAAGCTCATCGTATTTTGCGTTCCACCTCTTATTTCTGGCTTCTGGATACCATTCAAATCCAATTTTATTTAGTGCAACTTTTCTGTATTTAGGATATGGACCGACGTCTCTAAGTTTACCCTGGTACCACATCCTATTGTTGTGGCACCAATAGGCAATCGATCTTTCTCCTTTATCCTTCGCGTCTTTGCTTGGCCATTTTCCCGAATTTTTTTTCCTGAACTCTACTAGTTTATTGAATTGTTCTTCCCACCTTTTTTTATTTTCCTTTGTTGGATTCCAAATGACTCCTAATGATTCTAAGATTTCAATCTGCCTTTGAGTGAGGAGTTTATTTCTTTTATTTTTCCTTTGTCTTGCAAGCCAAGATGCCAAAGTATATTGAGGCTTTCCCATCGCAGATGGTTTTAAGCTAGGTAGTTTATTATATCTTTCCTGAAAATTTGCTAAATCATTATACCTTTCGCGCCAGGTCTTATATTCCCTTAATTTAGCCATTGTTATTCAACAAATCCTTTCGCTTATTATATTCTCTCCACTAAGTTTTAAAAAAGATCTTGGAACAAGTAAATCAGCCTACCCCAGGGATAACGACCATCTCAAAAGAAAGTATAACCCCTTTAAATACAACAAGGCAAGTCATTTTATTCTGGTCTAACCTAATTTAGAAATTTAAAATTTATTTCTTATATTTTAGTCTTTTTAATTGATAAATTTGTTAATAATATGTTCATACCAAGAAAGGCATTAATTTAATGAAATAAGTTTTTTAATAATTAGGCTAGATCATAACCATCATAATATGTGTTTATTTGTGTTGTATGTATTTCTCTGTATATGATTGTTCTTAGAAAATCGAATAGGGGTTCATAATATTCCTTTCTATTAATACCACTGGGCTGGGGAAATCGATAATCTTTCCAGTCTGGATTAGGGTTAGGGCTTCGAATAGTTCATGAATTGGTCTAAACCCTCAGGGCATCACAATAAAAGTGTAAGGATATTTAATTAATGAAGGGTATATAGTTTTTTCTATAATGAATAAAATTCCTTTCGCCGAAGATACAATTCAATCAAAGTATAATGTTAATAATGAGAATTGATATAGCTCAAGCCATAGGGATTGTATATATCATTTTGGTTATCCTGGCATGCTTATATGTGCCATGGAAAATTAGGGTTGGAACAAGTTCAGTCATATTAGGGTATTCATTCGCATGGTCTCCACCTACTGAGGTAATATATCTAAGATCTTTTAATGTCTATATCGATTGGGTTATAGTATCGTTGGAGATAATAGTGATTACTCTTGTAGCGCTTCTACTTTATGCATTAGTCTTATACAGGGAAAAAAATAAAATTTAAATAGTTTTTGCATATGACCAATATTGACGAGGCTATACTGGTTCCAACAAATTTTTTTAAGACTCCTCAGGATGTTATAAGGGCGGATGATCTAACTCGTGATCAAAAGATAAAAATTTTGCGTAGTTGGGAATACGACGCAAGAGAATTAGAGGTAGCCGAGGAAGAAAACATGCGTACAATAGAACCTGATATTCTTGACCAAATTCTAACTGCGCTAAATGCATTAGAAGCTGGTTCAGAGCCCGTGTTTTCATCACCAAATAAGCAGGGCGGAAAGTGGAGCTAGATCATGAATTTCGACTCAATTAATGATGCATATTGTATTGAGTGTTCAGTAAGAATATTGCCCGAATAATTAATCAGAGTCTTTCATTCTCTTGAGTGCTTGTTTGGCACTGATTTGTAAAGGGGATTCTTCATCAGGTGAAATCTGAGTCGATACCTCTTCTGCTTTTTTCCCTCCCACCAGGCCTAAGCCAACTATGGCCTGAGATTTATACCTGATAATAAAATCATCTTTTTCCTTTGACATATACTGTTCAGGCGTTACATCTCTTGCCGCTTCAATATCCTGAGGGCTTAGTCCGAGGTCTGCACCGTTTGAAAGGAGTTTTTGGCGCTGTTCAAATTTGATCGCAGCCATACGTTCAAATTCTGAAAGGAGATCACTGCCCGGACCATTTTTCAATGCATCTAAAAAAGCCGGCTCCAATTGACTTCCGATTCTAATGGTTTCAGTTTCTAAGACAACTTTGTCTGCAAGACAACAATTCTTAAGCAGCCATGTTTGAGCAAGGACAGATTGTTCCCGGGAAGGTTGTTGGGCGTAGGCGTGAATTGTAAGTAAGCCTGCAAGCATTATCGATGATATAAAATTGGAACATGGTTGTACGGGAATCAATACGACGACACGAAGAAATGCTATACAGTTAATAAAAGCGGTAAGGTAATATACAGCGATAAATATTATTGCCTATGTGTAGATACTCCGACAAGCCCAAAACTATATTGAAAAAAATAAATACGGATTCTTAACGCTGAAGTCATAATGCTTTCAGATACACGTCTTTACTTAAACAAAGGTATCTTTAGCATGGCACCACAGAACGTCCTTTTCATCTTTACAAATCCAACACTCACATGAACTTTATCATCAGGGGATTTACTATAGTGTATATCTTTATCCCATGCCATATTCTCTTCGATGTGATCATTTAGATCAATTTCCTTTAAAAATGGCGAGGTGAAAATGTGGGTTTCGTTAGTTAATTCTGAGGATGGGTTTTCATAATTGTACATATTCATTAATTCTTCTTTTGTTTCCAATCTTTTCACCCAATCTTTGTTCTTCTCAATAGTATTTTTAGAATTCTCCTCAGCAAATATATCAGAATCGAATATTAGAAATACAAGGGAAATAAAAAGTATTACGAATTTAGAGATTTTGTATTTAATCATATAATTTGTAAATGAATTATACTTGCTATTAAACTAATTAAAATACGGGACAATAAGGAAGTCAAGCATGTTATTTACGAATTAACTTATAACAGAGCGTTATTAATTTTTTTATACCGATTTTAGCATTCCCGGAAACTCATATATAAACTTCAGCAACATTCCTACAAAGGTAATAAGCATTTCGGCATCCTCCCGATCCATCATCATTATGTGATGCTTAGCTTCATTTCCATTATCTCTGATCCGTTTAACCCATTCTTTCCCATCTGGAGGGACATATCCTTTATTATCGAGAAAATCAATATATTCGTCAAACTTGAGATTTTGTTCAGCTCCTTTATTAACTGCGATATACATTAAGATCTTTCTGGAACAAATAGCCGAAGCTGTGTAGGCATTGACCCTCATACAGTCTATTGATTCCGTGTAAAGTTCAGCAACTTCTGTAGAGGTTATATGGGCTATTGGTGAGCCAAAAGGAGCTCCAGGATACTGTGATTCTCCAATATCGAAAAACGTCGGTCTATCACAATGGTGACATATATAAATTGTAGGCCCATTACCACTTTGGCCAGTGTCTGGGTTATGCATTTTGGAAAGCCAGCCCTGCGCTGAAGCTACGGCATTTCCACAATAGCCACATATATATTTCTTTGATTCTATATTTTGAAGATTCTGCCAATTGATGTTCACATCGTAATTTATTTTACGCAATTGACATACCATTAACCTCTCAAGAATAAAAATTATTGATTTAGGTTGGTTACGGGAATGGTGAAACCTAAACTGAATGAAAATACAAAGACTGTGGAATATGACACTGTGTAAAATGTGTAGGTTTACACATCTATCCGACTTTTGATATCAACTAAACTTGGTGAATACATGTCCTTCCTTCCAAATGTACATTGGGGTCTTGGTGGAAATTATATTGGTGGCCCAAGTGGAGGAATATCAAGAGCCATTGGCGGAAGAATTACTGTTGGTCCCGGCGGTGGCAGCATCGCTGTAAAGAGTAGAAATCTAATTTTATTAATATATTTACATTTTCTTTAGAATTTTAAATATGTTCGCCGGAGGTGAACTATTGTGTCCCGGCAGCCGATAGATTTCAAATGTAGATGAGATCAGTAGGACAATAATGAGCGCGGCAACTGCCATGAAAGCATATCGCATAGAAAATATACGGAAAAATAGCCAATTAATACCGGCCGATATGATAAATAGTACTGTACCAATAACTATGACATGAGCCCAAAGTATTCCCAGCATCCAAAAACCTTCAGATGTGAATTTTGGAAGCGCTACAGAAAGGCCTTGGATTGCGAGGTAAATTATACCTATAGAGGGAATTAACCCCCCTATGACAACCATATAATAAGGAACAGGAACTGTTATGAGAATTGTCACAAAAAGAATCCACTTAGTCCAGTTACGCAGTTTCATAGATTCTTGATTAATTCGATTAGCAACCAAGAGCATTGGTAAAAGATAATGCCAAGTTGGAACAATGTGACAAAGGTTATAGAATGACCTTTACCTGATCGAAATTCATCTCCTCGTTAAATAAGCGAAAACAATAACAACTGCTGCGATAATTAATACGATTGTCAACGGAGATAAACCTTCTAACGAATTACCGACGCTGTTAAAGAAGTCAATAAGTGTTTTCCCCACAATGCACCTTTATTAATTTAATTTAAAATTTGAATCCACTCCAATTAACAAAGATTGAAGGCAAATGAATATCGATTTATTCAAAACCTTATGTATAAGTATAGTGCACTTTTAAATTTTTTTGTTTTAAGAATCATTTCCTTTTTCAATCGACTCGATATTTGAAGACAATCAATGATGGAGTAAGGGGGGATGGGCTAATAACGAACTCTGTTTGGAAGATCTAATTAGCAGCCTCTTCTATATTGTTGTCTTAGTGTCAATAAAGGTATCTGAATATATAGGATTTATGTTTTTTTCGACTCTAAAAAATCTGTAACTAAAAATCTATTTGTCGGTTAACTAAATATATAGCCACATCATAACTCCGAGCCTTAGGCAATTAAACGCTTGGCTGTTTATCCCTACCTCCTTCAGATAGGTAAACGCCTAGGGCTCTTTTATATCCGATTATAGTTTATATCATGAACTAATTTTAATATCATTACTTTTTACGCTTTATATAAAGAAAATTCTGAAAAAGTAGTGGTAGATACTTCGGATTTTATGAGTTAATAAATAGATTTCTTGTTTAACTTGATAATTCTATACAGCTTGTTGCGGGGTTGTTCATAAATCTTGAAAACTTTATGAAATTAGTTCATACTTACGCAATTGTTACAAAAAAGGTTCTATTGTTGCTAACTGTAACCGATTGAAATTATTACAAATGGCGGCGTAGCCAAGTGGTAAGGCAGCGGTCTGCAAAACCGCAATACCCCGGTTCGAATCCGGGCGCCGCCTCCATTAATTGCGTATCGTTGTTTAGAAGGTAGCGTGGAATCTCTAGATCAATTTGATATAGATTAATAATGCCCGGGTGGCGGAATTGGCAGACGCATTGGACTTAAAATCCAATGGGCTTTACGGCCCGTGCCGGTTCGACCCCGGCCCCGGGCATATTTTCATTTTATGAGCGTAAATCTTTCCTTATAATCAACAACAGAGATCCTTATCGGAAGCTGGTTCGCTTATTATTTGCAATGATTTAAGGAGGTTATTGGTTTGATAATGATTTGTAGAATTGTTCTTTCGTATAGTAGGAAATAAATGGATTTTTTAAATAAAAAGATTAATTTATGGTTTTTTCGTCATCGTCTTCCTCCTCTTCGTCCTCCTCATCCTCCCATTCATCTTCATCGAAAAGTTCGTCATCATCTTCGTCCCATATTTCATCCTCTTCATCTTCTAGCTCATCCTCTTCCCATTCATCTTCCTTTATCAACAACCTAGAAATGAATACAACCATTTATTTTCTCCTAGTATGAATATAATTGAAACATTACATTCTCGCTTTAAAAAGTCAAGTTCAGTAGAATCTGTTTTTAGCAGAACTATCATTTGTGTTTAATATGTTAATGATGATAGAGAGTTATGTAAGTACTTTATCGGTTATATTTGGATTACTGTTTCTTGTTTCATGCCAGCGGGGTACCCATATAGAAAGGATGCAGTTTCTTATGGGTACCCATGCTCGTATAGTAGTATATGATGGAAGTAATAACGATGTAGACAAAGCATTCTCAGTAATGAAAAAATTAGAGGACTTGATGTCCGACTATGATGAAAGCAGTGAATTATCCGAGCTCAATGAAAACGCTGGAAAAAGAAGTATCGAAATAAGCAAGGAATTAAAAGAGGTTTTACAAATCGCACTGGAAGTGGCCAGGGAAACTGAGGGAGCATTTGATCCTACAATAGGAGCACTGACAATCGGCCATTATGGTTTTGGGAGAGAGGATACTAAGGCTCCAGAGCCAAATGATATTAATGAGGCAAAGAAATTAGTTGATTATAACTTGCTGAAGTTAAATGGGAATAAGGCATATATTGAGAAGAAGGGAATGATGATTGATTTGGGTGGACTTGGCAAAGGGTTCGCCGTTGATAAGGCAGTGGAGCTACTGAAAAAAAGGGGAATTGCAAGAGGATCCGTTTCAATTGCTGGAGACCTTAGGGTGTTCGGTAAAGACCAGGATATTTATTTAAAGCATCCTAGAGGTGAGGGTACAATAGCTTCTTTCAGAAGTGGAGGAAGGGATTTGGCAATTTCAACTAGTGGTGATTACGAAAGATTTGTCAAATATGAAGATACTACTATTCACCATATCCTTATTCCCAAAATGGGTAAATCTGGGACGGATTTTCAAAGCGTCACACTGGTGATGGAGGGGAATAACACCCTTGCAGATGCCTATGCAACAGCTCTTTTCGCTCTAGGCAGGGAAAGAGCAATGGAATTTCTAAAAACCCATCCAGAGATTGGAGCTTTTATAGTCTTTTTGAATGGTGAGGTATTTTATAATAGTAAATTCAAATGGCTTGTGAGCAATTTTAATTTACATAGTTGAATGTCGTTTTGTTTCGTTGGCTAGTGAATTGGCAATAGCCAAAGTCATCAGAGAATTCTATGATTTTTCTGAATTTTTCTTCTTCTGTTCTAAAAGTGCTATTCCGCCGCCTACCTCGGCACTGGCTTGGTGCTACTAATGTCGAGGCTAAGCCGCTCCCACTGAACCAATTATGTATCTGTCCTTTATGATTCATAAATAGGGGCGTTGAAGTCATATTTCTTGATTTATTTATATCCTTTGATTTAGTTGACAAAATTACTGATTAGCTTATTATTTAACTCTACAAAGTCAGGCTCTTAGGCAATTTCTCTAATAGGATAAGGCTAAATAATGAACATATCCTCGATAGAAGAGGCTATTGAAGACGTAAAGAATAGAAAAATGGTTATTCTCGTTGATGATGAAGACAGAGAAAACGAGGGTGACCTGGTAATACCTGCGGAGTACGCCACCCCAGAATCAATTAATTTCATGGCCATGCATGGTAGAGGTCTTATTTGTTTAGCAATAACAAAAGATAATGCCGATAGACTAAGCCTTCAGCGGATAAGACCCGAAAATAGCTCAGTTCCTCAGTATACCGCATTTACAGTACCAATTGATGCTAGAAAACACATAACAACTGGTATATCGGCCTATGATAGATCCTTAACCGTTCAACTCGCTATTACAGAAAACGCTAAACCTGAGGATTTCGTCCGACCAGGGCATGTTTTTCCTCTCATTTGCAGCGAGGGGGGGGTTCTGGTAAGGGCGGGACACACAGAAGGATCGGTAGATCTTGCGAGGCTGGCAGGATTGAAACCATCCTCTGTTATATGTGAGATAATGAAGGACGACGGTGATATGGCAAGGCTGCCGGATTTGATTCAGTTTGCTGGAAAGCACAGAATTAAAATAGTGACCATTGCTGATCTTGTTCGTTATCGGCTTAGGGCTGAAAGTCTTGTTAAAAGGGCTGCTTTTGCTACGATTCCCACCGCGTTCGGTGAATTTCACGCAATAGTGTATGAAAATGAAATAGATCCCCAACACCATGTTGCATTTGTAAAGGGAGATATCGACTCTGAAAAAGAAATACTCGTGAGGGTTCATTCAGAATGCCTTACAAGCGACGTCTTTGGTTCTCTTAGATGTGATTGTGGTCCACAATTACGCCAGGCAATGCGGATTATTGATAAGGAAGGAATGGGTGTTGTTCTATATATGCGACAGGAGGGTAGAGGAATAGGCTTGGTAAATAAAATCAAGGCTTATGCACTCCAAGATAATGGTTTTGATACTGTAGAGGCAAATGAAGCACTAGGATTTAAACCGGATCTTAGAGATTACGGAATAGGAGCACAGGTTCTCAATGATTTAGGTGTGAGAAACATGCGTCTTCTAACCAACAATCCCAGAAAGGTTAAAGGTCTCGAAGGGTTCGGACTTCAGATTGTAGAGAGGGTTCCGATTGAAATACCCCCTAATGAAAGAAACTCCAATTATTTAAAGGTTAAAAAAGACAAACTTGGACACCTACTCTCGATGGTGGACTGATCAAAGGTAAAGATATGCCCCACGTATTCGAAGGGAAATTAGACGCCAAGGGACTTAAATTTGCAATTATTGCAAGCAGATTCAATGATTTAATTACCAGCCATATGGTAAGTGGTGCATTAGGCGTTCTACAAAGGCATAACGCCTCTGATTCCAATATCGATTTACTAAAGGTTCCAGGTTCATTCGAATTGCCATTTGCTGTTAAAACTGCAGCAATGTCCTCGAAATACGATGCCATAATTGCCATCGGAGTAATAATAAGGGGGGAAACCCCTCATTTCGGATATCTTGCGTCCATGGTTACAAATGAACTAGCGAGAATAAGTCTCGAATATAATACTCCGGTGGTCTCGGGTGTTCTTACAACTGAGACACTTGAACAAGCAATTGAGAGGGGTGGTACAAAGGCTGGAAATCGGGGTGGTGAGGCTGCTCTTGGTGCCATAGAGATGGCAAATCTTAACAAACTTATCTCAAAGAAAAAGTAATTCCCCTGTGCGATGGGCAAAAGGCGAAAAGCAAGGGAATTGACACTCCAATTTTTATATCAGTACGAAAGTTTAAAGGAAACCTCTTCACAGGAATTACGCCTCGAAGAACAAATCGAGCTTTACTGGTCAATGAATTTTCCTTCGCACAATGATGAAATAAAGGAATTTGCAAATGTTCTTATAACGGGTTCTTGTGAAAATCTGGATAGAGTCGATTGTATAATAACGAGATATTCTCAGAATTGGCGTCTTTCAAGAATGTCAAAAATAGATAGAAACATATTGAGAATGGCTATCTATGAATTAGCATACTTGAGGAATATACCTCCCCCTGTTACCATAAACGAGGCGGTTGAGCTTGCGAAGAAATACGGCACCGATGAGTCCGGAGCCTTTATCAATGGAATATTGGATAGAGTTAGAATTGCTATAGAGAAACAGGAGCTCTAAATGCTAAAAGAATCTATAGTAAAAATTGTAGAAAGAATAGATCTTGAAGAGGATGAGATGGCGGAGGTAGTGGAAAAGATGATGGAAGGAGTTGCTTCTCCGAGCCAAATTGCCGCTTTACTTGTAGGACTTAGGATGAAGGGCGAAGCAATTTCGGAAATTACAGGTGCTGCTAAAGTCATGATTGAAAAGGCTGTAAAAATATCTTCGATGCATGAAACTATGGTGGATCTATGTGGTACTGGGGGAGATCACCAATCGACATTCAATGTATCAACTGTGGCTTCCTTTATTGCCGCAGGTGCCGGAATTGCTGTCGCAAAGCATGGAAATCGTTCAGTATCCAGTCAGGCTGGGAGCGCTGATGTATTGGAGGAGCTAGGTGTTAACATAAATATGTCTCCAAAGGGTGCGGAGAATTGTCTTAACGAAATCGGGATTGTTTTTCTCTACGCTCCTATACATCATCCAGCAATGAAAAATGTGTCGACACCTAGAAAGGATATAGGCCTTAGAACTATTTTCAATATTTTGGGTCCTATAACTAATCCTGCCAGAGTTAAACATCAGGTAATGGGGGTTTATTCTGAGATTTTATTAAAACCTATTGCAAAAGTCCTTCGTAACCTTGGAAGCATAAGAGCAATGGTTATTCATGGTTCAAATTCACTTGATGAGATCACTGTAACGGGGGAGACGCAGGTTGCTGAATTGAAGGACGGAATGATTAAGGGTTATAAATTTGACCCAGCTAGTGTGGGTTTTAAAAGGAGGAAATTAGAAGAGCTTAAGGGTGGAAGTGCAAGTGATAATGCAAAGATTCTAACGTCAATCCTCAGGGGTGAGGAAAGGGAGGCCAAAAGAGAAATATCAGTTTTGAATGCGGCGGCAGCTATTTTGGTCGTGGGTAAAGCATCAGATATGAAGGAGGCTGTCGAAAGAGCGGAGGAATCAATAGATAGTCAGAGTGCATTAAATAAACTAAATAAAATGACTGAATTTACAGTCTCTTGGAAAGATTAGAAATTTTGGTTTAGTCATTCTTCGTTAAACATTTCCAAATAATGATTCTTGATAGGATAATCAAAAATAAAAGATTAGAGGTAGAAAATAGTAAAAAATCCCTTCCACTTGAGCATCTGGTCAAAGGGATTGAAAATTTAGAGGATACTAAAGGATTCTGCGATTCCCTAAAGCATGATGGTAGTGTAAAGGTCATCGCGGAGATTAAGTGTGCGTCTCCATCCAAAGGGGTTTTGAGGGAAGATTTTGATCATGTCGGAATTTCTAAGAGCTATGAAAAGCACGGCGCCTCTGCAATATCTGTACTCACTGACACAAGATTCTTTAAAGGCAGTTATAAACACCTGACTGACGTAAGAAACACAGTAGATGTCCCATTATTAAGGAAAGACTTTATTATCGACCCCTATCAGGTCTATGAATCCAGGTATTACGGGGCTGATGCAATACTTCTTATAGTCTCTGCGCTCGATTTAGAGATACTAAAACAGCTTTTGGAGTTAGCGCGTTCCTTAAACATGGAGGCAGTTGTGGAAGTTCATGATGAAGCGGAACTAGAAAAAGCAATTGATGCTGGTTGCAGAATCGTTGGAATAAATAACAGGGACTTAAAATCGTTTGATGTCAGTCTCGAAGTATCGATGAGATTGGCAAAGCTAATACCAGAAGGAAATATTGTTATCAGTGAAAGTGGGATCAGCTCGATAGAAGATATTGAGAAATTAGCATCCGTGGGTATTAATGTATTCCTTATAGGTGAGACCTTTATGAAGGCTGCTGATCCGGGGCATGAGCTTAAAAGAATTCTTTTGGAATGCAGTAGTAAGGAACTTATAAGAGTTTAACGAATTTTGCTGTACATGGAATTTAAATCACATAAAGCCTGTATCTTTTAAAATCTTTTTGTGGTCAAAGGCAAGATTAATAGATTCTAATTCTTTTTTATCAAAGGCCTTAACTTCTTTTGTCTCTACACTCGTAGTTAATTCCCCTCCTACTTTTCTACAAAGGAAGCAAACTGTGACAAAATGTCCCCTTGGATCTCTATCTGGATCAGAGTAGACTCCTATCAGTTTTTCTATTTCTACAATGAGGCCTGTTTCTTCCTTTGCCTCTCTAATTGCAGCATTCTCGACAGTTTCACCATATTCGACAAATCCGCCTGGAAATGCCCAGTGATCTTTGTAGGGTTCAAAACTTCTTTTTACAAGAATAATTTCTTTATCTTGTGTGATTATGACTGGATCTACAGTAAGTGTAATTTTTTTACTGATGTTTACCGTGTTCATTTCGAAAATAGATTTTATGTTATTCTATTTCTTTTATACACCTTTAAAAAGATTAATTACATAATCTCTAGATAGAAATTTCCTTTATATGTTAGAATATCTCAAGATTCAATTGGATCGAAATCGCATGGAATTTATGTAGCGATGAGTGAAGAGAAAAAAAGAAAAAACCCTTTGATTGCCATTATACTCTCTGCAATATTACCCGGACTTGGGCAGATTTATGTTAGCAGAATACCCAAAGGGTTGATTCTTATAGGCTTAAATTTGATCATTAGTTTCCTTCTTGTAGAGCCTTCTGAAAAGATCCTTGAAAATCTTGACAGGTTTCCTGAACAAATTCCAGATAATTCACTCTTGTTTATAGTTTGTGGTTATTTAATAGCTATGCTGGTGCTATTGATCTATGCCATTATCGATGCGAAAAAAACTGCGGATAGGATTAATATGGAAATTGATAATTTGATAACTTAGGGTATTTTTAAACCTTTCTCATTTAGATCTTTCTTGTCCTTTTTAAAAAGTTCCGATTGTTACGATTCAATCTATCAAATAATAAGAATGAAAGAGGTTTCTTTTTTCAAGGAAAATAGTTAAATACTTTCAATCCCTCGTAATACTTTAACTGCCTTGCTAATTAGTTCTTCTATCCCTTGGCCTGTGACCGATGAAATTGGAAAAACCTCTATTCCCAATTTACTGAAATCGTTTTTTATCTTTTCTATCCTTTCATAGGTCTCAACAATATCAATTTTATTTATAGCTACTATCTGAGGCTTTTGCGTGAGCTCATAGCCGTATGCCCCAAGCTCTTGGTTCATAGCTTGATAATCTTCAATAGGATTTCTTTTAGTTAAGGGTGAAATATCTATAAGATGAATTAGTACCTTTGTACGTTCTATGTGTTTAAGGAATTTTGTTCCCAAACCGATACCAGAATGTGCACCCTTTATTAAGCCAGGAATGTCTGCTACGACAAAGCTTTTCGCATCGTTGTAACTTACGACCCCTAGATTCGGGATTAGTGTTGTAAAAGGATAATCTGCAATTTTGGGTCTTGCAGCTGAGATTCTGGAAATCAGTGTTGATTTACCTGCATTTGGGAACCCAATAATTCCCACATCTGCAAGAAGTTTAAGTTCCAGTTTTAGTACCTTCTCCTCTCCTTCCTTACCATCTTCCGCATTTCTTGGAGTCCTGTTAGTGGGTGTCGCAAAATGTGAATTTCCCTTTCCGCCACTACCACCATGAGCGACAACTAGTTCTTGATCTTTTTTTGTAAGGTCTCCGATGATCTCATCGCTAAAGAAGTCCTTTACTATTGTGCCAACAGGCACAGGAATATAGATTGACTGAGCGCTTTTTCCGTTTTTATTCTTTCCTTTTCCGTGCTCTCCATTCTTGGCTTTATAGTGCTGTTTGTATCGGTGGTCTAGAAGGGAAGATTTATTTTCCTTAGCTATTACTATCACATCTCCCCCATCTCCTCCATCCCCGCCGTCAGGACCCCCACGAGGAACGTACTTTTCTCGCCTGAAGCTGACACATCCATTCCCACCTTGTCCTGATATTACATAAATCTTTGCTTCATCAATAAATTTGACCATTTATACCATATTTATATTAAACTTATTGTTGGTTTATGAGATAGTTATTTTAATAAATTCTAAATAAAAAGGCTTATTTCAATGCTTTTTCGATTTTTTTAATCGAAAAGGTATTATATAATATTATTTAATGTTTTATGCAAGTTACATAATTTATGGTGACACTTTAAAGAGGTATCATAATGACTCAAAAATGTAAATACTCGTTTGCCCTGATCATCATAATAGTTTTGGCCTGTTCAGGATCGGATGATGACACCTTTGATGACTCTGGTGGTAATCAACAGTCTCAATTCATTTTAGTTAATGCTTTTCCAAATATTTCCTTCGATCGACCGTTGGATATTCAGAACGCCGGTGATGGAACGGATAGGCTTTTTGTTGTTGAGCAAAGGGGTATCATACATGTCTTTGAGAACGATCCTTTTGTAACAGATTCTAGTATCTTCTTAGATATAAGGGGAAGTGTTTTCTTTGATGGAAGCCAAAGGGGTATGCTTGGAATGGCTTTTCACCCTGATTATGAGATTAACGGTTTTTTCTATGTATTTTATTTAGCACAAAATCCAAACCGCACCATAATATCCCGTTTCAAAGCAAGAGGTGACAACCCGAATCAAGCCGATGCGAGCAGTGAATTTATTTTGTTGGAAATTATTCACCCAGGTGTACTGGTTGATCCTGATGCGTTTCATGGTGGTGGTCGTATCGCCTTTGGTCCTGATGGATTATTATACATTGCATTGGGTGATGCTGGGCCTGGAGGAGACGCTTCTTCTAACGGTCAAAATACTTCAACCTTATTTGGATCGATACTGAGGATTGATGTTGATAATCCAGAAGGAGACCTTAACTATGGAATTCCTCCGGACAACCCCTTCGCTTCTAATAATAATGGGGATAGGGAGGAAATATTTGCATATGGATTTAGAAATCCCTTCCGGTTTAGCTTTGATTTTTTGACAGGATTACTTTGGTTAGGAGATGTTGGCGAATTCACTTTCGAAGAGGTTAATATTATTAATAATGGCGGAAACTATGGTTGGGATATAATGGAAGGAACAGATTGTCATGACCCCCCAATGCTATGTGATAGGTCTGGTCTTCTTTTGCCAGTACTAGCTTATTCCCGTAACTTAGGTGGTTCAGTTATAGGAGGGCATGTTTACAGAGGCTCGACGATTCCAGAACTAGTAGGTTCATTTATATACGGTGATTTCTTATCAGGTATAGTATGGGCATTACTCTTTAACGGTATTGATCCAACGGTAAATACTGAAATATTGCGCTTCGATCCCTTTAGCTTAGTATCATTTGGTATAGATGAGAATAATGAGATATTTGTTTGTTCGCTTGACGGAAGCATTTACACATTGATACGAGACATTGCTTAAAGGTACGATTCCCTTATATAACTTTAGGTCGGCGGAATATCATTGGGAATAGTTTTGAATATTAATTTATTAGCCAGACCCCCAACCATTGCATTGGACTAATTCTAATACCGTCAATTACTATAACAAATCACATAGTGTTCGGTAATACACAATGGATTGCCTATTTTAATAGAGATGCTAAGATAGTTTTGAATGGTAATCGGTGTACCAAAAGAGAGAAAAATTCATGAATATAGGATTGCCGTTACTCCCAAAACAGTGAGAGTTTTGGTTAAGAGGGGACACCAGGTAATAGTGGAAAAGGGAGCTGGATTTGGGAGTGGATTTACCGACAATGATTTTGAAATTTCTGGAGCAACTTTAGCTGAAAATGAGAAGGAGGTTTATAAAAGGTCAAAACTTATCCTAAAGGTTAAAGAACCGATCCATGAAGAATTTCACTTAATACAAAGGGATCAAATTTTATTTACATTCCTTCACCTTGCTGCGAATACTGATTTGTTGAAAGCGCTCATTAATGGGAAATCAACGGCAATAGCTTATGAAACAGTGCAAGATTCGGATGGTTCACTTCCGATCCTGACACCAATGAGCAGGATTGCAGGGCTTCTTTCAATTCAGATTGGTCTCCATTATCTGGAAAAGCCAAATGGAGGAAAGGGCATTTTACTTAGAGGCGCTGCAGGTGTAAGACCGGGGAGAGTAACGGTAATTGGTGGTGGTACAGTTGGTTATAATGCGATAATTTCGGCGTTAGGTAACGGAGCGGAAGTTACTGTGATTGATAACGATATCAAGAAGCTAGAGATGTATTGTGATAAGTTTAGTGGGCAAGTAGAGACCCTTCCTTCGTATCCAGATTTAATTGAAGAGCAATTGCGTGAGTCTGATTTAGTCATAGGAGCAGTATTGAAGCCTGGAGCAAGAGCACCTAAAGTGATAACAAAAAAGATGATAAAAAAAATGGAGCCGGGCAGCGTATTTGTTGATTTGGCCATAGATCAAGGGGGTTGTTCTGAAACAAGTCACCCGACTAACCTTGATTCACCGGTTTATGTAGTAGACGATGTCACGCACTACTGCGTAACCAATGTTCCTTCACTTGTTTCTAAAACAGCTACCGAATCATTATCATATACATTGCTACCTTATGTGTTAAAGATAGCTGAAGATAATTTCGATCAAGATAGTGCCTTTAATAGCGGAATCAACGTAAAGAATGGGGACTTGCTTATTAGTTTAGATTAGATGATTAGAACTATTTAGTTTGTGTCAAAATTTTTGTTGGTTCCTTATGGAATTTTGAGGGAATGCTTTTGATAACCAATTAATTATGGGTGTTGATCGATTTATTTTATCTTACCATGTTTTTTAAAGTTCTCTTTTTCAATGGTATAATCTTGCACTTCCCAATTAATATCTGGAACGTAAAATGCCAGGAAGCAGAGAAAAATTCTTAATAATTACTTTAATTATATTATTGTCAGCAAGTTGCGGTAAAAAGCAATTTGATCAGACTGCTGACTCTGAGCAACTCTACCAAGATGCAACAGAGGAACTAAAAGAAGATAAAGGTGGTTTCCCTTGGATTTTTACTGGAACTGATTATAAATTAATTTTTAATACTTTAAAAGAAATCCAACTCAGGGATCCTTATAGTCCCTATGCTACGCTTGCAGAATTAAGAACTGCCGATACTTATTTCAAAAAGGAAGAATACGAGCAAGCTGCAATAGAATATGAGGAATTTTTAAAGCGTCATCCCGGGCATGAGGAATCGCCGTATGCAACTTATCGTTTAGCTCTTACACATTATAAACTGATGAGGGGACCTGACAGAGATCCAACTAATACTAGAGAAGCCTTGAAATGGTTTCAATATTTTATTGAAAATTATCCTGATTCTCCTTTAGCGACCGAGGCTTATGAAAAGATGAGCGAGTGCAGAAACAGACTTGCCAAACGTGAAATTTATATCGGGAAATTTTATGCAAAAAGAAAGAACTACAAAGCTGCTGCTCATAGGTATAATGTGGTTGTGAACGAATACAGTGATACAAATGCTTTTAAAAAGGCGCTATATCTTTTGGGAGATTCATATTTTAAAATGGGCGATAGTGCCTTAGCCAAGCAGACCCTTATTAGGGTAATCAATGAATTTCCTGACACAGACTACCAAAGAAAAGCCGAAAGTCTGTTACAAGAAGTTGAAAGTAATGAGAGCGAGGAAGTGAAGGAGGGATGATGAGAATCTCCTTGCTTTTCATTTCTATCATAATTTTCAGCATAGGTTGCGGAAGCTCTGATAAAAGGGAAATAGGGAATATACTCTCAAAGAGGCAAAAAGCCTTCGAAACTAAGGATGTAGAGATTTATCTATCCTGTATATCTCCAAATTATGAAGAGAAAAAAAAAGGCGAAGTTATTGGCATTGATGAAATAAAGAAAAAGTTTTTGTCGAATGTTTCACTCTTCGATAGCATTGAGATTAATAGTAATGATACGAGTATTTATGTTCAAGTCGACAAAGCCCTTGTAGCACAAAAGACAGACGTAAGGGTGAAAATTGATCAGGATGAAAGCTTATTTCGACTTGATGAGAGACTTGGTTTCGAGAAGGTTGATGGTAAATGGCTAATAGTCAAGGAGTCGGATACGGATTTTCTTGAAGGCTTTGTATTTGGAGGGAACTAGTAGATATTAGGATAATTAGGTTATAATCCGAATTGCTTCTCGATTTCTTCCTGCTCTTCCTTACAATCAATGCAAAGGGTGGCTTCAGGTCTTACTTTAAGCCTATTTTCGGAGATTTCATTTCCACATTCCTCACAAATTCCGTATGTTCCATCTTCCGTTCTTTGGATTGCTTTTTTTATCTTTTGTATTAGTTTTCTTTCCCGGTCTCTTTTTTTTAGCTCTATGGTCCTGCCGGATTCAGACATGGCTCTGTCAACGGGATCCGGAAATGCATCACCCTCTTTGCTCATTTGGCTCATAGTTTTTTCAGCGCTACCTAAAAGGTGGTTCATTTTTCCTTTGAGAATTTCTTTAAAATACCGTAGTTTTGTACCCTCCATGGTAAAAAAATTATATCATCTGAGAAACTGACTGCAAATCTTGTCTATACCCTTATTTATAGGTGTTAAGTTGTATATGAAGGTTGTTTCAGCTTAACAATCAAATTCACGGGATCTCATATTATTACGCTCCTTAGTTTTATTTGTACGTTTAAAAGTGATGGAATTAATTTATAATCTTAAGAAACCCCGATGTGTAAAGTGTTGAAATTATCGATAGTAGGATCCGAGGACGGGAAATCCTTAATTTCCGATTTTCTTCTTGGCTTGAATGCCTTTTCGGTAGCAGAGGATGTATTAGAAGGTGAGAAATTCGAGATTTCGGGATATTTCTCAAAAGAGGTCGATATGGGTAAGGTGATCGAAAGGCTTAAGCTTTATGTGCCCATTTTGGAGAATATAATCGATGGTTTATCTGTTGAAAAAATTGATGTTGAAGAAATTAATCGTTCAAGTTGGGAGGTTTGGAAGAACAGATTAAAGACGATACGAGCGAGTGAAAAGGTCGTTATTAGGCCACCATGGGAACAATATTTACCTCGAAATGATGAAATTGTGATAGAAATTAACCCTTCTATGGCATTTGGTACTGGCCATCACGAGACTACCAGGCTTTGCATTAGGGGTATAGAACATTTACTCAAGACAATCAGTCCGAAAAGGGTTATTGATGTTGGCTGTGGTAGTGGAATACTTTCAATTGTCGCCTCCTTGCTTGGTGCCAAAGAGATTGTTGCGTTGGATATAGACCAGGTCGCTGTAAAAGAAGCGAAAAATAACTTTGAAAGAAACTTACTTAAAAAAAATATAAAGCTGGTTTGTGGTTATATTGATAGTGTTAAAGGGAAATTTGATTTAATTGTAGCAAACATTTCTGTTGAGACAATAATTCTTATGAGAAACGAGCTTAAGAATAGACTCAGCCCCGATGGATTGCTTTTGATATCGGGAATTCCATGTTCAAGGAGGGATGAATTAATATCCGGAATGGGGGGGGCTCTGTTTGTTAAAAAAGACGAAATTAGAGAGGGAGATTGGATAGGTGTCTTTTTCCATGTTGATAAAAATCTTCACTGACGTAAACTTAACAAGCATTCTATCGGAATGCCCTAAATATATGAGGTTTTTTTAATGTCTTCCTTTAAAACAATCGAGTGGAAAAATGATAGAGTTGTGATGATAGATCAAAGGAAGCTCCCGTCAGAGGAGGTTTATATTGAATGTTTGACCTATAAAGAGGTTGCCAAAGCTATAAAGGAGATGGTAATACGCGGGGCCCCCGCCATTGGTATTGCTGCTGCGATGGGCATTGCCCTGGGAGCGCTTAAAAGTTCAAAAAGCGATAAAAGTGAATTTCTTTCAGAACTTGATGAAATATCGCTCTTAATATCGACGACAAGACCGACAGCCGTAAATCTTTTTTGGGCGATAAATAGAATGAAAGAATTGGTTGATAGGAATAAGGGCGAAGATATTGATTTTATAAAAAATAGTCTAGTCGAAGAAGCAAAGAGGATATACGAAGAGGATGTAGAGACCTGTAGAAGGATTGGAAGTATAGGAGCGAAACTGATAGAAGACGGCTCAGTGGTTCTTACACATTGTAATGCCGGCTCTCTGGCAACAGCCGATTATGGTACAGCTCTGGGTATTGTGAGAAACGCTTTCGAGAGTGGAAAAAAAATTAAGGTAATTGCTACAGAGACTAGACCTTATTTACAGGGAGCACGGCTTACTGCTTGGGAGTTAAATAAAGATGGATTACCTGTTTCGCTAATTACCGATAGTACGGCTGGTTATGTGATGAGCAGAGGTATGGTTGATACAGTAATAGTAGGAGCAGATAGGATTGCATCTAACGGGGATGTGGCAAATAAAATTGGTACCTATGTGCTGTCTGTGCTTGCCAAATCACATGATATCCCCTTTTATGTTGCTGCTCCAGTTTCTACCATTGATTATGATTGTTCAGTGGGTGAGATGATTCCTATCGAAGAACGTAATATCAAGGAAGTAACTCATATTATGGGTAATAAAATTGCTCCAGACGTTAATGTTTTAAATCCCGCCTTTGATATTACTCCAAATGAGAATGTAAGTTCAATAATTACTGAAAAGGGAATAGCTTCGGCTCCATATCTTGGAAGCTTAAAAGAGCTTTTAGATTGACGATAAATTTCCTTGACTTTCAAGGTCTATTTTGCATGATAGGCACAACTTTGCAAAAGGCATTGCAAGCAGCCTCTCCGCATCTATTTCTTCGCCGCAGCTTTCACAGATCCCGTAGCTACCTTCATCAATTTTCTTCAAGGCCTCTTCTATTTGTATCAACTTCTGTCTTTCTCTATCAGTGAGCATAAGGGATAGTTCGCGTGCTCTATCAGTGGTGGCGTGGTCGTAGAAGTCCCCTACGTCGAACCTTAAATGGTCCGATTCAGTCTTAATAGACTGTGAAACGTCTTCAATTAGTTTCTTTCTCATTTCGAAAAGAACTTTTTTAATTTTGTTCTTTAACTTTGCTTTTACTGAACCCTTCTTTTTTCGGGTAGTCTTGGGGCTTTGTTTTTTTAGTGTTTGTTTAGAACTAGAAGTAACTTTTTGTTTTCTAGCAGATACTTTCTTCCCCTTTTTTAGAACGGGTTTTTTTGCCTTTTTCTTGGCTCGTGTAACTCCCTTAGATCTTTGTGTTTTTTTACCCTTTTTCATCTGTTCCCTATTCAAATTTATAAGTTTAATTAAAACTCATTTATTACATTCTATATAATTGAGGCTTATAAGATAAGCGAATTAATGTGTTTGTCAAGGGGAAATTTTAGCATGATAGAAAGACAATTGATAAGCACCTAAGTTATATTATCCACGAATTTATATTCGTCTAACTTGATAATTCCTGTAACCTGCTGCGGGGTTACCGCACTCATTGCAACGACAGGCCTCAGAAGCGTCATTGCGAACACTTCGACTGTGCAATTTAACTCAGGACTCAGTGTGGACTTTGTGAAGCAATCTCCAGCCTGGCAAAGTCGGAGGGGATTTCCACGACTGACTTTGTAAGTCTCGCAATGACAAACAGTCCTGTCATCGCAAGTGAAAAGAAGCGATCTCATGCTAACGAAGGAGGTTGCTTCGGTTCTTTCTCTCCCTTGCAATAACCGTCAGGAATATCTTATCATATTTAGATACCCAGCAGCTTGCTACAGGGTTATTCCTTTTGGTTTTGCGAGTGTATTTGGTTTGTGATTGGATTTAGCGCGGATTTTAATACAGCGAATTTTTTTCTTGCTAATAAATCAGATTAACTTACAATAAAATAGCTTTTTAAGGATTTTTAAATGCCTAGAACCAACGATTTGAGCAGGGATCTCTGGTTAACAAGGACGGGTCTCATCTTGGCTATGGCAGGCAATGCAATAGGCCTAGGTAACTTTTTACGATTTCCTGTCCAAGCCGCGGAAAATGGTGGTGGGGCCTTTATGGTTCCTTATATAATAGCTTTTTTCTTAATTGGAATACCTCTTATGTGGGTTGAATGGGGAATTGGCAGGTATGGAGGCTCCAGAGGCCATGGAACTGCTCCAGCAATTTTTAGTCTTTTATGGAATAATCCTGTTTCAAAGATAATCGGTGTGTTTGGACTATGGATACCTCTCGTGGTTGCTATTTATTATATATATATTGAGTCTTGGACATTGGGATATTCCATTCACTTTCTTTTGGGTTCAGGACCGGAACTGGCAAATGGTACGGATATTAATGCAGAAAGTTATCTAAAGCCTTTTAGTGATTTCCTTTCTAAATACATAGGTGCAGGAGCTGGGGATTATTTTAGCCCTTCGATCATGGCCTATTGCGCATTCATACTAACCTTCGCGGTAAATGTGTTTATACTTTTAAGGGGCATTTCTAGGGGTATAGAGATCTTTGCAAAGATAGCACTACCAACATTATTTGTTTTGTCATTGATATTACTTGTAAGGGTCTTGACTCTAAAAACTCCCCAAGGAAGTGCGATTGAGGGACTTAATTTCCTCTGGAATCCAGATCTTAAAGTGCTAAGGTCGCCTGATGTTTGGATCGCAGCGGCTGGTCAGATTTTTTTCACCTTGAGTCTCGGCTTTGGTGCAATAATTACTTATGCTTCATATATCAGGAAAAATCAAGACATCACACTTAGTGGACTTACATCCGCTACGTTAAATGAGACTGTAGAGGTTGTGATCGGGGGGTCGATTGCAATTCCTGCCGCTGTTGCTTTTTTCGGGGTTGCGGGTGCGGTCACAATAGCTAAGTCTGGGGCTTTTAATCTTGGTTTTGTGAGCCTTCCTGCAATATTTGCTAGTATGCCGGCTGGAGGGTTTTTAGGGTTTCTTTGGTTTTTTCTACTTTTCTTTGCGGGACTAACTTCTTCGGTAGCACTAACTCAGCCCGTGATAACATTTTTCCAAGATGAGTTTGATTTATCGAGGAAGAAATCGGTCCTCATCACTTCTGCAATTATACTGATAAGTGTTCCTATGGTTATATTTATGAATCAAGCACTTGACGAGCTGGATTTTTGGGCTGGGACTATAGCTATTGTAATGTTTGGATTATTGGAAGTTGTAATTTTTATGTGGATATTTGGTGGAGAAAAAGCGTGGGAAGAGATAAATCGTAATGGATTAATCAGAGCTCCTAGGATTATTTATTATGTTCTCAGGTATGTAACACCGCTTTACTTGTTGGTCATTTTAGGGGTATGGTATTATAATAAGATACCTACAATTCTCGGTGAATCTAACTGGAATATTTGGTGTGCCAGGATATATATACTTGTTCTATTTATTGTATTAACGGTGCTTGTATTCGTAGCTGATAAAAGGAAATATAAGGAAAAGCATGGAAATTGACGCTTTCTTGTTTATGCTGTTTTCTTGGGGATTTATTTTAGGAATTCTGACCTTTTGTTTGATTAAGTTGCTTAGGAATCCTGAATCGGCACCTACATTATCTTCAAATAATAAGAAGAACAGAGTGTCTGATTAATCTCCCTTCTCACATGTTAAATGACCTTTGATATTATTAAGATCGGGGATCCTTTTCGATAATAACTCTTAATTGCCGTAGAACTTCTTTTCCCATTCTCTTTGGTTTTTCTGTGCTTCTCGAATAGCATGAGTAAATATTGCGGCACTGAGGATATATTTGTTTAGGAGGTTAATTGGGAATTTTAAGGGTCTTACGAAATCTACGAATAACACGGCACGATGGCCGGATGTATCATTCCAAACCTCATGGTTGAATGTGTCGTCAAATATAAGACTTTTCCCTTCTTCCCAATGCTTAACTTCTTGATCGATTCGAATACGACATTTTTCCTTAGGCTCTGGTACTATCAGTCCAAGGTGGTATCGCAGCACTCCGTTGTAAGGCCCTTTATGCGCCGGAATATGCTTATTAGGCGACAAGATTGAGAAAAAGGCTGTTTTCATTCCCGGTATTTTTTTCAAAATTCGAGATGTTTCTGGACAGTGTTTGGAATTCATCTCGCTTTCCAACCCATAGCCAGCAAGCATATAGGTCTTCCAAAGATTGTCGCTTGTAATCGGTTTTACCTCGGCAGTAATGTCATGAAAGTTCGGGAGCTCATCTCTTCGTAGCAAAACTCGATCTAATTCAGCTCGAATTCTCTTCCAATCCCGTTCTATTTCAAGTGCCCAGGGAAAAGTCGAGTTGTCATATAAAGGAGGGTTTCCATAGATTGAATACTTCTCAATTAGACCTTCTATCCAATTTATGAATTTTGAAATAAGTTTAGGAGCGTATCTCTTGTTGGGATTGTATGACTTTCCATGTGCCGGTAAACTCTTGTCTTGATTTAATTCATTCATTTAACAACGCCCTTAAATCAATGGGTCATTTAAGTGTTGTTTCGGGTTTCAGTTTTTTGAGCATTATTATATCTTCAATTTGATGAATTAGGAATAATATAAGAGAAATTGTTATGCACCAGAATACCCAAGGTGATCCTCCAATGATCGCTAACACAAGCAAACCAAGTGAATAGAAGTTTCTTCTACTCATTGGACGAACATATAATATTAGCTTATGTACTAGGGTCCTTTGCTCCTTAATTATCAGTTTATCTACGTTGAAGTAAGATACCAAGCTGCCCGAATTCGTATACCTGACTAGAAAATAGAAAGACCAGATTAGGAAGAATATAAAAATCCCCAGATTTAACCCACCAAAAACCAAAACTATAGGGTTTCCTGCAACCCCATAATATCCGATAGTTACTCCAACTACGAACGAAAGAATCGTTAGCTGATCCGAAATCGTGTCCACCCATTGCCCACGTTTTGTCTCCATAAGTTTTATCCTAGCTACCTCTCCGTCACATCGATCTAGAACAGTAGCAATCTGTAGACATATGGCGCCCCATACAGGATGTCCAATGGCATAAAATGGACCCGAAAGTACTCCTATCATATTTGTTAGGACGCTGATCATGTTTGGTGTGAGCGGTGTTCGTATTAGGTATCGACTTACACGTAAAGAAATTTTGCTATTAATATTTCTTGAAATCCACCCTGTGAGTGTTTTTCCTACGTGGGATATAATGAGTCGTTCTGCTTTTTTGGGCGATGTGGGATCAGATGTGATTCTCATCCAGTAACCATTAGAAAATTCCGTAAACTTTAGTTTGCCCCCGCCAACTAGCTCTTGAGCCCATGTGTCTAAGGACATCGAATTCATTATAGATTTTTCTAGAAGTCTGCCAGAAGCGATAAAGGCCCCTACAGCTCTACCTCCACCCAGATATATGTCTTCTATCGATCCGTTATCTGCCTTTAGCCCCGCGTCTTGGGAACGATCCACTAACAACAGGATTTCATCGTTTTTAACAGAGCATTTCATGAATTCTGAAAGCGCAACGGGGGTAGTTACGAGATTTGACTGAAGAACTAATGACGGGCTTGACTCAAATTTTACTGGTTTTCCAAGCTTATGCCACTCTATTTCGCTATCTATGCGTTTGTCGTTAATTAATAGGTCTTTAAGGGGACTATCAAGGGTATCCGTGATAATTGAAAATCTTTTTATTCCAGCTCTCTGTGCGGTAATGATTAGTCGTTTAACTTGGGGTACTGATCCAAAAACTATATTTCCAAACGAGCTGAGATCCTCTCCGTCTAAGCCTGTGCCGGCCGCTACTAATATTGCGTGATCCATTTTATCAATTTGAATCTACGACACGAAGGAACCTTTCCGGATATGGTTTGTTGAGAAATTTGTTAGAATTAAATCTGGCTTTAAAAAGGTCACTGGGATAATCTACATCCATCCAAAATAAATCCTGGATATCTAGAGATTTTACCTTGTAGCCTTTTTTAATTAAGCGATGTATGGAAGATATATACCACTTTTTTTCTGCTCCTTCTATTCTCATCTCCTCTTCGATTGCTCTCCTAAGAAATTCAACCCCCGTGTCTCTAAAGACTCTGATTCCTACAGATTCGGCAGAAGAACGGTTCGTAAGTGTCTTACCTATTTCGATTATCCTTTTTCCTCTCATATGAACCTTCATATCTTCTTCTTCATATAATGATTTAATTTTTATAGGTAAACAAATTTTCTCATCTCTTGTTGCTAGGGCCTGTTCAAGAACCTCGATCTCAAATACATCATCCCCATTCATTACAACAATATCCCCATCCATTTCTCCTCTTGCTATCCAAAGTGAAATTAAGCTATTGGTGGTTTGATAAAAGGGATTATAAACGGTTTTTACTTTCATTCCTAAGCTATCGTAATTTCTAAGAAAGTTCTCAACCTTTTCAAATCCAAATCCAATCACAATTATGACTTCGTCAATTCCACAATCTCTTATATGATTTATTTGATGTTCAAGTATAGTTTCCCCACCGATGTCTAGAAGGCACTTAGGTATGTATTTAGTATATGGATACAACCTCTTGCCTCTGCCTGCTGCAAGTATCACTGCTTTCATGTTATCTTCTCCGTTTTATTAGGAGAATTTCTACCCTGTTCGTGATTAATTAGAAATTCAAAAGGGGGCCAATTGAGATAAAACTTCAGCAATCACCCTACCTCCTCCTTTTTATAGCTTACATTTATAACCTCCTTAAAAGCTTATGTCAATATTTTTGATGAATTTTCTCATATTTAGGGTCAATTTTTGGTATAATTTATAAAAAGAAACTCAGTTCAGCTCTTTGCGACTCTTAATTTTTTTCGTTTGCTCTTTATCTTCTTTATTCTATTCTTATCATCAACGTAAACCAGTTTAGGTTCGTGTTCCCCGAATTCATCTTCATCATATGACGAAAAGCTAGCGATTATGAGGGAATCGCCTTCTCTAGCTAGATGAGCTGCGGCACCATTCACACAAATTTCATTTGAGCCTTGCCTACCTTCAATGACGTACGTGGAGAATCTGTGTCCATTTGTAACGTTAAAGATATCAACCTTCTCATATGGAATTAAATCAGCCGCTGCCATTAAATCTTTATCTACAGTAATGCTTCCTTCGTATTCAATGTTGGCTTGTGTAACCGTAGCTCGATGAATTTTTGATTTAAGAAGCGTTCTTTCTATTTTCTTTGCCTCCTTAAAGTCTTATGTTGTCTATTAGTCTTGTTCCGCCTAATCTTACCGCAATTGCTAACAAGTCACCACTTTCAGCAATTTCCTTACTCTGGAGTGTTTCTGGGTCACATATATCCATATAGTCTATGTCTGTAATACTTGATTGTTCTAGTATCTTTCTACCTGACTCAATTATTTTTTTTGATATTTTACAACCCAAATCGAATTCTTTTTTTATCTCACTTAAGGCCTTGAAAACACCAAAAGCCGATATCTTCCGTCTTGGGGATAGGTATGAGTTTCTGGAGCTCATAGCCAGACCATGTTTCTCCCTTATAATTGGTGAAGGCAGAATTTCTATCTCAAGATTTAAGTCCCTTACCATTTTTTGAACTATTTTTAATTGCTGAAAATCCTTCTCGCCGAAAATAGAAACATGGGGTTTTACAATATTAAATAATTTGAGAACTACCGTCGCAACCCCTCTAAAGTGCCCATTACGAAAGGGACCGCAGAGATGCTTCTCAAGCTCACTTACTTCAACATATGTTTGGAATCCTTGGTGGTAGATCTCATCTACCTCGGGTGTGAATACAATATCGGCTCCTATATTCTTCAATTTTCCTAAATCACCATTTAGATTCCTAGTATACTTATCGTAGTCCTCACCGGGCCCAAACTGTGTTGGATTTACAAATATGCTTACCACACAAACATCCGCTTTTCTCTTAGCCTCGGTTACTAAACTGAGATGAGCTTCGTGTAGTGCTCCCATAGTTGGCACTAAGGAGATGGTTTTCCCATCCTTTCTTATTTTGTTCGATAAATCCTGCATATATTTAACTTTGTTAACAATTCTCATTTTATCAGTTTCAATCATAAGAATGGCTTAAGCTTGGAAAAGTGCCACACTGAACTTCGTCTCTGAATTCTATAACTGACTTAGTCATTATCTGTCTCACATTCGCATATTTCTTTACAAACTTAGGAGCGGGATCGGGAGTCAGTCCAACTAGGTCATTGATAACCAATACTTGACCATCACAATATGGCCCCGCACCAATTCCAATTGTGGGAATTCCTATCGATTTAGTTATTTTCTTTGCGAGTTTAAGGGGAATGCTTTCCAAAACTATTGAGAAAGCTCCGGCATCTTCAATGGAATTTGCAAGTCCAACTAACCTTTTGGCCTCGTTTTTTTCTCTTCCTTGAATTTTATAGCCACCAGTCATTAGTACGGACTGTGGACACAATCCTATATGTCCCATGACAGGTATGCCTGCTTTTTGAATCGCATATATGGTTTCAAGGTAATTCTCGTTCGTCTCTATCTTGACAGATTCCGCTCTACCATCCTTAATAAATCTTCCGGCGTTTCTAATTGCTACTTCGATCGAGGACTGATAAGACATAAATGGCATGTCACCACAAAGATGAGCACGATTAATCCCCCTAGAAACTATTTTTGTGTGATAAATCATTTCATCCATAGTTACCTCAAGGGTTTTGTCGAGACCCTGTATAACATTTCCAAGAGAATCGCCTACGAGAATAATGTCAACACCAGTTTCATCTATAATCCTTGCGGTGGCTGCGTCATACGCCGTCAATGTGACAATTTTTTCATTCCTTTTTTTCTTTCCGACGATTATAGGAACAGTAACTTTTGACATAGGAATAGTTATGACACAAAAAATCCAGCTAAAGGGCTAAACCCTTTGCTGGATCAATTTTATTATTTCTATTAAAGGTACGGATCTTGTTCCGTCCTAGTATATCTTTTCAAATTTCTCTCCGTCCCGGTCACAGATTGTGATCCAAGCGGCTGATATTATTAACCTTAAAAAATCCTAGCAAATACAAAAGTAGTAATATAGGTTAAAGGAGACTTAAAAAATGTCAAATCGGGAATCTCCTATGTTCCTTGTATCCATTCCAGTCCACCATCCCAAGCTTCTTTTTTCCAGATTGGTACCTTCTGTTTAAGTTTTTCAATAATATATCTAGAAGCCTTGTAGGCATCATCCCTATGGGGAGAAGCAACGGCGATGACTACGCTTATTTCTCCAACTTTAAGCCTTCCGATTCGATGAACTATAGAGACTTTTTTTACATTCCACTTGCTTTTAGTTTCGGCAGCTAATTTACGAAATTCTTTAATGGCCATATTTTCATAAGCTTCGTATTCTAAGTAAAGAACTTCTCGACCGTGCGAAGATTTTCTCACGGTACCAATAAATATAACAACGGCCCCCGAATCAATATTTAGAACTCTATTTACTACACTATCAATATTAATTGCCTTTATTGTAACCTTGAAATAACTCATAGAAATTGATCTCAATATCAGATTTGAGAGCTTAAACTAGAAAAAATATCTGTACATATACATTAAAAACACTAACAGAGTTAAAAATGTGTCAGCGATTTACTCCAATATGACTTTCCCTCTATAGCCGAATTTTTTTAAGCTATGAGAGGTTTTTTCAGCGTCTTCTCTTCTGGAGAAACGTCCTATCCTCACCCTGTAATATTTTTCGCCCTCAATATCAATTTTCTCAACCCTTACCTCGTTATTTAATCTTAATAAAAGATCACTTTTAAGATTCAAAGCCTTGTTTTTATCCCTGAAGGATCCAACTTGTACAATGTATTTCGGTTCAAAGAAGTCGCTCGACCGACCAGGAGCTGAAATTATCTCAACTTTTACATTTGCCGTTCCCTTTCTTATCATCGCAATAGATTTTGCTGCGGCATATGAAAGATCGATCATTCGACCTTCTACGAATGGTCCACGATCATTAACTTTCACAATTACATCTCTTCCGTTTTCTAGATTCGTGACTCTGACTATGGTTCCCATAGGAAGGCTTTTATGGGCAGCAGTAAAAGCATCCTTGCTGAATCTTTCACCGGTTGCCGTAGGCAAACCGTGTTCTTCAATGCCATACCACGATGCAATTCCAATCTGAGTCGTCCCTTCTTTGGGATAACTCTTGATTTCTTGTCTTCTACTAACGCTCTTTTTCGAAAAAATTGCACACGAAAAAAGAAATGGAAGTACCAAGAAGATTATAAGACACCTTTTATTCATTTAAAATTTTCTTTTAATATATTGCGAAAGTAGCCTAACGAAATCCCGAGTATTAGGAACTCATTTTGTTATTTTTAGGTATTGAGATTACTTCTATCTTAACTCTTGTAATCCCTTTATTGATTAATCCTATGGTCTTGGCTGCTGCATGTGAGAGGTCTATGATCCTTCTTCTTGCAACGGGTCCTCTATCAATGATCTTTACCGTAACTCCCCTTCCATCTTTTAGGTTGATGACTTTAACCATTGTCCCAAATGGCAGAAATTTATGTGCGGCGGTAAATGCATGCATATTGAATAACTTACCACTAGCAGTTTTCTTTCCATGAAATTTCATGCCATACCAAGAAGCAATACCAATATGTGTATAGCTCTCATATGAGTAACTTATACTGTATAGAATTAGGAATGTTAATAACAAAGTTAGTATTACTACTTTTAGTTTCATAATGCTTTTAAATTTAACATAAAATGATCTCTTTTTTCCAGAAAGCTTGAGATTGTCATTTATTATAATAAGATAAATAGATTATTTAATTTTCGTGAGATTGTGTGATGCAAGACATTGTAGAAGAATTTTCTCTGATTGAAAGACTTCCACCCTATGTGTTTGCAATTGTAAATGAGATAAAGACAAAGGCTAGGGCTCGGGGAGAGGATATTATCGATTTGGGTATGGGAAATCCGGACCAACCAACCCCTACACACATCGTAGACAAGTTGGTAGAAGCTTCGAGAAATCCCAGGAATCACAGATATTCTGCATCAGCTGGTATCCCTAAATTAAGATTAGCAATTTGTGACTGGTATAGACGAAATTATGGAGTTGAACTGGATCCTGATGCGGAAACCATTGCAACAATCGGTTCTAAGGAAGGGATCTCACATCTTATACTGTCAATTATATCACCCGGAGACGTTGTTATAGTTCCCAATCCAGCTTATCCGATTCACACGTATTCTGTGATAATTGCTAGGGGTGATGTGCAAAGTGTACCCCTTTTAGATGACGTAGACCTTATCGATTCTATAGAAAAGGCTTTGAAGGAGGTTTGGCCCAAGCCTAAGGTACTAATGATTTCATTTCCAAATAATCCTACTACCAGTGTTGTTGACGTCAATTTTTTTAAAAATGTCACAGAACTGGCGCGGGAATTTGGCCTAATCGTCGTTCATGATTTTGCCTATGCTGATCTTTGTTTTGATGGGTATAAGGCTCCCAGTTTTTTAGAAGCTCCGGGTGCAAAGGAAGTTGGGGTAGAGTTTTTTTCATTATCTAAGAGTTATAGTATGCCTGGATGGCGTGTCGGTTTTATGGCGGGAAACCCGAGCATAATATCTGCTCTAAGAAGAATCAAAAGCTATCTAGATTATGGAATTTTTCAACCTATTCAGATTGCAGGAATAGCGGCATTAAATGGTCCTCAGGATTGTGTTAGTCAAATCAGGGATAAATATAAATTGAGAAGAGATAAACTGATAGAAGGTCTTTCTCGGCAGGGTTGGGATATACCGAGTCCGAAGGGGACAATGTTTGTATGGGCTGAAATTCCGCAAAAATTCAAAACGATGGGTTCACTTGAATTCTCCAAATTACTTATCGAGAAGGCGAAGGTTGCAGTTTCGCCAGGGATCGGATTCGGTACCTATGGTGAAGGGTTTGTAAGATTTGCCCTTGTTGAGAATGAACAGCGCATAATGCAGGCTGTCAGAGGAATAAGAAGGGTTTTACTAAATGGCTAGACGAATGAGGGCAACATCAGTCATTAGTTGGTTTCCTATTTAAAACAATAAAATAAGTCAGAAGTTGAAGTTATAGAACAAATCCGCCCCCGAGTTAACATTACCTATTTGACTTTCTACTGATAGGAAATTGAAAAAATAGTATTCTATAAATACCCAATCAGTAAGTAGATTTGTAGTTTCTAATGTAGATTCTGAAATACCTCGGTTGTATGAAACATATAAATCGTCTGTTAAGTATTTCCCGACCTCGAATTCTGTTCCTTGTTCGCCGGTCCCCATTCTTAAGACATCTGGTGATATATTTTCCCCTACCAAACTCTGAAGTTTCTGTGCGGCTATGCCTCCCGCTAACCCTGCTGCAGTAGACTGAAGACTATTCCTTTCATCTGCACCAATTTTATCTGATGACGTTCCAAATACGATATAGGAAATGATATCCGTTTCCTGCATTGGTGGATCACTGCTGAAGATTAATTTTGGCTTCTTTGCTGTTCCACTAATATTTATAAATACCTTTACATTTGAAACCTTATGAAGGGCTTGAAGGTCTAATAAAGGGTTAATTTCAGGCATACCACGAAAGCTCACAGTTCCCTTTTCGATGAAAAATACCTTTCCCAAAACCTTGTAAGTGCCCCTAATTGTTTTGACTGTACCAAACAATCTAAGTTCTTCACCATACCCTTTTTCGATATCAAAATCTCCCTCGACTTCGATATTTGCACCTTTACCTCTGATCCATGCATTTCTAGGCATGGATGCTTTAAGATCGATTGCTATGTTCTCAACAAAAAAATCTGTTTTTTTCGTATCCTCGATTACGATTTTCTCTTTTTCCTCTTCGTCAACAAATTTGATATCAGGCAATTTTTTTGGTGGTTCTTCGGGAATATTTATACGGGTTCTTGGAACTTTTATATCTCCATTAATGCTAATCTTCCCGTCATTTCCTTTTACCTTTAAACTACCATCAAGTCTCGCAGATACCCCCTTTGGCTTTATCAAAAATCTGTTCATTTTTCCATTTAAGTTAAAGGACAAGGTTGAAAGATCGATATCGCCATCAAATGTACCATCCCCATCGTCGGTTATAATTACAAGCTTTAGGAAACCATTTTGACCCTGAAATTCCAAGAGTCCGCTTTCTATCTTTAATTCATTTCTTAGTGAATGTAATCTTAAATTTACGTCGACTAACTTCACTTGACCGTTTATAACAGGGCGTTTTATATTTCCTGTAACTTTTACATTGGTTATCAGGTTCCCTTCTATAATTTTTATTTCGTCGATTAACCCAGATATGGGGCTGAGGTCTATTCTGGTTAAGCTAATTGAGAGGTTTAAAGATGCGTTTTGAAGGTTTTTGCCTATTTCTTTAAAATTGAGATCTACATTGACATTTCCGGATATAGTCAGTATTTCCTTTGAGTTTTGGTCAGCATTAATGTTTAAATTTAACCGTTTGCCTAAGTAGTTGATATCGGAATTTAAACTATTTAATTCGAGTTCACGAAACTTCAGATTTGAAACATTAATATTGGTCTTAATAATAGGTTCTAGCATTGTGCCACTAACATTTATGCTTCCCGTCACGATACCTTCCAAGGGTTCTTCAAACTCTAAAGTCTCCGAGATGAGAGCTAGATTTAGACCTTTTTGCTCTAGATTTATATTGATATTTCCTTTGAAATTAACCTCGGCGTTGCCTACGACTGAGCTATCGTTATAGTAAAGATTAAACGATCTTACGATTAGTTTTTCCGGACCGATGATCAAGTCAATCCTATCTTTATTTTGAATGATGGTGTTCTTTAAGTTTAATTTAATATTGTTTATTTCTATATCTTTTTCTTTACCTTTTATATCAGCTAGCGTGAAATCAATATTGAAATTTCTTTCCTCAGTTTCTGTGATGGATAACTCAGCTACAATACCCTTTCCTTCATTTTTCGCATTAAAATTAATGCTTCTTATGTCTTTATCCTTGTATTTGATCGATTGGATATCTGCTTTGGCCTGGATTTGTGGATAATCGGCATTAAAAACACCTTCGGCAGCGAGATCGATGGATTCGACCTGTATTTCATCTTTGTACGAAAGATCAAGAATTTTGGATGTGATATTAAAATTTGGACTTGCAATTCTACCTTCGACAGTTCCTTGGGCCTTGAGAGATCCCGAAAAATCAAGTTCTGGAGAAATCTTGGATATAAAGTTTAAATTTGGAACTTCAGCCTCAAAACTGAAACCAGTCCCTTCAACGTTTCCTTTAGCGCTTATTTCCAAGGAATCTGAAGTTAGTGAAAGAGAACTTACTGTAATAAGATCCTTATTGTAAGAAACATCTATTTTCCCTTTAATCTGCTTTAAATCAAATATTGTCGAAGGCAATATTTCTCCGTTTACAGATGCGGTAAGCCCTTTTAAGATATCCCCTTTTAATGGGATGGTACCTTTAAGGGCTAATGATGTATTTAGGTCACTCTTATATTTTTCATTCGCTAGTAATACGGATAAATTGAAATTTTCCAGTTTGGAATTTATATCAACTTTTACGTTTGACCTGGAAGCCTCGGCAGTACCCTTTAAATCGACTTTTCCAACCTTTTCCCCCTTCAAGTTAAGTTCGTCTATTCTTGCGTTTACTTTGATTTCATCAAATTCTTTCCAATCTCCATTTAGAGTTAAATTAGCATTTAGTGAGGCACTAGGATCATTTTCTACAGAGTCGGGTCTTTTCTCGATAATATCAATTAGTTCATAGGTCTTGATGTTATTAAGTAATAAGTTTAAATCGAATTGATTTAGGCCTTCTTTGGTAAGGATTCGATCTAGCCTAGCTTCGCCACTTATAATAGCTTCTCCAAAACCGGTTTTTATTGAACCATGGGTCAGTTCAGCCTTTGTTCCCTCCATCTTTATCTGAACTAAAACATCTGCCTTTTTCCCTAACACAACTGAGTTAGTAAGTTTAATATCCATTTCGGCCTCAATGTCTTTGTTACTTCTATATTGACCTCTACCTTCTACTTTAGCGTTTAGAACACCTATATCTTTCATTTTTAACCCGAGGGCACTGGCTTTTATTATGAATTTTGGTTTCCTAAAATCACTTACTTCTGCATTAATTCTAATCTCTCCATCATTTAACTTTGCTTTGAGGTCTTCTATACGGGCTTCACCCTCACTGAAGAAAACGTCAGTGGATAAACCTTTTATTACTATATTTTGTGGATTTACTTCTATATCTGCATTTCTTAATTCAAGGTCAATTTTGTTTGTAATTCCAATCAAATCTATGCCGAAATCCAATTCGGTAGCTTCTATAGTAGTTGTTTCTCCCTTTGTTCTATCTTCAAATTGTATTTTATTCTCTTGCAGTAGAACGCTTTGTAAAAAAACGCTCCATCTGGAGGATTTCTTTTCCTTTTTTTCTACTTCCTCTTCTTTCTCTTTACTTTCTTTTTTCCCAGAGAGTTTATCAAAATTCCAACTTCCGTCCTCTTCTTTTATTAGATTCAAATTTAGCCCACTCGTGGAAACATTACTGATAGGGACATTTCCTCTTAAAATCATAGAGTTGCTGAACATAAGAGGGAGGGAGTAATTGACTGAAATCTTTTGAAGTGTTAAAAAGTGTTCGCCGTCTATTTTCAAGGAAATGTCATTTACCGCAAAACCACTAAAGAAATTCCCTTCAATCTCCTCTATGGTAAAAGTTTGGTTCGTTGCAGAACTTACTGCTCTTTCTATTTGTGCTTTTAAAATATCTCTAAAATACTGTGTCTGAGAAAATACAGCTAGACCTGAAATTAGAAGCAATATAATTAAAATAAATATTCCTATAGCTTTTATAATAATAGAACGCATGTCTTAATTATAGAAGAAAGTCTAACATGAGCATAGCTTAACTAGTATATTCTGACTTTGTTATTATTATTAGAATGCCTGTCCAATACTGATCCAAAACTGGGTTCTGCTGAATTCTGGCTCCGGATTGAGGGCGTATCCAACATCGAATCTTATTGGTCCAATTGGTGTGTCATACCTTAAGCCTACTCCAGGTGCATATTTTAGGTCACCTATCCTAAAATCCCATTCCTTAACATAAATGTTACCATAATCGAAGAATACAACACCGCCTAAATCCCTGAATATTGGGAATCTTGTCTCGAAACTTCCCACAATTAGTGAATTCCCTCCAAGTGGGTCGCCTTCATTGTTTAGTGGTCCTAATTTTTGAAATGGAAAGCCTCTCATGCTGTTGCTTCCACCTGCGAAAAATCTCTTGAAAATGGGGATATCAAAAGTACCGGTTGGAGAAAAGGGCTGAATTACTCCAATATTAAGTCTTGCGGCGAATACGATTTCTGAAATTAATTTGTATCCTCTCAGATCGATTATACCCTTAAGATAATTCACATCTGATGCAAGAGCCCTGAAGGATGGTTCCAGTCCAAGAGAAATAAATGAACCTCTTGTTGGATCGAGAACATTGTTAACTGTCGAACGGTCAAAAACAAAATTAAAAAACGTTAAGAAAACATTATCTAAGCTTTCTTCTTCTGGATTCCTTTTTGTACTGCTTTCTATATTAGAATACTGAATGTTAAAAGATCCGAACGCGTTATATATCTTTTTAAAGCTTTTACTTAACCTGGTTGTGTTACGTAGGCTGGTACCTTTAAAACTCGGTACGTCGTCTCTAGATAAATTTAGCAAAGTAGAAAATTCAGAGTTTCTTCCTATTATATAAGGTTGAATAAGCTCAGTTTCTAATCTTTGCGTTATAAATGATGCCTTAGCAGAGGTTCTCAATGTTCTTCCAGTACCAAATAAATTTCTCTGAGTCCAGATAATTTGTCCCCTCAGCTTATCCTCTGTACCAAACCCAGCACCTATTTTCACACTTCCAAATTTTCTTTCAGAAACTCTGATTACTATATCGACGAATTCTTCTTCATCATTATAGAGAGTATCGATTAGAACTGATCTAAACATACCAAGTTGAAAGATCTGAGCCTGTGTATCGTCTATTTTTGATTCAGAAAAAATATCTCCCTTCTTATACAATATTTCTCGAGTAATCAATTTCTTTTTCACTTTATCATTCCCTTCTATACTGGTAGAACCAAACCTATAAAGGAGCCCGGGGTTTATAATGAAACTCGCTTTAGCCCACTTTTCTTTTCTGTCGACAAGGGCCTCACCCTTTATTTCTGCTTTAGGGTATCCTTCGTCGGAGAGAACATCGAGAATCACATTTTTTGTATTCTCATATTTATCTGCCGAGAAGACTTTATTTACTTTAATGGGAATCAATTTTAGTATCTTGTTTCCAGTTTTTTCGCCTATTATTTTCTGATAATCAAGATTAAATTCAGTTAGGATCACAGGTTTTCCTTCATCGATTTTAATGGTAATATCCACCATGTTTCCTTCCTTGTTGTATTCGAGTTCGTACTCAACTTTAGCATCGTAGTATCCATTGTTATTATAAAGAGTTTGAATTCTCATAATGTCATCTTTTAAGATTTCTTCATCAAACTCCGGTTTTTTTACCCAGGGTTTAATGGAAGGAGTCTCTGTTGCTATACTCTCCTTAATTTTTTTTGTGGATATAGTCTTGTTACCATTAATTTTTATTTTCGAAATTCTGATTGTATCAGAATCATCATTGCCTGAATCGTCCTTACTAGATGATGGAGTCGAAAAGAAGAGGAAGGTAAAAAAAAATAGCAGGATCGTAGATGAGGGGCCTATTGCTTTTGTCATTAGGGATTGTCTGACCCGAAAATAAAAGGTTAAATCAATGATTATGTTAGGTCTAATTATCCACAGAAGCCCTTAAGATTCAAGAGTTATGTATGTGAGTTAAATTTATTTAATTTTTTAAATTCATTCTAGCATAAAGTCATAGAATTAAAGTGCTTGAAGTATGACTTTGTCGTTTTAAAGACGATCCTGCTTTATCACTTTATTTGTTGTTACTCCCTAAAAATTGTTGACATATGGTGAGATATATGATAAAAAGAGAGCCAATGCAATTCAGGTATTATTATATCGTAGGGCTCATTAGCCTTATTCTTTTTTCCTGCTCAAGCAATACCTACAAATCACAGTCTCCCTTAACAAGTGGTATTAAAATGTATGGTACGGGGGATGTCTCAGGTTTGGGCGCCGCATATGGCAAGGATTCGCTTGGAAGAAGCTTTGCGATTCCATCAAATCGACAAGACTTATTTTTAAGGGACAAAGAGTCTCGTTTCTTTCTTCTTGAACCAAATTCCCAAACATGGAGTGCCTATTATTATTTCTTCTATCTAAGGGATGATATTTATGCGAGTTATCCAGAGTTTGATCCGAAAAGAAAGGAATTTCCGGTAGTCCTAAATCCTAGGGTTACTTATTATATTGGTTATTTTCAAACCTCGGGTCGAAAGTTTTTTGAAAAATGGCTTGAACGCTCTGGGAAGTATATTCCTATGATGACCGAGATCCTAAAGAGGAAGGGATTACCACCTGACCTTGTTTACCTTGCAATGATAGAGAGTGGATTTAATGTCAAGGCCAGATCTCACGCTGCTGCGGTTGGACCTTGGCAATTTATCAAGCCAACCGCGTTACGATATGGTCTCAGGGTTGACTCGTGGGCTGATGATAGAATGGATCCCGAAAAATCTACAATTGCAGCTGCAAATTATCTAGCAGATCTCTATGATATGTTTCAGTCTTGGGAGCTAGCCGCAGCTGGTTACAATTGTGGCGAGCATAGAGTGCAGGCTGCTATTGATCAATATAATTTATATGATTACTGGTTGATTTCCGAGTTTACTCTTCCAAAAGAAACTAGGGATTATGTGCCAAAGCTTATGGCTGCCTTAATAATAACTAAGAATCCAGAAAAATATGGATTTAGTGGAATTTATTACGAAGCACCAATTAGATATGAAAAAGCTTATGTGCCACCACAGAAGAATCTAAGTGAAATAGCTAGTGTAATAGGGGCTAACGGTTATTCCCTAAGGGAACTAAACCCGGGTTTGAAACATGGCGTCACACCACCTGGAGGATTATATCAGGTTAAGGTACCTCCAGGTTTTGGTAAAGTAGTTGCTGCCAAGAAAGCCAATCTTTCTTCTTTGAGGACTGTAGCTTCTGTAGGTTATTCGGGTGGTGGAGGGACTTCAAAGTATCGGGTTAAGAGGGGCGATTCACTTGGAAAGATTGCAAGACGTCATCGTGTTAGCGTTTCTTCAATAAAGAGAGCTAATGGATTAAAAGGTTCAACCATAAGAACTGAACAGGTCCTTAGAATTCCCGGTAAGGGATCTGGTGGATCTGGTCCCAAGTATGCCAGCATCTCTAATAGGTCTACGGTTAGATACAAAGTAAGAAATGGTGATACTCTCGGGGCTATTGCGGCCAGGCACCAAGTTAGTGTCTCCAATGTTAAAAGTGCAAATAATATAAGGGGAACGACCATTTTTGTTGGACAATCCATTAAAATACCGAATGCTGCGGAAGCGAAATATGTAGCAAGGAATGCCGCACCTTACAAATACAAGGTGAGGAAGGGAGATACACTCGGAGTTATAGCTCAGCGAAGTGGTGTAAGCGTCTCTTCTATAAAGTCAGCGAATAATATCAGGGGAACGACAATAAGATCTGGTCAGACTCTGACAATCTCCGGTGGTAAAGGTTCGGGCAGTACTTATGCCAGGAGTAGTGGTAAACCTGTAAAATACAAGGTGAGGAAAGGAGATACACTTGGTAAGATAGCTGCGCGTCATGGAGTGAGTGTCTCTTCGATAAAGTCGGCGAATAATATCAGGGGAACGACAATAAGATCTGGTCAGACTCTGACAATCTCCGGTGGTAAAGGTTCGGGCAGTACTTATGCCAGGAGTAGTGGTAAACCTGTAAAATACAAGGTGAGGAAAGGAGATACACTTGGTAAGATAGCTTCGCGTCATGGAGTGAGTGTCTCTTCTATAAAGTCAGCGAATAATCTTAGAGGAACGACAATAAGATCTGGTCAGACTCTAACTATTCCGGGGGGAAAAAGTCGTAGTTATGCAAGCAAAAGCAGTGCGCCAGTTAAATACAAAGTGAGGCGTGGAGATACGCTAGGGTCAATAGCCAGAAAACACGGAGTGACTGTAGCATCTATAAAGGCCGCCAATAATCTCATGGGATCTACCATAATAGCCGGTCAAATATTGACTATACCGAGTGGAAAGAGAATTTCCAAAAGATCATCAAAAGGTTCACGCGGTTAAATTTGCTAACACCCCTTTCTTCGTTAATTTCTTCCTAGTATAATTCCAATATGAGGGATAATCTTTTCGAAAGACTTCAGAAAAGTTACATCGAAAAGAGGAAGCAAATACGATCTCGATTAAGAGAATTCAAGGATATATTGAAAAAGGGTGATGATCTTAAAATCTTTGAAGAGCTGGCTTTCTGCATTTTTACAGCCGGAGCTAGTGCTAAAATGGGTCTCAAATCAGTTGACTCAATTAGGGATGTCATCATGAGTGCAGACGAGTATGATCTTTCCAAAAGACTAAAGGGTATACATAGGTTTCCAAATGCCAGGGCTAAGTATGTTTTTTACACACGGGAGTTTCTCAAAAAGGAATATGATTTTAGACTAAAGGATCTGATTCTATTCAATAAAGATGCACAAAATAGAAGGGACTTTTTCGCCAGTTACAAGGGTATTATGGGAATGGGATATAAAGAGGCGAGTCATTTTCTTAGGAATATTGGATTCACAGGGTATGCAATACTGGATAAACATATATTGCGATCACTCCATGAACTGAAAATAACAAACAGTTCGAATCCTCCCACATCGAGAAAAAGTTATTTATCTATTGAGAAAAAGTTGAAAAAGTTTGCGAGTCATTTAGATATCGATTTTGATGAACTCGATCTGCTTCTTTGGAGTGAAAGGACGGGTGAAATACTTAAATAGTTTTAATAATTAAAGGTAAATTTCTTGAACAGTCATCTCACCCCCGTCATTCTCGAATGCGGTAATCGGGTATCCATAATGTTTATTTATTTTTCTTTGTCTTGATACAAAGAAA